>JBIIXW010000098.1:0-11623 GCA_044347165.1 Chthoniobacteraceae bacterium
CTGGGAACTCGTAGAACTCATCGAATCCGCCGGACCCGACTTCGTCGGTGCCAACATCGACTCCGGCAACTCCACGTGGACCCTCGAAGATCCCATGGACGTTCTCGAAAACCTCGGAAAATACGTGCTCTGCTCCAGCCTTCGCGACGACATGATTTGGCAAACGGAGGACGGCGCAGAAATCGCGTGGACCGCTGCCGGCGAGGGATTAATGGACTGGGAAAAATACCTCACTCGATGGACGCAACTTTGTCCAAACGTCCCCGTATTCATTGAAACCATTTCCGGCTTCTCCAAGAAGTTCGCTTACAAAAAGCCCGAGTTCTGGGAACACTTTGACCGAAAAGAAACCGCACTCGCCAACTTCGAGAAGATGGCGCGCCAAGGGAAACCCATCCCCCCGTTCCGTCCTCCGGTCGGCGCTGACAAAAAACTCGCCGACCAAGAATACCAAAAAGGCGAAGTCGCCCGCTCCATCCGCTACCTCCGCGAGAAAATCGGCATCGGCGTCCGCCGAAGCTGACCCCTCGAGACAAAACGCAGAACACGAAGAGCGGAGGTCTCCGGCAGCACAAGTCACCAATGGCCGTCCAGGTCAGAGGGAACAGCCTACTCAAACCACAAGCCGTAACCTCCGCCCAGGACGTAGATGAGTCGTCCATGATGCCGACACCTCGCATCTGGCCGCCCCACCCGCACTCACCGCTGATAAATCGGCAGGAAATGGTACTTCACCCCCAAACTCAGCATCGCCATCGCCGTGCGATACACCCGCATCGACCCCTCCTGCCCCCCCGCCGCCTTCCACGAACCATCGGCCTCTTGCATCGGCAACAAAACCTCCGCCACCCGACGCGCCGCCTCGTCCGCATGATTCCCCCCACGCTGATACATCCCCTGCGCGTAGTAGTACGTCCCGTAAAAAAACCACTCCGTCCCCTGCACCTTCGGAGGATGGTCCAACAACCAGTCAGCAGTGCTCACCACCTCCTGACTCTGGTACTCCCCACACACCTGTAACGCCAACAACCCCTCAGTCGCCGTCGACCACACCGAACGCCCACCCACCTGATAACCAAAGCCCGTCGGTTCGCGAAACTCCGCTTTACCCTTACCCACCCGATGCGAGCGCTTAATGTAATCCACCGCACGCTCAATCGCAGTCCCCGGCACCTCAAACCCGCTGTTCTTCGCCGACCGCAACGCCATCAACTGCCACACCGTCACCGAAAGGTCCGAGTCGTCCGCCGTTGGAACGTAACGCCATCCCCCCTCCTGACCCGAGCGCTTCTTCGCATTCTGCGACTTCAAAATCAAATCTACCCCAGCCTGACATCGCTTGCGCAACACTTCATTCATCGGTCCGTCCACCCCCATGCCGGCAAGCTCCGACAACGTAAGCGTCACAATCCCATGACCATACATCCGCGAATGATCCTTTGAACCAAAGTACCCATCTTTATCCTGACGATCCTCTTTCAACACGAAGCCCAACGCCTTCCGAAACGCGTCCCCATGCTTCCCCTCCTCAGAAGCCTGATGCCCCACCGCCGCCAGGCCCAGTAACGACAACGCCGTCATCGCCGTTTCATGCGAATCATTCTCACGAATCGCACCCCGCGCATCCTGTTTGGCGACAAGATATTCTGACGCTTTACGCATCGCCTCATCCACCGCATCAGCCGCCCAAAGAGGCCCGGCTATGGCACCCGCAATCACCAAAAAACAAGAGAACGTCCGACACGATTGCACCGCACCCGCCAAGTTCCGCGAAATCGTTTTCATGAGGGACTCATCCAAATGGGAGGTTTTACTTCCGCCGGGCAGACCGATCGGCAATCGCCTTGAAATACGCCTCCACCTGCGCCTGATACTCCGTCGGGGCACTCTCCCGACGCCCTTCACTCAAATCCTTCGCCATCTGCGCGGGAAGCCGGCCCCACTCTCTCCGCTCCCCTGCCTTCATCGCCGCTAATCCCGTCGCATCACCACCGGAGGCATCAGCCAACTGCCCAGAATCCGAAGAAATCTGACCCACCGAGTTTCCCGGCTGAGTCTGGCCGGGCAAAGCTCCAGTCGGTGCCTGCGGTGACCCAGGCTGTGCCGACGCGCGCGCTTCTTGGCGTTGTGCATCCACTGCAGCACCCAACGCCAACTCCGCTTTGCGCCCTGGCGAAATCGATCCCGCCTTCGTCGCCGCATTCTCTGCACTCCCTGAATCAGCCTGCCCGCTCGCAGGTTGCCCCTGCCCCCCCGCTTGCCCCTGACCTGAGTCGCTCTTTCCCATCGCCTTACCCGCCAACGCCTCCATCGCCTTCGCAAGCCATTCCGCCGCGCTCATCGCCCCAGCATCACCCTCCGCCCCTGCCGCAGTTTCAGCCATGGCCTCCCCCTCCTTCCCTTGTTTGCCCGCGGCACTTTGCGCGCCTTTTGCAGCCGCATCACCCGACTCCGTCGATCCATTCGCTGCCGCCGTCTTACCCGCATCCGCCTTCGAAGCCGCCGCCTGCTGGGCAACCGCACCCGTTGCATCCGCTGCCTGACCCGCCGCTGCAAGTGCCTCCGCAGTACGCGCAATTTCAGCCCGTTGCGCCTCCATCGCCGTCTGCCCCGCCGCAATCCCTGCCTGATTCTCCATCGCACGCAACTCCTCCCTCGCCTTGGCAACCGTTGCCGCATCCTCAGACCGCGTCGCAGCCAACAGTTCGGAAGCCTTTTTCAATCGCTTGCCCAACGCTTCTTGCTCTCCAGCAGCCGACTCCAACCCCTCCGCTCGGCCCGCCGCATCCGGCGCCCCCTTCGCTTGCTCCAGTCCACGCGCCGGACGATTCACATCGCCAATCATCGCTGAAACGTCCTCCGCATCGCGGGCCGCCGCACGCTGTTCAGCCCCCTTCACGCCCTGCCGCTCTGCCTCAGCCTGCAATGCTTGACGTAACCCCTCAGCGCGAGCCCCCAGCTTCGCCTGCTCCTTGGCCGCTTCTACCACCCGCGCCCCTTCCGCATCCTTGGATCGCGCGCGATTCGACTCCGCTGCCTTATTCGAAGCTTCCGCCGCCTGAGCCAGCGCCTTCGGCAAATCGGGAGCCATTTCTGCAATCCTTCCTGACGCCTCCGCTGCCGGAGCCGCCGCTTTTTCTGCGGCCTTTGCCAACTGACTCGCCGCCTCATCCAACTTCGCGGCAAGCGCTTCTTTCATCGCGCTCGCCCCCGGCTCGCCCGCCCGCTTGGCCTCCTGAGCCGCAGCCTTTGCCGTTGAACCCTGAACGGCATTCGCCGCGTCATTAAGACCCGCATTCCTCAGCTGTTCTGCCGCTGCCCCAAGCTTGCTCTCAAGTTTGCGCGCCTTTTCGGCAGTAGAGGAATCAACCAGGGTTCCCTTCGCCGCAAACGCCAAATCCCGAGCAACATCTTCGAACGCTTTCTTCACCGCGTTCAACCGGTTCGCTGCCTCCGTCTTTGCGAGATCCTTTGCCAACGACTGAACCGCAGCCGCCGCCTTGGGCGCTTCCAGATTCTTGTCCGCAATCCCACGCAACGCCCGCGAAGCCTCCAAACGCTGAGCCGCCGCATTGAGGTCGCCGTCCTGACGCCTCGATTCCAACGCAGCACTCGAATCCAGCGCCTGTGCCTGTGTTTCCAAACGCGCCGCGACCAAATCCGATTTCTGCCCCGCCTGATTCGCCTTCATCGCTCCCACCTCGTTGACGTCCGCCACCGCAGCCTCAAGGCCTGACGCCGCCGTCCCGTTCGCTTTCGCAAGCTGATCGCGCGCCTGCTCCGCTTGGCGTTCGAGTTGAGGTTGGATTGCGCTCAATCCCTTGGCGGCATTTTCTAGCGCACGATCGAGAGCAAGCGCCCCTTTACCTTTCCCCGAAAATGCCTCCCCAGTCGCCATTTCCTTCGCCAACGCGCCCCTCTGCTTTTCAATCTCGTTCTTTAGCTGTTTCACCTGCTCCTTTGGGCCGCCCCGCGCATCGTCAGCAAGCGTCGCCAGTCCATCCTGTAAAGCCTTGGAAGCCGCATCCGCCAAACCCAACTTCCGCTGAGCTGCCGCAATCGGCGTCTGCTCCCCCTCCTCCGCCCCATCTCCCTGCGAAACCGCACTCACCGCATTCGCTTTCGTCTCGCTGGATGTCGAGTTGACCGCAGTTCCCGCTTCTTTTGCCTGCGCCATCTGCGGTGTCTTCCCCGCATCCTCAGCCCTCCCCGTCTCCTGATCCCCGCTTGCCGGCTTCAACGCCGCCAATGCAGTCGCCATCGGCACCAGTTGCGCCGACTCCCGTGCAGCAACAAAATCAAGGATGGCTTCACGGGCTGCTTGGCTCTTGGCAGAAGACCGAGCGCCCTGGTTCGCAGCCAACCGCGACGCCTCCAACGCTGCATCCCGATTCTCCTCCTTAATGGCTGAGGCCATCCTCGCAATCGTTTCCTCCAGCGGCTTCGTCCCTTCCCCAATCGCTCGATTTACCGCCTCCGCCACCATCGCAATATCCTCCGAACCCGACTTCGTAACCGGTTGCCTCAACCCAGCCTCAACCGCCTCCGCAACTTCTGCAGCCGCAGTTTTTGCCTGCTCGACCCGTTTCGCAAGCGACTCCACCGCCTGATCCCGTTTGGCTGGATCGGGAGCCCGCTGCTCCATCATGTGGCGCACCCCAGCGGACGTTTCTGCAACCTGCTTCACCGCACGATCAAACGCCTCAACAGCCTTCTGAACCTTCCGCTGCGCGGAAAGAGTCGCGCTCTCCGATGGAACAACCCCAACCGGCAGAAGGTGCACTTTCACGGTCCTCGATTCCCCCTTCAACCCCTTTGCATCCTCAGCCATCAACCGCACCAGCAAAGTCGACCCACCCGGTGGCACCTGTGCCGGTAAATTCCAACGCCGATCCGTCTGCACCCGTTTTCCATCCCCACTCCCTAAATCCGTCTCCATCCAGCGCCCCGCGTCCTGCTTCGTCTGTTGAACAAATCGCTTCAGCCGATAATCCTCTTCCGCCGAACCTGTTACTCGAATCTCTGCTCCCGCCGGCAACGTTAAATCAGTCTCCGGAATCTCCAAACTAACCGCCGGCGGATTGTCCGCTACTACCCGTACCTCGTAAGACCCCGACGGATCCGAAGGAATCCCCCACTCCGCAGAAATCGAGCGCACCATGTATCGCCCAGAAAACGCCATCTCCAACGGAAAGCTCAGTTTGCCAGTTGCCGCAACACTCTCGGAAACAACAACCTGCTCCACCCCTGCTTTGGGACCATCCTCCGCAATGAACACAACAGTCGCCGCAGAAACCGCCTCTGAAAACGTTCCCTCCACCCGAGCAACCGTCCCCTGCACAGCCTCCAACGTCCCCTGATCAGACTCACTCCGCACCACAGCCGAATCCAAATAAGCCGGCAGCTGGTAGTTTTTAACGAACTTCTGAATCACCGGTCGGTCTCGAACCGACAACACCGTCTTCTTGGTCATCCCGTCGCCCGCGCGCACGCGGAACGCCACATCTGCATCTCCCGTCAACAGGTGAGCACGAAATCGTCCCCCACCCAAACTCTGCATCACCACCGGCGATGCCCCTTCCAACTGAACCACAGGCGCTTCGTCAATCACGCCATCCACAGCAACGGTCAAATCAAACTGCGAACGCTTGGGGACCGCGCGAACAGAATCACCAGGTTCCACCACTCGGATGCGCACCGACGACAACCGCTCCAGGTTCAAAAATGGCAAGCCCACCCGCAACGCACGAATCACAAACGCATCCTGTAATCCAGCCGACATCCCGCAGAGCACAGCAACCGCAACCGAACCCCAAACCAGATTCCGCCGCACCAACGCCATCGGCAATAAACGCCGGATATCCACCACACCAGCCGCCTCCGAAACCGCATCTCGAACCCTCATTCTCAGCATAGCCGCCACAGAGCTTCCCGAATCCGCAGAGGCCTCCCCATATTCCAACTCCCACGCCGCCAATAAATCGCCCTGCAGCTCCGGCGCGACCCGATCAATCATCGCCGCAAGCCCACGCTCATCCAACGGACGCATCAAACTACCCCATCCGGCACGCCATCCCGCATACACAGAAACGCCCCAAATCACGGAGCCCAAACCCCAACGCACCTCGTCCAACAGGAAGAACCGCCACTCCAATCCCGTGGCAATCAGCAGCACCCCCCCGAACACCGCAAGCGCTGCGGCTGCGCCACTCCACAACTGAAGTCGCCTCCGACGCGCCTGAACCTCTTGAAGCAAACCGACGATGTCATGCTGCACTCTCATCTCATCATCCTTTCTAAATCATTCCCAACCGCTTCCGTAAAATCCACTCAGCTCCCAACAATCCCACAATCACCGAGAGCCACCAGTAACTCGTCCAAAGCACCGTCTCCGTCTCCAACACCTCCCCCTCCGTAAACGGACGAACCAACTCCTCAACCCGCCCCAACTCCTCCTCAAAAAGGAACGCCCCTCCCGACGCCCCCGAAATCTCACGCATCAGCGCCTCATTCATCCGAAGTGACCCCAACTCGCCAGCCCCGAAACCTTCCACCTCAAACCGAGCCCGAACCATCGCAGAATCCCCTCCCACACCCTCAACACCCACCTCAAAACTTCCCTCCGAATCCATCACCATCCCAGCCCGATACACTCCCGGACGCCCCGATTCAGCAAGAAGCGGCAACTGCGACAACCGAATCCCATCACGAAAAACCGACGCCTTCGCCCGCGTCTCCAACACCGGCCGCCCCGCATCATCCGTCAGCTTCACCCGAAAATAAGCCGTCTCACCCGGTCGATACACCGGACGATCCGAGTCCAACGAAACGTGTTTCCCGTTCGCAACGAACGGCGGTTCCGCCACCCAACCCACCAACTGATTCCAAAACCGATCATGGTGCACCCCGCCCACTTCATAACGCCAACGCCACGTCTCGTCCGCCGCTAAATGCACCACTCGCCCCGCCCCAAATCGGCGTGTCACCAAAAACGGCGCCTCTCCTGTCGGTCCCTTCGCCGCCATCAACACCTCGGCGCCACCCGCCTCCCGAACCAACGTCATTCGACGCGCCACCTGAAGCTTGTTCCATACGTCCAATCCGCCCCCCGCTTCACCCCCAAGCGTCAGCACCGGAGTCTCGCGTCCCGCCTTACGAATCACCCAAGACTCCGCTCCCTGAAACGCGCGTTCGCCCACGTACTCCACCGGAAACGCCGCGCCCAAAGGACCCGCAAGCCATCCCTTCAAGTGTCCAAGCACACCCTCCATCAAGACCAAACCTGCCCCCCCCTTCGAAACGTGCTCGGCCAACTGCCCAACCTCTTCCGCACTCAACCAACTCGCAGGAACATCTCCCAACACCACCAAGTCGTACTTCGCAAGCGCTTCGCGATTCTGCGGATACGTCCCAGCCCGATCACCACGCTCCCATGGCGATTTCGACCCATCCCCTTCTGCACTCCTTAACAACGCATTCACCTCCCACTGCGAATCACGCTCAAACAGATTGCGCAAATACCGCATGTCCCAACGTGGACCCGAGTCCAAAATCAAAATCGTCCGCTTCCGCTCAATCGCTTGCACCGTGAACTTGGTCCGATTGTTCCGAACCTCGCGCTCTCCCGTAAACGGAACCACCTCCGTCTCAAACAACAACAACCCCTGCGACACAGACCGCCCACCTTCCCGCCCCAAAAGCGGCTCGACCGGAATTTCGAAAGGCACCTTGCGTGAACCGGCATCCCCCGCATTGACAACTTCTTCCCAAACCACTTCAGACCCATGCCGAATCCGAACACGATACTCCAAACCCGCTTTCACATCTTCCCGCACTTGCACCGATCCCCGAATCCGATCCTTCACCGAAACTCGCATCGGCGCGTCCAACCCCTGCACCGCTAAATCCGGACTCCGCTCAACTCCACCCACACCCACCGTAAACACCGGACTCTTTCGATCGCCCAATCGGCGCGCCAAGACCACGGGCGACTCCCCCACCTGATGCTGACCGTCAGAAATCAAAACCGTCACAGACCGCTCCCCCTCCTCCAATCCCGAAGCCCGGACCGCATCCAAATCCCTGCCCAACGGAGCGCCCAAATCCGTCCTTAACCCAGCCGCCTCACCCAGAAAACTCAGCTCCACATCAGCCGCCACCGTTTCATCTGGCACCAAAACCTCTCCAGTCCCGTCGAGCTTTCTGACCCTCAAATCAAAGCCCGCACGAAGACGTCCCAACATTCCCTTGTCAGCACCGGTCGCCAACATCATCTGCAAACGCTGCCATCTCGGCGTACTACCCACCCGATCGACCGATTCGCGTGCGGCTGGATTTCCCTCCAAAGCCTTGCTCACCGCATTGCGAACCACTTCCTCTACCTCAGCTAAAATCCCTTTGCCAACGCCAGCGACGCGATCAATCACCGGACCCAACGATTTACGCGCAGCCTCATTCGAAGCCGCTCCCCATTTCTTCAAAGGGTCATGAATCTCGCGATTGTACCGACCCACCAAATCTCGACCCATCCCGATCGTCTCAATCTCTCTCCGCAACCCATCCTCCACCTCAGCCGCCCGCTTCAGCGCCCCCTCCTCGAAGACACCCGACCTCGAACGATCCACCACCTGCCGCACCGCCTCCTGCAACCGCAAAACCCCCTCCTCCGCGCGAACAAGATGTGGCGGCACCGCCCCCTCAGGAATCCAACCCAGCCGAGCCGCAATGCGAGCCCTCCGAGCAGGCGCCATGTCAGGGTCCGTTAGCTGCATGCTTTGCGAACCATCCACAATCACGTTCAACCGCGTGAGAGTGCCGCGCACCTGACGATGTTTCAGAACAGGCCCGCCCAACATCATCACCACCAACCCAATACTCAACGCTCTCAAGAAAGGTAACAGTCGCGCCCATCCCGTACACCGGCCCCCAAGGATGCGCCGGTACAAAACAAAACCCGCCAACGCCAAAGCGCACGCCGTCACAACCGAAGCCACCAATCCCCACTCCCCCGCAAAATCCAGCCGCGTCATCGCGCCACCTCCTTCCGAGCCTCAAACCGTCCCAACAAGTACAACTCCGCAAACAATAGAACCAACAACACCGCAAGCACCGGCTTCCAAACCTCAAAACCCGTCGACGCGCGCCGCACCACCGCATCAACCCCCGCCGCATCCTCAACCACCTCACCCCCAATTTCCGACGCCACCTGGCGCACCTGCGCATCATCCAACCGCGTAGGATCTGACTCCCGCACACCTCCGTTCACCGCATAAAAAACCGGCTCGTCCCCAGCCACCGTCGCCACGTGAAACCCCGGAGCCAATCGCGCCCGACTCCCTCCCACCCAACGCAACCCTCGCCGCACCGGCACAATCTCCTCGCGCGCACCGCTCGGATCCGCAACGGACATCAACGGCACATACTTCTTGTCCGCACGCTTCAACGGATCCCCCATCGTCGCAATCGTCACCGGTTGACCCACCTTGACGTTCAACGACGGCATCACCCCCGAGGCTAAATACGCCACCAGTTGTTGCATCATCGGCACATAAAAGGGGCGCATGGGAAAGTTGCCCCAGTCAGCATCCACGGGAAAAGCCGCCTGCATCACAACCCCGTCACCAAACGCGCGCTCCAACAAAAGCGGACTTCCCTCCTCCATCCGCAACGGAACCGTAACCCCCTCAGGTAAGGCATCCTCCAATCCCGCCAAGCGATGCCACATCCGCAAAGTGCCCCCGCGAAACACGTCGCCTCCTTCAAACATCGCAAAAGCTGGATGCGTCATCCGCTGCTCCGCAATCGTCATGGTCACCCCACCTCCCGTCGCTCCTCCCCGAACCTCGCGATACGCCATCGGCAACCACCCCTTCCCCGCGCGATAGGCGTGATCCCGGTACCAGTTCAAATCAATCTTGTCCCCAGGAAACACCAGAAGACCCGAACCGGAGTTCACCCGCTCCTCTAACTCCCTGCGAATGCTGTCCACATGCTTCACATTCGCCAGCACCACAACCGTCGCCGCCGTCACCTGCTTCGCATTCACCGAATCAAGACGCGCCACCGTCACATCAAACAAACGAGGCCCCTTCACCGCACCCGTCTGCGCCGCCAACGCAATCTCAAGAAAATCCGTCTCCCCCTGCAACGGCTCATTGGACGGTTCACCATTCACCAACAACACCGGAATCGGATCGACCACCCGCACCACCGCAAACCGCTGGTTGTCCGCCACCATACTGTCGCCATCCGTCGACACCTCCACCCGATGCGATCCAGCACGATCAAACTCCACCGCAAACGCCGACTGCGATCGCTGACCCGCCTCCACCTGAACGGTGTCCGTAAATCGTTCGACACCATCCACCTTCCAAATCACTTTCGCAGAGCCAAACCCTTTCTTTCCAAATGCCTTCAACCCCGCACGAAACTGAACCTTTCGTCCCGCGGGAACCGGCAACGAAGTGAAATCCAGTGCATCCACGGCAAGGTTTTCAACCTCTCCTCCACCGATCGGCATCGACAAAATCGTCGGAACCACCGGCAAACCCCGCGCACGCTCCGCCACCCGCACGCGCTCCGCAGCATCCTCCGCTGGCCAACTCGCCCGCTGAAAATCAGAAACCACCGTCACCAATCGCAACCCGTGCATCATCCGCGTTCCCAACGTCACCGCAGCATCCACCGCCCCCGCCAATGGCGCGTCAGACGCAGAAAATGTCAACGCCTCCAACCGCCGCACCGCCCCCTGCAAATCCAGCGTAGGCGCCACCCACGGATTCTCCAGATCGCTCGGAACCACCACCGCCACATCCGACCCGCGCGGCAAACTCCGCACCACCCGAATCGCTCGAGAACGCGCTTCCTCAATCATCCGCTGACCACCACGCGCCACGGCCATCGACGCCGTATCGTCCACCACCAACACCAACGAAACTCGACTCCCCCCACCTAAACCCGACCTCAACTTCTCCAGAACCGGACGTGCCATGCACAGCGCCAATACCATCGGCACCAAAATTCGTAGAATGAGCAACAACAGCTCCTCCACCCGCAGACGCCGCCGGTTCTCCTTCGCAGATACCCGCAAAAACTGCATCGCACCCCACCGGACCGGCCGCGCCTTGCTCCGGTGCAACAGATGAATCGCCAACGGAACCGCGCCCGTCGCCAAACCACCCAGCAAAATGGCATTCAGAAATGTCATGACCGCTATGCCCTCATCCTCCGGGTCAAAAACTCCCCAAACACCTTCGAGGGCGAAATATCCGTCGTCACAGGAACCAGATCCACTCGATTGCGGCTCAACCCCGCGTTCAGCTCCTCTTGAAACCGACGCACATTTTCCAAGTACATGCGCCGAACCGCAGCAGGCTCCGCGTTCACTTGGTCATTCGCATCCTCGAGCGACTCAAAACGACTCCACACCTCAAACGGAAAATCGACTTCATCGGGATCCATCACCTGAAAAACCACCACCTCATGGTGCGCGTGCCGTAACGCCCCCAACACACGAACCAGTTCCGCCACCTCCCCAAAACAGTCCGAAAACAATACCACCAACCCGCGCGCCGCAATCCGCCGAGTCACCTCCTCAATCACTCCCACCAACGACGTCTCCCCA
>JBIIXW010000270.1:0-36711 GCA_044347165.1 Chthoniobacteraceae bacterium
ATCGGAGGGATCAAGGCAGTGGTTTGGACAGACCTCATCCAAGCGAGCTTGATGTTTGGAGCGCTTGGATTCGTTGTCTGGAAACTGCTGAGTGATCTGCCCGGGGGATGGGCAAGCGTGAAAACCACGCTGACGGGCCCCAAAGACCTCGCCTTTTTTGACTTGGGCTGGGATCCCTCGCTCCCCGTTGGAGCTAACCTTAAAAGCGTCTTGGAGAGCGAATACACACTCTGGGCTGCTCTCATCGGGAGCACTTTCACGACAATGGCCACCCACGGCACGGACCAAGACATGGTTCAACGAATGCTGACGGCAAAGAACACGCAGCGCAGCCGCCTATCCCTCGTCCTCTCAGGACTCGCGGATCTTCCCCTAGTGCTTCTCTTTCTCTTCGTCGGGATTCTCCTTTGGGTGCGGTATCAGGAGGTCGGCAAAGACGCCCCTTTCGCTTTCTACATCGTCCACGACTTGCCCTCCGGTTTCCGAGGCCTTGTGGTTGCCGGAATTTTCGCAACCGCCATGGGTTCACTCAGCACCGCACTGAACTCACTTGCGACGATTTATACCCGCGACTGGTTCTTGAGAAAACAGCGCCCCAATGCCTCGGACGAAGAGTCCGTCCGTTGCGCCAAACGCAGCACGGTCTGGTTCTCCGTCGCACTGACCGTTATCGGCTGTTTGACCGCTTACGCTAAAATTGTCCTCAAGGCACGCATCATCCCGATTGTGCTGGGCGTCTTCGGCTACACCTACGGATCTCTACTTGGGGTGTTCTTGCTCGGTCTCTTGACAAAGCGCGGTTCAGAACGCGGCAACATGATCGCAATGACGAGCGGCCTCGTGGTGGTCGCGTTACTTTCCGGCCTTCACAACGACATCTGGGCGCTCACCCACCCCTCTGAACAGGTGTCCAACCCGCTTTGGAAGCCCGATTGGTTGCCAACGGTGGAGTTTCCTTGGCGCATTTTCTTTGGCGCAGCCGTGACCTTCGTCGTCGGGGCTGCATTTTCCCCGACGGAAAGTTCGAATGCAAACCCCTCAGCCAGTTAGCCCCTCGAAACGGTCAACATAAAAGGTATCCCCTCCGACAACTTTTTTCGCTGAAAAAGAACCCTTCAGCCTTGCCGCTTCACCCCGAAACTTCCTAGCTTCCTCAGTCCGATGAAACGCGATTTGTCTTCCTCAGTTTTTTCCGCTGCAAGCGCACAGACACCTCGTTTTTTTTCGGACTTGTCACTTCCCTGCGACGTTTCTCTCCAACGCTAACCGAGCGCTGAGCATCGGCACTTACGCCTAACCCGTTCGATTACAGAAACGTGCATCCCGAAAATAAAGATTCTGAGGTTTCCCCAGAGACCCTGTTCACTAAACCGTGTGATCTGTCTCCGCACATCACCCTCTGGGCCACCATCTCGTCCGCAATCGCCGCGAAAGTAAACGAGGACACATTCACCCGTTGGTTTCAGCAACTGGAGCCATTGAAACTCACCGACGACAGACTCACCCTGCTCGCACCCAACAAAATTTTTCAGTACTGGATCGAAAGTAACTACCAAAATCTTCTCGATCAGGCTTCGGAACACTCTCACGGGAGGAAACTACAGTTCGAATACCTCTTTGCGGAAGATGCAGCGACACGCTCAGCGGGAGCACTGACAATTCCACAAAATCCGGTTTCAGAGGAACAAACCATCCAAGAGATGGCCTCTCACTCTGGGCTCAACACGCGGTTCACCTTCGGATCCTTCGTCGTGGGAGTCGCAAACCAGTTCGCACACGCTGCCTGCACTGCCGTGTCATCGAAGCCAGGCCGCACTTACAACCCGCTCTTCATCTACGGCGGTGTCGGCTTGGGAAAAACCCACCTGATGCAGGCAATCGGTCTAAAAATCTTGGAATCAAGGAAAAATGCCAAGGTGCTCTACGTCACCAGCGAACGCTTTGCGAACGACTTCATCGACGCAATCCAAGGGAGCTCCCTACCCAAGTTCCGCAAAAAGTACCGTCAAGCCGATGTGCTGCTCATCGATGACATCCAGTTCCTCGGTGGCAAAGAACGCTCGCAGGAGGAGTTCTTTCACACGTTCAACGCACTGTTCGACGGTCACAAACAAATCGTTCTCTCAAGTGACCGGCCTCCCAGCGAAATCGCAAATCTCGAAGACCGCCTCGTCTCGCGCTTTGAATGGGGCTTAACGGCTGAGATGCAGCCTCCGGATGTCGAAACTCGTGTTGCCATCCTCGGTAAAAAGGCGAGCGATATGAAAATCCGTTTGCCCCGCGAGATTTTTCAGTTCCTTGCCGAGCGAATCCGAACCAATGTCCGCCGCTTAGAAGGCGCACTGATGCGCGTCGCATCTTTCGTTTCGCTCAATGATGGAAAGCTGCCAGATACCCCTCAACTCGAGCAGTTGCTGAAAGATATCCTCCAAGAGGAAGCCCGACGCGCAATCACGGTGGAGCAGATTCAAAAGCGTGTTGCAGAGCAGTTTGACGTTCGCATTGCTGACATGACGAGCAAGCGACGCCCCGCCAGCATTGCATTCCCTCGGCAAGTGGCAATGTACCTCTCTCGTGAACTCACCAAGCATTCCCTGAATGAAATCGGTGACGCATTCGGAGGACGAGACCACGGGACTGTTCTTCACGCCCACCGCCAGGTGCGCGACCGGATGTCGAAGGATGAGCGACTGCGGCAGTTGGTCGCATCCCTCGACGATCAACTGAGAAGGTGAGGTTCACCCTTGATCGCATTGGACCGGTGAGTCCAACTGGATGGCTCCGTTTCTGCTCCGTCATCCGTGAGATTTTTCGCGAAGCCCCAAACTCCATAGATTCATGAGACGATTCGACCAAAACGCGTACATGGGCAGACTTGTGAAGACCGTCAGGATTGCCTTGGCAAACCTAGCTGTTTTTTGTCTGCAAGGCCTCTCGCAAGACCAGCCCATCCGTTTCGAGCCGGAAAATTCCCAGATTCCCAAAATCAAGACTGGGAATGGCGTCATTGAAATGCAAAGCGACTCCTCCTTCACGGGAGGTAATTGGAGTGGAGGGCAACAACTCTGGTTGAGGGACGCAAAAGTTGGGGACTCAGTGGAGATCACAATCAATGTGCCGACTTCAGGGTACTACTCTGTTTCAACAGGGCTCACCAAGGCAGTCGATTACGGAGTCTTTGATTTCCTCATCGGTGGAAAAGCGGTCAAAACGGGTGTCGATTGTTATAGCCAAAACCTCGCATTTCCCTCTCCTCTCACGCTCGCTGAACTCGTTTTTTTAGAGTCGGGTCCCCTGAAAGTGTCGGCCGTCGTCCGCGGTGCAAACCCACTCTCCGTAAAAAGCTACATGCTAGGCTGGGATTATGTGGACTTAATCCCGAGTCAAGAACCGATTAATCAGAGCTTTAACGTCCGCATCGGCGCTCCGCCAGTTCAAGCTTCTCTCAACCAAAAGTTTTCTCCGCCCAGCGATTGGCTTGCTCCGGTTTCATGGCAGATTTCGGAACAGCGTCCGACTTGGCTAACCCTCACCAGTAGCGGTGACCTTTCACTCGCTCCTCCAGCGACAGCGGCACCCACCCCTCGACCGATCGTGGTCTACGCCATAGCTCGGGATTCTTCAACCCCGCAGAAATCGAGGCCCTTTGCCCTGAACCTATTTGTCAAGGAAGCGAGTCTGCCGCCTGAAGCCGAAATGCTTTTCACGCACACCGTCACGGTCGCGCCGGGTGAAACTTCCGCTACTACCCCTCTCTTAAGCCTCATTCCTGACAACTCGGGTATCTCTGGCACTCCCCAACTAGCACTGATTTCCGTTTCCGGCGAAGGACAGTTCCAGGCGACGCTCTCGGAGGGGCAGTTTTCCGTCACCGCCCAACCGAATGCGATTCCCGGCACTTACGCTGCTTTCATCAACGTATCCGACAGTCAAACGCCTCCGAACCGAAAAGTAGGAAGATTGGCAGTTCAGATTCGCCCAACAGCGCTCGCACAACCCGACGTACGAATCCCGAAATCAGTTGTACGAGGAGACGTCGACTCGCCTTCCAACGTTGTCGATTTATCGACATCTCTCGGTGCCCAAGGCCAGTCCTTAGTCCCTCCTCTCACTTTCGCTAAGCTACCCGACACCATCGGATACGCAGACGGGGCGTTCATCGCACTCAACGGAGCGACCGTCACTGTCTCCGCATCGGAGAATCAGAGCGCCCCAGAATCGGTCTCCCTGCCCGTTTACTTCAGTGTAACGGACAGCGGACAATCTCCAAAAAAACTTTTCATCCTCCTCGACTTGGCTGTGAAGCAGCCCTCCATTCCCGAGGGAGTGCCTCAATCGGATCGATTTTCTCTCGATGTGCCAGTGGCTCTCGGCACGCAACCTTCCCCGTACAGCATCGCAGAGCGCCTGCCTCAATCAGTGAGCCTTTCAGGAAACAAAACGTTCGCCCTCATCCGAAACCCACACAGCTCAAACTTTTCAGGATTCCTTTCCGCCTCTGGTGAACTGTCCGTAACCCCGACGCCCTCCGCCGTAGCTGGGACGTACCCAATCCTCGTGAAGGTTTCGGACGGAACACGAACGGTCTACGGGGATTTATCTATTCAGCTCACTTCTCCCCAAGTTCCGCCTCCTGATTTTGAAATCACCGCTCAGCTGGTCATCGGTCAACCCACTCCGACAAACCTCGACCTTGCGCCAAAAGTGCCGCAGGGACTCATGCCCCAGTCTCAATGGAGCCTTTTATCTAACCCATCGGCTTCGAACATTGAGATTTTTGCCTATTCTAGCACTCTGACGCTCTCTCCAAAAATAACTTCCACCCCTGGCGAATACACCGCTTTCCTCAAGGTGGCCGACACCACTCAGGCACAGCCAATCGAGAAGATTGCTCGCCTCCGGATCCAAGTTGCACCGCCCGCTCCGCAGATTGTTGATTTCGTGGTGGACCGAGAACTCTTGATTGGCGCCCCGAACTCTCAGCTTAACCTCCAGCAGTATTTAAATCAGTCGCTCGGGCTTCAAGGGACTACGACTTTCAGTTTGTACTCCAACACTGCTCCGATGGGAACACTGTCCGCAAATCTATCGACTGATGGGCAACTCTCTCTCAACTCGTATCAATCTCAAACGAACCAAACCTCTGCGGGAGAGTACCCCCTGTACGTTGCTGTCACAGATTCCACATCGAAAACCGTCTATGGCCGGGTGAACGTTCGGCTCGCTTGGCCCTCGCCGTCCTCCATTGATGCCGAGGCATCTGTTTATCATTCACTGACGGCTCCACCCTCCCCCATCGATTTAGGGTCAAGACTCCAAGCCCTCGCAGGAGCGACCACTGTCTCTGGAGCTTCTTACGAACTCTTTGCTGATAATGCCCCCTCCTATCGTAAGAAACTAGACTACACGGGGAGCCTCGCAGTTGCCCCAGCAGTCACCTTACAACCGGGCTCTCAATCACTGGTAATCAAAACCACGTCATCCATCGGGGTCAGATTCATCAAGGTCTGGCTTCACTCGGTTGGCTCACCCAGCAACACGCCACCGGAATTTCAGACTCAAATCCTCGCCTCGAGGGGAGCCGACTCTCAGTCCATTCACCTTCCGACGGCGCTCGCAGGCGCACCTGCCTCCGCCTCTTGGTCGGTTGAAATTCTCGATAATCCGGCATCCAACGACTGCCAGTTCGTCATTCGATCCGATGGATCAGCGAGTATAACCATGGCGAGATTCGGTGCTCCCATCACGACCGAAGCCACCGTGAAGTTGACGTCTCTCGACCCGTTGAATCCAGTTCAGGCAATCGGCCGAGTTCGAGTCTCTCCAAAAGACTTCTCAACATCGGGACTGCTCACCCACTATGACGCCAATCGGATTGATTCGGTGGTCACAGAGGGGAACCTCGTCTCGCAGTGGAAGGACTTATCAGGCAACAACCACCATCTGGCTGCGCCTGCAGGTTCTGGTCCGACCTATCTCGCTACAACAGGTCTCCGAGTGCTGGATTTTAATCCTTCCAAAGGTCTGGCTGCTCAAAATATCCCGCTGACCGAAAACGTCACCGTATTTATTGTATTGCAACCCAGTCAACTGATTGGAACTTGGGGTAGCTACATCCACCACGGGAATCACGACAGCGATTGGGCAATCCGAATGAATGGTGAACCCGGATCTAAAACGGGGTTCCACTCCAGTAATGACAACACGGTTGTTCAAGAGCAACTCCTCGCAGGCTCTCCTTACGTCCTCGTTGGCCGACTCCAAAGCACGCCGGGAGGCCAGACGGATCAAAGGTTGTTCAAGGTTTTTCGCTCCGACGGAACGGAGGCAACCCTTCAGAGCTCAACCCTTGAGAAAACCATCACCAGCGGTCTGAAGCCACTATTCGTCGGAAAATCTGACGCGAATGAGCCTTCAAATGCTCAAATTGGCGAGATTTTATACTTCTCGAAGGCGCTGTCGGATGGAGACGTCGCTTTCAACGCCTCTTACCTCATCGATAAGTGGCTCAATCAAGCAGGCACGTCAGGCAATCAGGGCGGTGGCACGGCCTTGCCCCCCGCCAACATTCAAGTGCCAAATCTTACTCTGTTTCAATCCTTCGCCCCGTCCGTTGACCTCAATCAGTTTGTTCCCGTCTCGGCAGGCCTGACGCCCCCCTACAGCTGGAGCAGCACCACATCTCAACTGCCTCCTTGGTTGTCCTTATCTCCCAACGGGGAACTTTTGCTCTCTTCGCAGTCGGGTACGGAGTCCTCTAGTGGCTTCTCAGGGACAATCTCCATTACTGTCACAGACGCCTCGAGTCCGAAGAAAACGGCAAACTTGACCATCCCGATTGAGTTGAAGCAACTAACGTCAACGGTCGTTGCTAGCGCCATCTCCACCGATCAAGTTCAAGTGGCAGTCGGAGGGTCGCAAAGCGTTTTTAACCTACGGACGCTTGTTCAAGCCGCAGCGTCCCGCAGTAATCTAGCGGGTTTTTCTGCCGCAGACGCCACTCTCTCGATTGTCGCCGTACGGTCTTATGGAGCTTTCAGTGCGAAGCTCTTACCCGGGGACCAGCTATCGATTGACCCTTGGCCGAGCGCTCAGGTTGGCGCGTTTGATTTGCTTGCTCAGGCGAGATCCACCACAACCACGGCTGAAGCATTTTATTTTCGGGTGCCGGTGATCGTTAACGGCCCAACTTCATCAGGGGTTGACCTTGTCGTATCTCAATCGGTTGTCCGAGGTATTGATTCTACCGTCGACGTGCCGTCAAAAGTTCTGAGCGCTCTCGGTGTATCCTCCCCTGCTGGCGTGCAAGTTATTAACCCAGTCGGGTTGGCAGCCGGACTTTCTGTGACTTCCTCGAACGACGGAAATACTCTCACGCTGTCGGCCGTCCCTAGCACAGACGGACAGTCGAAAGATTCGATTTTCCTGAAAGTTTCAAGCCAGACTCAAAATGGAATCATTCAGAAGACGGTTAGGCTCGATTGCTCTGTTGCCACGTTCGCGCCGCCATCAGGTACGGAATCGTTCTCTTTAGAACTCAATGTTCCTGGCACCCCTAATCAGGAGAATATCTTTAATATTGCTCAACTTCTCCCTGGCAACATTGTTCCCGACCCGCAGTTCCAATACAGGGTGGTCGACTCGACTCAACTGACAAGCAAAGGCATCGACGCGACGCTCAGCCCCGAAGGGCAAATCAAGTTGAAACCGCTCATTGACTTTATTCCAGGCCGCTACCAAGCAGTCGTAGAAATGAAAAGCGGATCGCGGACCGTATACGGGACTCTCTGGGTAACCCAAGCTAGCTTCACCCCTCCGGAAACAACCTTTGAGCTAATGGTTGAGGCGCCAATCGGCGGACAACTCAGAAGTCCAGTTAACCTTCTGTCACAGATGCCGTCCGTCACCTCGGGAACGACCACGACCACGACATCTCCGACGTCAACGACCACGGCATCGATCACAGGTAGTACAGCGACATCCCCCAGTCCGACCGCGAATCTACCGATTTATCTTGAGCAGGTTTACAACTCCTCGAAACGCGGGGTTTCGGCCTACATCAGTGGCTCAGATTTAGTGCAGTTATCCACGACCTCATCGGCTTTTTTGGGTAGAAATATCATTTACATTAAATCATTTAACCCAACTTTAAACACAACTTCATTCGGCAAACTGAATGTCGTTGTAAAGCCCGCGAGGCCAGACCATGTCGACCAGGAAGTTTTCCAGACGGCATCATTTGACGGCGCCTCAGCCACAATAAATCTACAAAATGTGTTAGCGGCTCCTTTGGCAAATCGAGACGATCTCCACTTTTCCGTGTATTCTGCCGAGCTGCCGACGGGCTTGGTGGCGTCCGTAACTCCAAACGGATTACTTACCCTCTACGTAGAGCCAAGTTCGTCACTAGATCCCACAAAAGGGGCGTCGGTACATCTTGCCGCGAGAGAAATATCAACGGGGACGACAAGCTACGTGACGGTCCGTATTCAGTTGGAGAGCGGCGGCTCGGCTCCGAGCGTTGCTCAAAAGACAATCTACCTTAACACCAATACGCCGGCCCTCGCGGTTGATTTGGTTGACGCACTGTTCTTCGAAGATGGCGGCGTGCAGTTCGCTCCCGAGTTGATTTCAAATCCTTCCCCAACGCAGATTTCGGCCCAGATCCACGGACGTCACGTGGTCATCCGCCCTCTCGCAACGAGTCAACCGGGCGCCTACGCACTCCAGTTTAGGAACGCGTTGGCGTCTCCGTCTCCAGTGAAAAGCTTGATTATCCAGTTGCACGGTGATGCCTTCCCCGTAGTGTCAACGCCCTCCCCTTACGCTGCAACCGCGGACTGGGACTCGCCAAACCCACTTCAACTGGTGTACTCGAGCGGGACGGTTTCCCTCAAGCTGGCCGCCAATCAAGCTCAAAACTTTCTGCGTGGCGAACTTTCCGGGGGCGCCGTTAAGTTTTATGTAGATCGCAACCAAGCTCTACCAGGGACATACCGAGTGAAGGTAACCGATCCACGCTCTCCGCAGGTTCAGTTGAATGTCGATGTCAATATTCCCCACAGCTTGTTTGCTGAGCCTCAACAGGGGGCATTCATCGCCCGCCAAGAAGTAGTGGAAGGAGTGCCTCTGACTTCACTCGACCTTCGCTCGTTGTTCCCTCAGCTTGCAACGACATCAAGCTACTCATTCAGTATTCTTTCTTCGGTTGCCGGCAATCCTCTGAGAGCAACCGTCACCCCTGCCGGTTTGCTTTCGATCCCAGATCCCGCACTCACTCGAAACCAGAGTTCCACGTCTTATCAGACTGAGTCCGAATTTTTTGCGGTTCGGGGAGGCATTAGTTGGACTCAAGCAAAGGATGACGCCGAAAAGCGGGGAGGTCATCTAGCAACCATTACTTCGGCTGCAGAACTACAGAAAATGGTTCAGCAGGTCGGCTTTGTCGACGGTCTCTGGCTGGGAGGGACCGACGAGGGCAGTGAAGGAAAATGGCGGTGGGTTACTGGGGAGCCTTGGTCCTACCAAAACTGGGGAGGTGGCGAGCCTAACAACGCTGGAGGTGAGAACTATCTTGTGATTGGCGGTGGCAATCTTTGGAACGACGCGAACGGTTGGGCGTCTGGGTACGTCCTCGAAGTCCCGCTTAAATCCGTCTACATCCTCGCATCTAACCAAGGCGGCACATCACAGTTGCTGCGGCTAGACGTTGCTACCAGAGCGCCTCAACTCAGAGAAAATATCGAAGTGCCATTTATTGACGGCCCGACTTCCGTTGATCTGAACCTGAGACTGAATCAAATTCCAGACATCGGCGCTAATCGATTCTGGGAAATAGTAAACGTTTCTAACAGTGCCACCACCTCCAGCGTAAGCCTGAGCACTGCTGGGATTTTGCAGGTCACTCAGCCTGTGCAGGAAAACCACATCTCAGTGATCGCGCGCGTTAGAGATCTGACATCAAACAAATCTGCGGTCGTCTCGTTTGATATCAGCTCTGCGCTGCCCTCGAGCTTGGAAATTATCCGGCATCCGAAACCCCAGACAGCAAACTCCGGCTCACGGATTCTTTTGAGCACTGACGCAATCAGTCCCCTTCGAGATTCCGACCGTTTGTCCTACCAGTGGCGCCGCAACGGTGAAGCCATTCCAGGGGCTGTTTTTAGCGCATATACCTTTACCCTCACCAACGAATCCAAAGGCCTTTACGATGTCACTGTGAGCGATGGCCAGTCCGTCAAATCTTCCGCAAAAGCGTTGATTGATACGGACGACACCATCCCGGTTGGACATCTGGCTGCGGGGGTTCAGACGGTTGTGCTTTCTGGGACGGCCACGACGTTGCAGCTGCCGTCGACCGGCTTCAAGATACGGCAGGTCGTGCTCAACCCCACCGCAGCGCTGCCATCCGTCAGCTCGCTTGCAGCGGCGGACCTGATCCTCTCACTGCCGACAACCGATCCGAGGGTGTCATCAACCTACATCCTTTACTCTCCAACTCTGAACCACTACGGGGACGGTGAGTCTGGCCACTACGCGGGCAAGATTAAGTTGCCGAAGAGCGAACCGAGCTACGCGATCAAGGCGGAAGGTACCCTCTTCGTTTCCTCACCAGGCGTTTATACTTTTGGTATCAACTCGGACGACGGGAGCCGAATCACCATTGACGGAACAGCGGTGATGACGGATGACACCAATCACGGCGCCCAAGATTTTCTCTCCCAGCCTGTGACTTTATCAGCGGGCCTCCACACCGTAGAAGTTGTCATGTTCGAGGGGGGGGCAGGAGACCACGTCGAGTTCTTCGCTGCGCCCGGAGCTCATTCAGCATGGAATGATCAGTTTTCTTTGGTGGGATCGCCTCAGGGACTCAAGGTTTTCATGCCGCCGGGTATAACCGCCGCGACGACTTCATCCACGCAAACGACCACCGGTGGTTCAACCACCACTACGCAGAGCGAAACCATTTTCTTTGATGAGGGTTGGATTCTGGGAATGCGGGGAAATGCCGGAGAGATCGTCGGTGGAAGTGCCGTGCTGACTCCAAGTTCAGGCACCCAAATGATCAGGCTGCAAGGTGACCGGAACGACGTCGTTGGGTTCCCCGTGCCGTGGAAGCCCTCCTCTTCTAACGGAACATTGTTCTTCGATGTTTATATCCCCGCGGACAGCAACTCGACCTCGTTTATGCTTCAGGTGAACTCCCGAAACGGTTGGGAACATCGTGCCGTCTGGGGCGACATGAACACCACCTTTGGATGGGGGACCGCGAATACTGAGAGCCGAAAGAAAGTGGGCGAACTCCCTCCAAAAGGCCAATGGTCCCGACTCGTTCTCCCCCTCAGCGCACTGGGTATCACGTCGTCGGATTTCATCAATGAACTGGCGTTCAGCCAACCTGCGGGATTGCTCTATATCGATCGCGTCGGCTACCGGGATAATCCTCCCTTCCAGTGGTTCAAAGACGGACAACCCGTCGCAGGGGCAACCTCGTCCGTCTTGAAGTTCGCATCGGTTAGCGAAACGGACGAGGGTATCTACACCCTCGTTGTTTCAAACGGGGGAGCATCCGTATCCTCGTCCTCAGTGTTTTTGTTGGTGAGAGACGCTGTGTGGGATCCGTCTGACGCGATGCATCCCCTCCTCCAGCCCGTCGGGACTCAGTTCCGCGTTGGGACGTCTCTCTCTCTATCCGCTCTTGTCTCTGGTCCTCTGGATGTCAGGTACGAGTGGAGAAAGAATGGGCAGCTTCTCCCAATCACTACGTCAGATTTCAAACTAAATAATGCTAATGAATCCGATGCGGGTATCTACTCCGTATCCGCAGTTTCGGACAATACTCTTCGCAGGTTTGATTTTGCCCCAGTGAACATATCGGTTTTTTCTGAAGTTGTTAAACCGTCCTTCCCGCTGGTGTCCGCACCGAGAAATATTCAGCTGAATGTACAATCTCCGCTAAATCTTACCGACTCCGCGTCTGGGACCGACATCAAGTACTCGTGGTTGAAAAACGGGCAACCGTTGCCGAACGCTCAATCGAACCAGCTTTTCATCCCTTCAGTCTCGGTGGCCGACGCTGGTCAGTATGTCCTCGTGGCAACCAACAGTGCTGGGTCGGCCTCTTCGGAGCCCTTCACCGTCTCGATAGCAACGCCTCCGATTTTCTCTGAATCTGGTCAACCGCGCCCCTTGTCAGTTTTAGAGGGTCAACTGCTCGAGCTTTTCGGCTTCGCATCAGGCGCGAGCGCCTACCAATGGTTCATCGACGGCATCGCGATCCCAGAGGCCACTTCAAACTCGTACCGAGTCTTGAAGGCGGCAACCTTCAACACAGGCGTTTATAAGCTTGTCGCAACATCTGCCTCAGGACTGAGTTCGGAATCGAAATCCGTCCAAGTTGACGTCGTCAGTCAACCAGTCATTCGCATCCAGCCAGCTTCCCGATTTGTTCCGTTTGGCACCCAAGCCGTATTCAGCGTCGAAGTCACTGGTACGGGCCCGCTGAGCTTCAAATGGCTAAAAAACAACCAGCCGATTCCTAATACCTCGTCGAACACATTGGTGATCAGTTCAGCAAGCGAGACAGATGCCGGAGTCTACTCTGTGTCCGTGACGAACCAGTACGGATCCGTTCAGTCATTAGAGGCCCAACTTGCAATAGCTCCCACGATTCCCGCCGATGGACAGCCCAAAACACCAAGAATCCGGTTGGGAGAATCATTCAGCCTGACCGTTGATCCGGTGGGAACCGGCTCTCTCTCCTTTCAGTGGTTCAAGAATGCCACCCCTATTCAAGGCGCCACGAATAAGTCGTTCTTTGTCAATCAGTCCAGCTCTAGTGATGAGGGGGTGTATCACGTTGAGGTGAAGAGTCTCTTTGGGTTCATCAAAAGCAATCCTGTTGCGGTTGGCTACGCTCCAGCCTTGGTGAGCGATTTGCCCGAGCTCATCTCGGCCCCGAGAGGGAGCGATGTGCTCCTGTCAGCTAACTTCTCTGGAACGGAACCCCTGAGATACGTTTGGTCGAAAGATGGCGTACAGCTCGCAAGCGATGCCCCGCTCTTTTTTGAGACTTTCGGCAGTTACCAAGGAAGCCAGAATGCCAAGCAGTTTGGAACCGGGCTGAGAGTCGCCCACTCGGGACAGCTACGGGGATGGAGCAGCACCGGAGCCAACTCGATTCATGCGGTAGAACGCCTCGCTGCCTCAGGTCAATCAGACTGGGCTGTGATGATTTTCAAAGACAATGTCCTCACATCCCCAGAACTGGAAGCGAACACCCTGGGGCGGCAATATCGAGTGGAGTTCGAGACATCGCCCGCAGTTTACGCGGCTCCCGACCAAGGCACGACAAACGGTGATGGATTGGTTTTTGATATTCTTCGAAGGGATGGCACGATTATCAAAAGCTTCGAACAACTGACCGGTTCTTGGGGCGACGGAATGGCTTTCGCCCAGAGACGGTTTGATTATCAAGGCGACGGGTCAGGCCCCGTTCGGATTCGAATCAGCTCATCAAGGAGCCTCGTGGACGATCGATTCAAGGGTTCCCTTGATAACTTGTCCGTTTTTGATGCGAGTTTCTCGGGCCCCGTGATCCCCCTTAGAAACCTCCGACCCGATAATGCAGGCACCTATCAAGTGTCGGCATCCAATGGATTCGGCCTTGCAACCTCGCGCACCGTTCAACTGTTAATCAAGGAATACCCTCCCGTCATCAAGAGCCAAATTCAGCCAGTGATTGCAGCTGTTGGAAGCGAAGCCTCGCTTTCTGTCATCGCTCAAAGCGACCTGCCCGTTTCCTATCGATGGTTCAGAAACGGTGTCTCCCTCACGGGGATTCAGTCCTCCCAACTGACCTTCAAGCCGCTCTCTCAAAGCGATTTAGGCGAGTACTTTGTCGTTGTTAGCAACGCAGTTGGCGAAGTCATTTCGGAGAAGGTTCGCGTCGACGCTCCTCCGACGTTCCCCTCCACACAAGAACCTCAGAACCTCAAATTCCAAGAGGGCGATCGGGTGACCCTCAGTCCAATCGTCTACGGTTCGTTCCCAATGACATTCCAGTGGCTGAAGAATGGACAACCCGTCAGCGGCGCAACCGCCGCAACGCTGGTGTTTCAATCAGTCACTCCAAACGATGATGCCGACTATATCCTCGAAATGAAAAATGCTTATGGGACGCAACGTTCAGCCGCCACTCGGCTTTCCGTATCCTACAGGCTCAAAATCCTCGCTCATCCCGCCCCAGTAACGACGAATACTGGCAACGCGGTTCTTTTCAGTGTCACTGCAGCCTCATCCTACGGGCCAATCAAATACCAGTGGAGAAGGAACGCTCGCCCAGTTCCTGGTGCGATCTTCCCAGTATTCGGAGTTGAGTCGCTCTCGAGTGGCAATCAGGGCCTCTACGACGTTGTTGTCTCCGATAGTCAAGATTCTATCACCTCCACGGCGGCTAGCTTATCGGTATCCGACCTTTTCAGGGTAGGAATCGTATCCCCCACTCCGCATGCGGTCCTCAATCGTGGTGAGTCTTTCAGCGTTTCGGCAGAAGCCCCCGCAAACTCGAGTTTGCAGTGGCGTCGGAACGGTGTCGTCATCCCAACAAACACTAAGACTATCACGGTGACTGAGCCGGGTCTCTATGATGTTCTAGCAACTAACACCTCGGGACGCATTGGATCCCGGCAGTTGCTGGTTTCGGAGAGCCTAGACGGCAGCAAGGGCTTCATCCGCTTTCTGAGGACACCTGTGCCTGTCAACGCCTTTGCGGGACAACTGCTTTCCGTGTCGACCTATGCGATTTCCTCGTCGGCATCACCCGTAAAATACACGTGGTCGAAAAACGGGGTGCAGAACTTGGACAACGTTTCCTCTGGGCTGTTCTCAGACAAACTTGCGCAAGTTGTCGACTCGGGGTCCTTCAGTGTCACCGCGACCGCCGGTGATCTCCAATCGGCACCGGTTGATTTTTCTATCTCGGTATCAGATACCCCTACTCCCCCGCAACTGGCTGAAGCGGTGCCATCTTCGTTCAACCTCGTCGAAGGCGCACAGCTTCTCCTAAATCCTCGGATTATCGGGAGCGCGCCCCTCGCTTTTGAGTGGAGTAAAGACGGAAAGTCATTGACCGCCAAAACGCCCGAGTTCGCTCGCAGCTCTGTCTCGAGAACCGATAGCGGCGTCTACACGCTGAAGGCAAGCAACCCGCACGGGGAACTCGTCGTTGGCCCCATAACCGTCACTGTCTCCTCTGGCCCCGTTCGAATCGTTTCAGCACCGAAACCGCTTAGAATAGCTGTGGGTGCGGGCGCAGTCTTTGCCGTTGAGGCGATCGGCTCCGAGCCCTTGGAGTATCAGTGGTCCAAGAACGGGGCAACTCTCCAAGGTCAACAGGGCTCAACCCTTCAGATTGCTCAGGCGGATTTGAACTCCGCCGGTAACTATGAAGTGAGGGTATCCTATGCTGGAAACCCCGCGTCAGCCGTTACCTCGTCGGCCACACTAAACGTCGAGCCTCCGCCCCAGATTACCGGATTCAAGATCTTGCCGACGCCAAACATTCTGAATGGGGTCGCGAGATTTAAGGAGGGTTCAGTGATTAGTCTCTCCCTTTCAGCCACGGGCGTAACACCACTCAAATATCGGTGGCAGCGTTCGGGGGTGACCCTCGCATCCGACTCCGCCGAGGTGACTCTTCCGCCCCTCACGCTTGCTGATTCGGGTTTATATACTGTCGCCGTTGAATCCTCCTTCGGCTCCGTCGTCAGCGACCCAGTTCAAATTCGGGTGGTAGCTTCCCCGAAAATAACGAAGCAACCGAAGGTCGTGGTCGTGCGTGAGGGCTCTCCCCTCAACGTGGCCATCGAAACTCAATCGACGGAATCGCTCACTTACCGATGGAGAAAGGATACCTCCTCTCTCGAGGGAGAGCTGCAACCCGCCCTCAGAAAAGCACAAAGCGTCCCCGCAGACGCGGGACTATACTCAGTGACCGTGGCGGACGGGGTATCCGAGACGGTGAGCGAGCCTATCCAGGTAGTCGTCGCGCCAGAGTTTGAAATTAAGACAAACCCCGCCAGTTTTTCTGCGATTTCCAATCAGGACGTCGAGATGTTCGTTGTGACGGACTCTCTGACCCCCCTCCGCTACCAATGGTTCAAGGATAACGCAGAAATACCTGGGGCGGTCGGAGTATCGTTGCGAATCAGGTCAGTGTCTTTGGCAGACACCGCCGACTACTTTGTGCGAGTCATCTCGGCAGTCACCTCAAAGGCCATCGATAGTAGGTCCGCGCGGCTTACCGTTGATGCGCCCCTGACTCTTGCCAAAGACCTAGAATCGACGCCGCGCAACGTCGGTTTAAACGAACCCGTTTCTTTCGATGTTCAGGCAACGGGCAGTGGCTCTCTTCGTTACCGTTGGGAGGTCAGTGATGATAACGGACCATGGGTCACGCAACTTGCGACGGGCCCTCGGTTGAACCTAGCAGGTTCTCCAAAGGAGGTGTCACGACGAGTCCGAGTCTCTGTGACAAACGGTGGGCCAAATCCAATCACCAGTCAGACTGCAGTCTTAAATGTATTGGATATCCCAGCTATTATCGGCTGGACCAATCCCCAGCTGACGCGAGTCGGTGCGAAAGCCGAGATGTCCATCAGTGCAACGGGGAGTGGCGTCCAAGTTGTTTGGACAAAGGGTTCGACCCCGCAAACAACGACTCGGGTTGAAACGTTGCAGGGAACGACGAAGTCCACGCTCACGATTCAACAGGTATCCACTGCCGATGCGGGCGTCTACACTGCATCAGTAATATCATCACGTTCAACAGCACCCCTCGTTAAGACCTTCGAACTGCTGGTGAATGAGTCCCCCTTCCAAATCACGAAGCAGCCTTCCAACATCGTCCTGCGCGAAGGACAGGCTGGTCGTATCTCGGTTGGATTCGAATCGGGAACGTCGGACCTGAGCTTCCAATGGAAAAAGAACGGTCTTCCGGTCGCCGGTCAGACCAGTCCCGTCCTCAACCTGTTCAAAGCAAAAGTCTCGGACGAAGGAAGCTACACGCTCGAGGTTTCCTCGAAAATCCTGTCAACCCCCGTGGAATCTGACGCTGCGGTCGTCACCGTTGAGACAGCGCCAGTCATTCTGCTGCAACCTCAATCGGCAGTGGTGAGAGAGACCGGTTCAGCGAGCTTCGAGGTGCTTGCGAGGGGGGCTGTGAACATGTCCTATCAATGGTACTATTCGAAGGGCACCGCTGGTGCCCCGCGTCAGGCGATCTCAGGCGCCACCATGCAAAAGCTCGACCTGTCCGGTGTGAGCCAGGATCAAGCCGGCATGTATTGGGTGGAGGTGTCGAACTCGATAGGGACCGTCACGTCCAACCAAGTCAGGTTGGATGCCGTCCCCGCTCTCAACATCACCTCTCTGCCCAAGTCGGTCGACACCGTCATCGGCGAAACGGCTACGCTCGCTGTTGGTGTTGAGTCTTTGTTCCCCGATTCATTGCGATTCCAGTGGTACCGATTACCGCTCGCCCAGAATACCCCCGCTCCATCTATCTCCCCCACCCTGCCCGCAGGCGCTCAATCCATCCCCGGGGCCGACAAATCAACCTTGTTGATTGAGTCGATCTCTGCGGACGACTCCGCTGAGTACCTTGTGGACATTGCAGACAGTACTGCTCGGAAGGTGGTGAGAGGGGCCCTCGTTCGGGCGATTACTCCTCCAAGCATAGAAAAACTGACCTTCTCCGTGCGATCGGACGCAGGGGCCGAACCGACCGTCTTTTTCGGACCGATGGAGAACGTGATTGTTGGTCTCGGTAACCTGATTGAACTGAGAGTTGCGTCCTCAGGCTCACTTCCAGCCACTGCTACTGTCACGGTTGATGGGCAATCGATTGCCTCTGGGGTGCTGGACGCCGCTTCATCATCTGTCACCTTTAAATCCCTCAAGCAACATAATGGCATTCTCCGGGTAAGGTTGGCCAACCTCGCGGGAACGGCGGAGTCCGCCCCCTTGACTCTGACGGTATCCGACTCCCTCAAGATTGTCTCTCAGCCACAATCAGCTATCGCTGATGCCCAGTCGCGCGTCGAACTAACTGCCAAAGCAATCGGACGAGGAAGACTCACCTACCGGTGGATGCGAAATGGCGCCGCGCTATCGGGCGGCTCCAGCTCGACACTCGTCCTTCCTCGCGTGGCAGTTTCCGATGCCGGTATTTATCAGGTCATCGTCTCCGACGGGATCTCGGAGGAGACATCATCGGGTGCTGTTCTCGAGCTGAGAAGCATCATCCTCCTTCAACCGCAGACGGTCGTCTCCCGCGTAGGACAGCCCGCAAGACTGCGCTTTGAACTCAGCTCAGATGAGTACGACATACAGTGGACGAAGGCAGGGGTTCCCGTTCAGGGTGCCACCTCGAGCAAGTTGGAGTTCTCGTCCGTGAAACCTGACGATTTTTCGACCTACCAAGCAACCGTCACCCATCGTGTCAGTCGCGAGCAGATAAAAACGGCTGAAGTCTCGATCATCGAGGCACCCGATTTCGCCGGTCTAACGGTTGACGGGGTAAGCCAAGTTAAGTCTGGGGACTCCGTTAACCTCAGTGTTCCAGCGAGCTATTTGAATGTCTTGCAAGGCGCGCGGTATCAGTGGTTCAGAAACTTCCTGCCGATTCCGGCGGCGAACTCAAGCTCCCTGGTCTTAAACCAAGCGTCCAGCCGAGAATCAGGCGCCTACACCGTCCAGGTAACGAGTGCGTTGGGGAGTTTCATGAGCACTCCCTTCTCGGTCACCGTAAACGAGTCGGACCTATTATTCCATGCGGAGGACATTCAGTTGAGCCCTGCCGGTCAACAATCTCTCAACCTCGAGAGCTTTGACAAAGCATCGGTCGGATTCTTCTCCTTCGAACTCCTGCCGCATTCCAATCGACTCGGGGCATCCATCGTCGGCCGAAATTTGGTCAGATTTTCAGCGCCGGCGGGAATTGTCGGCGTCACTGAAACATTTGAAGTGAAAGTTTTCGCCGCTGGCGGTCTCTACCTCGGTAAAGGACGGTTTACCGTCACGGTTCCAGCCGGATTACCTCCGTTGATCGCTCAACACCCCACCACCACCGGGGTGCCACAGGGCGGATCAGCCAGCCTTACCGTGCAAGCCAGCGGTGGCGCGCTGCGCTACCAATGGAGGTTGAATGGCACCAACGTTAGCGGCGCAAACTCGCCTGTTCTGCTCGCGAAGGCAGCGGACGGCCAGTACGATTGCGTTGTCACAAACGAAGCCGGTTCCGTCGTTTCGGCGCCTGCAAGCGTTTTCGAGGTCGATACTCCTCGCTTCACTACGCATCCGACTTCCGTCAAAGGCCTTGCCGTTGGATCAAGCGCATCACTATGGGTTTCAGTTATATCGTCTTATCCAGTCACCTACCAGTGGTTTAAAGACGGAGTAGCCCTCGCGGGACAAACCGCAAGGGTTTTGAATATTGCGGGTTTCACCCCTTCTGATGAGGGGGCGTACACCGTCACGGCCACGAACAAGTTCGGCGTGTTTGCAGAGTCAGAGCAGGCTTCCCTCTCCCTCTCTGATTCTAGCATCAGAATCATTGCACAGCCGCTCTCGCAGTCAGTGATGGAAAACTCGCCCGTCACGCTCCAAGTGGTCGCTAAAGGTCCACAAATCTCCTACACTTGGCTCAAAGAAACTGCGTCAGGATTCGTCAAAGTGGTCGATGCACGCGTTCTCACCCTTCCCACAGCGGAGTCAGGGACATACGTGTGCGAAGTTTCGTCACCTGTTGCTGACACCGTTCGCTCGGTTCCTGCGACCGTTCGCGTACTGAAATCCGAGTTCTCGGTCAACGATACGAAACTCAGCGATAAACGTGTTTCACTGTTGGATTCGGTAGCGCTTGGAGTCTCAGTCAATGGGGAGGGCTCCTTCAGATTCCAGTGGATGAAAAATGGGGTGGAAATTAATAGCCCAGCGGCGCGACGAGACACACTGGTGATTCAACAAGTTACCGAATCCGATGCTGGAGTGTACTCCGTGAAGGTTCTCCGAGGCACCGAAACGAGAGAGTCGAAATCTGTTCAGTTAAGCATCGCCAGCCCGCTGGTTTTCCTGACCCAACCGACGATTTCCAGCTCCACGGTTTACGTCGGACAAGCCCCTGTCGAGCTTTTCGCAGAGGCGTCATCTCCAGACAGTGCTTATCAGTGGCGGAAAAACGGAGTTGCAATCTCCAAGGCAACCGGAAAAAGGCTCACCCTGAAGCTAGAAAGTTCAGCCGAATCCGGCACTTACGACGTTATCGCCTCAACCACTGAAGGCGGCAGAGTCACTGGGAGGGTTGCGAGTCAGCCCGTTTTCCTGCGCGTCATCCCCCCGCTTAAGATCACGAGCCATCCAAAATCTGTCATTGCAAACCCGGGTGACGGTGTCGCGCTGGAGGTCTCCACAGACGGTGGGACTCCTTCCTATCAGTGGCTTTTCAAAAAATCGGGTTCCACTGCCACTGTACCCGTCGAAGGGCAAAACCTCTCTCGCCTCGAACTGACCTCTGTCTCAACAGAAAATGAAGGTACGTACTGGGTGAGGATCACCTCGCCTAATCAAGCAGAACTCGTCACCACCCCCGCATCCATCAAACTCAATAAGCCGGTGGTGATTACTAAAAATACCTCGGCGACTCCAGTAATCCTCAGTCAGGGTAAATCGGTGACGCTCCAGATTGCGGCAACTGGCACCCCACCGCTCCGTTACCAATGGAGAAAGGATGGAGTTCCGATTGCGAATGCATCCAATCAACGCCTTGTCGTTACCAACTCGAAAACAGCAAATTCGGCGACTTACGATTGTGTGGTAACGAACATTGTTGGCCCCGTCACCTCCAATGCGTCACCGATCATCATTGCGGGCCGGTTGGAGATTGCCGCTCAACCAACCCCGACAACAGTTCTGAATCCTGGAGAAAGCTTCACCATTGCGCTCTCACTGGCAAACCCGACGGGCTCAGAGAAAATCCAGTGGTATCGCACGCTTGGAAAAACAACCCGCGCGGTCTCCGGCGCGACCTCCCCCACCCTGTCAATCCAGTCCGTCAAAGAGGAGGACGAAGCCGCCTACTTCGCCGTGGTGTCCGGACAACTTAAGCTGACCACAAAGCTTGCATTCTTGAGGGTGAATAAGCCGGTAAGGTTTGTCTCTCAACCCCCAATCTCAACCTCAGTGATTGAGGGGCGGGACGTATCCTTGGCTGTACAAGTCAGTGGCACCGCAACCAAGGAGGCGCCGATTACTTTCCAGTGGTTCTACAACGGATCGGCGCTGCCCGGAGCACGTTCTTCGTCGCTTCTCATCAAGAATGCCTCTGTAACTGCTTCCGGAACGTATTCTGTGACAGCCGAAAATATCGCTGGAAAGGTCTCCTCCAATGAGTTCAGCGTGACGGTGAGTCCCGGCATTTCTTTCGGTAAAATCTATGCGGTCGTGAACGGCACCCCACGCGCGCCGCAGCCAATCGTCACGGAGAACCCCTCTAGCGTGCAGCAACCGGTCAAGTTCAAGCTGGCCGTTGACGTCACTTCGGGCGGTTTCAACGTCGAGTACCGGTGGCGAGTGAACGGAAGGCGAATCCTATCTCCCTCCGCCGAAACCGCAGTACTAGACTTCGACTCCCTTGGACAAGCCGAGGCCGGCGAGTACGACGTCATCATAACCAGCAAAGATAAGCAAACAGGGGCTGTTGTGGACGAGTCGACACTGGAGCCTGTGCGTATTGTTGTGAACGAGCCAGTCGTCGTGAGTGTACCCCCAATCTCGCAAGGAACGAACACAGGGGCGCAGGTCGAACTCCGAGCCGAGGCGCGGGGCGCAGGATTAATCTACCAGTGGCTGAAGTTCAACCCAGTGACGATGGCCTACGAAGCGTTGCCGGGTGCGACCTCCCCAACCCTTCCTCTCACGGTGGATGAGCAAACCGAGGGAAGATACAAAGTATCCCTCGCTGGCACCGTGAATCAGGTAGAGCTCAGCGAGATCAAAGTCTGGCGACTGGATTCCATCCGATTCGAAAAACAGCCAGAAAACCTCACCGTTGTTGCGGGAACGTCGGCAACATTCACTGCCGATGTCCGAAAATCTGGGGAGTTGAGTGGCAATCTCAGCTATCGCTGGAGGAAAAATCGTGCGACGACGGGGCTTGTCAGTGGGCAAGTCACCTCTATCGACGTCGTCCAACCAGGCTCGGGGTATCGGACAGCACCAATGGTGGAAGTTGTTTCCACAGGTTCTGGGGCGGGTGCCACGGCGGTGGCGGAGATGGAGTTGGATGCGTCGGGAGAGACATTCTCCGTCGCCAGAGTGATCGTCACCAATGGCGGTAGCGGATATGAATCCGCGCCCGAAATTCGAATTTCGGGGGAAATCCAAGCAAATCTGGAGGGAACAATCGGGCGACAGGCGATTGCAGGCGTCTTTGCTGCGTCCTCCCAACAGTCGTCCCCTGAACTTACTCTTCCAAATGTCTCCGAAGCCGACGAGGGAGACTACTACGTCGAGGTTTTTGATGGTCCCGTCGACGATAGTGCTTCTCGACTGACGTCCTCGGTCGTGAGACTCACCGTCAAGGGCGAGGCAAAAATTGACATGCAACCCACTCAGCTCACCGCGTTGGAGGGGCGCCCCTTCCAACTCAATGTAGTGGCCCGCGGAAATGACGCGATTTACCGGTGGAAGAAATCCGCCTCCACAGGATCTGGTGGCGTCTCCGACGAGTTTATCACAGAAACGCCATCGGTCATTTTCGACAGTATTAAAGAGAGTGACTCCGGCACTTATCAGCTGAACGTCTCCACCACAAATCCTGTGGCAACGGTGGTCAGCAAAGACATCCAATTAAAAGTAATCGCTCTGCCCAAGGAGCTCTATTCACCGGAGCCGCTCTTGGAAAAAAATCCGCTCGAATCGTTCTATCTCGAGCCGCACATCAGCGTTGCACCTCAAGGACAAACGTTCTTCTACCAATGGTTCAAAAATGATCGGGAAATCATTGGTGCCGTCGGGAGAAGCTTGTTCATCAACCAAGCCGCTGAGTCAGACGAAGGACGCTACCGGCTCGAAGTTTACAGCGAGGCGGGAATCCTGAAGGCATCCCCTGTGGATTTAAGCGTGAATGATGTTCCTCGCGTCATCGTGCCACCCGAAAACATTACCGTGGAGCCCGATGCCCCGTTTGTTCTCGCAGTGTCAGCGCTCGGGAAGGACTTGGCTTATCAGTGGTTCTTAAATGGAGTCGCAATCCCAGACGCCCAAGCCTCTACCTATTCCGTGGAACGCGCAATAAACGGCGAAACAGAAGGCGTGTATTCAGTAGTCATCTCGTCATCGACGAGGTTCGGCGGGGTCGGAGAGGCCTTACAGGCTTCCGCAAAGACCACCGTCACCGTGAAGGATCCTACGGTCATCGTTCGGCATCCTTCGCCCGATGAAGTCTCTGGCGTCAACCTGAACTCGTCCCGCACTTGGACGGTCGAAGCACAAGGGACTAACCTCCAGTACCAATGGCAGAAAAACGGAACCGATATCCCCGGAGCCGTTCAAAAAACGTACCGCCTAGGAGGCGCTCAACCATCCGACGAGGGGGTTTACCGCGTTGTGGTGACGGGTGATTTAGGGGTTTCGACGAGCAATGACTTCGTACTCGAGATCAACAAGGCGCCTTCCTTTATCTCGCAGCCCCAATCCGCCTCGGTGGTTGCTGGCGAAAAGCTCGAAGTGTCAGCTGACGTGACGGGTAGTTCCCCCATCAAGTTCCAGTGGCGTAAAGATGGAAGACCCGTGGCGGGCCAGACTGGTTCGTCCCTGAAACTTCAAAGCGTTGGTAACAGCGAGGCGGGTACCTACGACGTGATCGTATCCAACCCCGTTGGATCCATTCGCTCGGCTCCGTTCAGAGTAACGGTGATGAACCCTCCAACCATTGTGACTGGGCCAGCCTCGATTGTGGTGATTCCTGGAGAAAGTTCGTCACTCTCCGTTGTCGCAACTGGAGTGGGGCCGCTGACCTACCAATGGTTCAAGGATGGAGAGGTGGTGGAGGGCGCCAATGAACCCCTCCTGCGACTCCAGACAGTCTCTGCTCAGTCCGATGGCCGTTACTCTGTGAGTGTGTCAAACGCCGCTGGATCAGTGTTTAGCCAAGCGGCGAAACTGACGGTTCTCTCTCCGGTCACCATCACCTCTCAACCCACCAACACGCGCGTGCTCCTGCGAGGCAAGGCGTCGCTCTCGGTTGAAGTGTCCGAGGCATCGCTCCCTGTCTCTTACCAATGGCGCAAGGGTGGGACTCTGATTCCCTCCGCCACTTCAAAAACGCTCTTATTTGCGAGCGTTCAAGCATCCGATGCCGCAGATTATGATGTGATCGTTACCAACGACGCAGGCTCGGTGACGAGCACCGCAGCGTCTCTCGTCATTGATTCTGCGATGGTGGCCCCAACGCTTCCAAACAAACTCTCCGTAAACCAAGGTTCTGGCGCCTCAATCAGTGTCGAACCAATCGGAGAAGGCCCGTTCACCTTCCAATGGCGCAAAAACGGCCAACCCCTCGAAGGAGCAATCGATGATGTGCTCATTTTCGAGTTCGCAAGCGTCACTGATTCAGGCCTCTACGACGTTGTCATATCCAATCCATCGAGTTCCGTGACAAGCTCCCAGACGGAAGTTCAGGTGGTCGCTCGAATCAACATCGCCAAGCAGCCGGCACCAGTGCTGGCATCAGCAAACGACTCGGTCTCGCTCAGCGTCCAAGCGTCAGCCAAGGGTGCCCTCTCCTATCAATGGCGGAAAAATGGAGTGAACCTCTCCGGCGCAACTTTGCCGAGCCTCCAACTCACCGTCTCAACGGAAACAATCGGCGTCTACGATGTCCTCATCTCAGAGAACTCCGAACAGTCGGTCTACTCGGTGCTCAGCGCAGCGGCGGCGGTAGAAATCGCGAACCCCGTCAGAATCGTGTCACCGCCTAGGTCTCTCGAGGTCTTCCAAGGCGACGGCGCTGCGTTTGATGTGATTGCAACGGGTACCGGTAAGCTCACTTACTCGTGGTCTCTGGCAGGGAAAGTCATTCCGAGTGAGATTAGTCACCGACTCGTCATTCCCCAAGCGACCGCGAAGCCACCAGCAGTTCTCAGTTACTCGGTGACCGTGAGTGACGGAAAAACCAGTCAAACCGCTATCGCCACCCTCACAGTGAAAGCACGTCCATCCGTTCGATCACAAGCCTCCCCTCAACCGATCGGTCAAGACGCCCCGCCCATCCTCGTTCAAGGTGTACCGGTTCGCTCTTATCATATTGAAGCACGACCGATTGCTGGAGCAGCTCCGTTCGATGGACAACTCTACCTAGATGCCGAAACAGAATCGGCCGTGGTGTCAGAGCGAATCGACACATCCCTCTCGGCGTTCCGTGCGCCAACGTCAGGAGTAACCCTAACGCCTGCGCTGACCGAAGGAGATCTTGAAGTACTGAAACTCGAGTTCCGCTCGAACTCAGGTCTAGAGTCTTGGAGTCTCCAAGGTCCCGCGAACATGGTCGCAACTCAGGGTGATGGGTCATGGATGGCGCACACCCTCGTCGGATTGCGGAAAGTTTATGATGCCACGGGAAAACTTATCGGAACTTGGATGGTAAGTGTGCAGTTCCAGGAACCCGTCTCAGAGTTGCCCCCTGCCCTTTCGGGCTCCTCCATTAACCAATAACTGAATAATGATTACGAATTACCTCAAACTTGGAATTATCATCTCAGCTCTATCCACCTCCCTCGCGGCGCGCGCAGACGTCCCCCCCAATCAGTTGTCCGATTCCCAGAAAGCGGACGGTTGGAAGCTTCTTTTTGACGGAAAGACCCTCTCGGGTTGGCGGGGATACAAAGCAGAACAGGTTGCTGACCAATGGAAAGTGGTCGACGGCGCGCTAACCCTGACTGCTGGAAAAGCAGGTGATGTCATGACTGTCGACGAGTTCGCTGACTTCGAGATTGCTTTCGAATGGAAAATCTCTACCGGCGGAAACTCAGGCGTGATTTACCGCGTCGGACTCGGGGAAGCCGCAAGCTACAAAACCGGCCCCGAATATCAAATTCTCGACAATAAGGACGCCAAAGACAACAAGCTTGAAAACCATCTTGCTGGATCTCTGTACGATATTGGAGCGGGAGTTCCGAGGGATGCAGCGAAACCGGCCGGAGAGTGGAACTCTTCCCGGATTGTCGTAAAGGGCTGGAACGTTGAGCACTGGTTAAACGACAAACAACTCGTCGCCCTCGACCTCGGCTCGGAAAAGGGCAAGGCCGCTCTGCAAGGCAGTAAGTTTAAAGATTGGCCGAAGTTTGCATCGCTGAAAAAAGGACACATTGCCTTCCAAGACCACGGGGATGTCGTAGCTTATCGCTCCATCCGTATCAGAGAGCTCAAGTAAAAGCCCTCACCCCTCCGGCCGCAAACTCCAGCGGCCAAGCTCGCTTAAAAAAGAGAGCCCTGAACGATTAGTTCAGGGCTCTTTCTAGTATGGATTACGCGGATTGACTACTTCGCAGGTATCTCGTTCAGCGTGTAGTAAGCAACAGGGTGAAGTACCCCTTTTCCCTCACGAGATTTCACTCCGTCCAAATGCAACTCGTGGATGTGCCCCTTCGTCAGTCCCTCCACCACCAATCGCACCGACTTCCCATCGGCACCCACCGCCGCAGATTTCACGACTGGGGTTGTGTCATCCACTTCCGGGCTACCATACGAACTCTGATAGATGTAGGTGAACCCACGCATCGAGTAACTCTTCACATCACCCGCAGTCGCAGACTCAACAGGATGGGTAAACGTCAACTCAAAACCGTCAGGCTTAGCCCGCATCGCATGGACTTCAAAGGGCACTCGCCCCGTCCAGTTGACACGCTCGAACGCGTGTGGCTTTCCGCCGCGAGCCCCCCATCCGCGATCAGAACCACCGACGAAAAAGTTTCCCTCCTCATCCATCCGTGCCCCAATCGGACCTGACGAAAGTCCCTTGAGAAACGGAAAAACTGCACCCTGCTTCACTCCATTCACAGTTTCCAGACAAACCCGAGACACACTCGAATGACTCTGGTCCGTCACGAAAAGCTGCTTTTCAAACGGACCAAACTTCCCTTTAGAAAGATCACAAACAATCCCAGACGAGCTATTCCCAATCTTACCTGGTCCGTGGACCATGTAGACAGCAGGTGGCAAGAGCTCCTTAATTCGCTCGCGCTCAGTTACCATGCGGCTCGGAGAGTTCGGCTCGACCGGAACTGGCCCCATGTTCGGCGCCTTTTCATACCACTTAAAACCTCCCGGATGACCCTGAAACGAGCCCGGAACCAAGTGCTGGAGCGTACAAGAGCCATGCCAAGGTCCCTGATTGTCGGTGTAATAGACCTCTCCGTCCGCATCAAAACCGATTCCCCCAGGCGAACGAACCCCGCTACACGTGGGCACCATGGTTCCGTCCGGCTTCACCCGCACCGCCCACCCTCGAAATGGTACCTGACTCGAAAATGATCCCGTGAGGCAGAGCGTAACCCAGAGATCACCATTTTTATCAAACCGCGACCCGAACGCATACTCGTGATAATCCCCACCAACTCCCCATTTATCGCAAACCGTCTCGAAAAGATCTGCCTTACCATCACCGTCCGTGTCTTTCATCCGAAGCACTTCGTAGCGGTTCGTCGCGTAAATCCAGCCGTCTTTATATGCCAGACCGAGTACCTCGTGTTGTCCGGCAGCAAATCGCGTGAACTTTGCAGCGGACACCTCTTTTGAAGCGGCTCCGTCCACCACCCAAACCTCACCCCGCCTCGTACCAAGCGCAACCTTGCCGCCCGGAAGCAACTCCGCTGAACCCACCTCCATGGCCGTAGTGTCAGGCGTCACAAACGTAGAAATCTCGTAATACTCGGCTTCCGCCGGGTCCACATTCTTGTTTCGCTCCGCTGCGAGAACCTCCGAAACGGGCCCCGCCAAAATCAAAACAGCAAGAGGTAGATACTTGTTCATGGAATAAAACGAAAAGTTTGTTCAATCGCGACTAATTCAAACTCAAAGCTTCGGGATCGCCCCGCCTGGCACTCCGACCGGAACCCAACCGTAGGCCACCTCAATCGAGCCCGATACCGGAACATACACATTCACGCCGTCCGTCTGAGCGCCTACCGCCTTTACCCGGAAAGTATTCTCCGACCTCCGTCCGCCCCCCAAATCGACCGTGCCATTCTTCACAACGAACCCATCCCCATCCGGAGTTACCGCACCACTCGCAATCCGTAAAAACGCGCGGTCCGGGATCTTACCCGAAACCTTGACCGTCCGAACCAACGTCGCCTTTGGATCCATAGCAGCGCCTCGAGTGCTAAACGATTCCTCAACCTCCGCTCCACCCCAGCCATAACGGAAAGTCGGAGCCCCCTTCGCATCCAAACGATAGCCCTTCCATTGATACCCCGGAGCTTCCGCACCGAACTCATACTTCTCCCACTGCGGTTTCCCATCCGTTGCCACACTGAACGGCAGCGAAATATCCAACGGCTTCACCACATCATACCCCGCAGGAGGTTGGGCGCCTCCACCCCGATTTCTCCAGTGCCGCGCGGCATCCATGAATGCACCCCGCCAAAGCAGCACCGGGATGAAGGACTCAGCGCTCCAAGCGAGATTCAATCCCCCAGGGTACCCTACCGCAACCCCGCGATTGCCCACGCCCGTGATGAAGTTGCGGTACATCACTACCTCGTCCTTCACGTCAATCGGCATTCCCACATTCTCATCAGCCTTCGGCGCTTGAGGACGCTTGTACCCCGGCGGCGTCCACTTCGACAAAGCCGTTACATCAAATGGACCGCTCCAGCCAACGTACAACTCCGCCCCCCCTGCCGCTTGAAAGTACTCCACCCGAACCTTGTGCTCTCCTTTCGTAAGCTTCTTCTTCTTCTCTTTTATGGACGCGGGGTGAATCCCGTCATGCTCCACCACCTTTTCACCATCAATCAAAATCCGGCCCCCATCATCACTCGCGAGGTAGAATGTGTAGTCCGCATTCGATGGCGCCTCGAGAACCCCTTCAAACACCATCGCGTACTGGTTCTTGTAATCGTCGAAGTTCAGGTGAATCAGATTCCCATCCACCTTTCCCGACCGATGCGGAGTCAGTTTTCCAAAATCCGGTAACTTCTCGAAAGCTCCATTAAAGACACTGAAAGATAGGTCCTTGAAAACGGGCCCTGCCGCCATCACCCGTAGATTCCCGACCATGCTTAAAGCGTGTCCCGGAAACGTACATGCGTAAGGGTAAGAGCCGGACTTCTCCGGCGCAGTAAAGGTGAATGTCTGCTTCTCGTGCGGATTCAACAACTTCGATGCCGCAAGCACCTTCTCTTCAGGAACGAAGCCCCGCGCAACTGCCTGCTCAGGCTTCTCCAGCATCTTGGTGACCGCATCGCCCGCATTCACTCCTGGCTGGCTGAAAAAAACGAGGTTGTGCGGCATCTCGTCCGTGTTGTCGAAAACCACCGTCACCTTCGCCCCTGGAGGGACCACCACCTCCGCCTTATCGAACTTCATCTGGGCGGCGAGAGACTTGATCTCGATCGCAACTGGGTCTTGGGCCTGTGCCGAAGCCAACAGCAACGAAGCGGCGACGGGTAAACCAGCAAACAACGGGGAGGCGAATCTATTCATGGAATCGATCAATGAGGACAAAAGACCGTTTGCAACCTGGGTTTGCCTCGACCGGCTCGCACCGCCGAGCTTCGGAAAAACGCGCAACCAGACAAACGACTCAACTGGAAATAACCCGCGAAACGCCGGAGTCTAACCCCTTTTTTAAAACAGAGCCCGAACACCGCAAAATGGCACGGTCCAAAGCCTCGTTAAAAACCGACCCCACAACCACTAAAGCCGCCGCAAAGACTCACGATCGACCTTTAGAATAATCCCTTTGAGGGGGGCGATTCTACTCCGCCCAACACACAAAAAAACCCCGCCGAAGCGGGGTCTCGGAACTGAACCGGTTAAACTCCTCAAAAGAGTCGCTGAAACACGATCTGCTAGGCAGTCAACTGAGGCGCAGGTGGCGGCGGCGGCGTCGTCTCCAAGGTCGCCAACAACTTCGGAACACCCTTAAACTTTTTTCCCACGCGCTTCACCATCCCAATCGACACCAAGTGCTGAAGCTTCTCGTAAGAGCGCAAACGCAACATTTCCTCGCCACCACTCGCTGCATTCCTCGCCTTCAACTTCTCGAAAACCTTTTCGAAAATGTCTTTGAACTCATAGCTGCTCCGTGACGAGAGCAAAGCCGCGAGCTCCTCTGTAACAAGGTCAGGAAGCCGACGAGAAAACGCTGTTTTTCGTGTGATAGGCATAGGGAAACAGAATACCACGAAACCAAAAAAATGCCACTCGAAACTTGACCGCCCAAACGAATCGCCTAAAGGGGCCCGCAAACTCCCCTGCCAAGGCGATAAAACGTCGCACAGTTGCCCCCAAAAACAACGTCCGCAAACTCCGGGCACCGCTTCGAAACATACCCAGTGGCCACCCCCCACCACGCCGCATAGCTCGCCGCATGCAGACACACAGGCCAATCCGACCCCCACATCACCCGCTCTGGTCCAAACACCTCAAAAATCGCCTCTAAATAAGGCTCCAACCCCTCCACCGACCACGCCGTCCAGTCGGCCTCCGTCACCAACCCCGACAACTTGCAAAAAACGCCCGGCCTCGCCGCAACCTCCCCGAGCAATCTCCGCCACTCGTCGAATCCGCCCCCGCGGATGTCTGGCTTCGCCCCGTGATCGATCACCATACGCAAGCCCTCAACAGCATCCATCATTCGAAGCACATCCGGTAACTGCCTCGCAAACACCAGCACATCGTAACACACACACCGCTCCGCCAACCGACGCAACCCCGCAAGCACCCCTTCCCCCGTGAGAAAACCGTCCGGCTCGTCTTGCACCACATGCCGAACCCCAACAAAACGCGGGGTTCTAACAAAAGCGTCCAACTGACCATCCAGCTCATCCGACCGCAAATCAACCCATCCCACCACCCCAAGAATGCGAGGAAAACGCTCCGCTAGCGCCAACAACCACCGGGTCTCTTCCAACGACTGCCGCGCCTGCACCGCAACCGAGCCATCCAAACCAAGCGGCCGTTGAATCGTCTCCAAATCCTCGGGAAGCCAATCCCGATGAAGCGCACTCCCCGCCGGAATCCACGGATACTCCGCAGCCGAGTACCTCCAGAAATGCTGGTGCGCGTCGATTCGCATACCACCCCAACACTACTCACCAACGGCGATAACCGCTTTCAAAACCCCTGAAGACGGCTCGAGCAACGCTGGGAACTTTTCGGGAACCTCATCAAAATCCAACCGATGCGTGATCCACGGCTGGGTGTTGATTTTCCCCTCCTCAATCAAGCCAATGATCCGCGTGAAATCTCCTGGTAACGCGTTGCGACTCGCATGGAAGGTCATCTCGCGCCGATGCATCAGCGGATGCCCAAACCTCACCTCGTTCTGCGTAATCCCAACGAACACCAACCGTCCAGCGAAGCCAACGTACTGATAAGCGGCAGACATCGAACGATCACTCCCCGTCGCATCCACCACCACCTGCGCCAAGTCACCCCCGCTCATTTCCTCCAACGCCTTCAACTCCGATCCATCCCCTTTCACCAAAATCGTGTCGGGAACCCCCATCACATCACGCACAAACGCCAGACGTTGCTCATTCACATCCATCACCACCGTCCTCGCACCGGACAACTTGGTGAACTCCACCACCGACAGCCCAATCGGCCCCGCACCAATCACTAACGCCACATCCCCCGAAACAGGCGCTCCACGATTAACCGCATGACACCCGATCGCCAGTGTCTCCACCAGAGCCAGTTGATCGAAACCAAGCTTCGCCGAAACGTGAAGCTTCCGAGCCGGAACCGTAAACAATGGCTGCAACCCGCCGTCACAATGCACACCCAGCGTCTGGTTGTTCATACAGCAGTTCGTATGGCCGCGGCGGCAGGAGTGACAGCTCCCGCAGTTAATGTACGGCTCAATCGAACAACGGTCGCCCACGCGAACATTCGTCACGCCATGCCCAACCGAAACCACCTCAACACCAAGCTCATGGCCAGGGATCCGTGGATAAGAAAAAAACGGCATCTTACCCAAGTATCCCGAATAATCCGTACCGCAGATGCCCACCTGCCGAATCCGAACCACGGCGTTGCCAGGAGCAGCGGCCGGTGGCTCAGGAACCTCAATCAAAGCCCATTGCCCAGGGACAGGAAGTTGTAATGCTTTCATAACGTTCTCAGATTCAGTTGTTCTCCGGCAGCCCCTCGAGATGGCCGATGTTCTTCACCGGCGCAAACAGTGCCTGCACCTCACGCAGCAAACCTTCATCCATCGGCTCAGCCGCCCACTTCGCCCAGTTACGAATGTTCTCGGGATTCGCCGAGCCAGCAACCGTCGTCGCAATCCGTGGATTCGATAACGAAAATTGTAGAGCAAGCTTCGCAATGTCGACGCCCCGCGACTCACACAACGCAGCGGCCGCCCTCGCAGCATCCTTCACAGACTCCGGCTCCTTCAACCACGCCGGCAAGGGCGCATTGGTCAATAACCTCGCGGAAAAAGGCCCCGCATTCATCGCACCCACTCCCCGATCCTCCAACAATGGAAGAAGCTCGTCCGCAAATCGCGTATTTTGAAGCGTGTACTGATTGTACGACAAAACGCAGTCGAGATCCGTCTGACCTAATACGAATTTGAAAAGCTTCATCGGGTAACCCGAGATTCCCAAAAATCGCACCTTACCGGCTTCCACCAACTTCCGCATCGCCGGCAACGTCTCGTCCACAATCTGCTGCATCGGAACAAACTCGATATCGTGGCAAAGCAGGATGTCCAAATGATCGGTTCCCATCCGGTGCAGCGAGACATCCACACTCTCGCGAACCCGCTTCGCCGAAAAATCGAAGTGCGTCAGATCATACCGACCAAGCTTCGTGCACAACGTGTATGACTCGCGCGGCACACCGCGCAGCGCGACGCCCAAGAGAACTTCGCTCATGCCGCGCCCGTAAAACGGCGAGGTATCGATGAAGTTGATTCCGCAGTCCAACGCGACACGCACCGAGCGCATCGCCTCGTCCAACGTCACGCTACGGAACTCCTGTCCCAAAGAACTCGCCCCGAAAGCCAAATTCGGAACCCTCAACCCCGTTCGACCAAGCACTCGTGTTTCCATAAGCCAAATACCCCTATCGCGTGCGGCACCCCATCGTGAGCAACACGTTTGCCCACAGTGATTGGTCGCCCGTCTGAATCGTCAAAACATGATCCTCCGAGTTCACCGCATCGTAAAACGCCCACTTCTCAATCGGTTTCAACTCGAGCGTGTGCCCCGCATCCGCAAGCACCCGTCGATAATCAGCCCACACCGGCGGCTCTCCACTCTGCGCGTACGAGTCATCCGGCGGAATGCCCATCGTATTCACCGCATCCACCGGAACCGTCTCAAGCAACGCTTTTAACGCCTGCTCGCAGGAAATCACGCCAGGCGAAAGGTTCATCGACACCACCACCGCATTCGGCCCTTTCTTGGTGCTGGCCGGATAGTTCCCGTCCGCAATCAGAATCTTGCTGTGGTGCCCCGCCCTCGCGAGCACCGACAGAATTTCTGCATGAATCAAAGATGTCTTGAGCATTCCGTTGTTTATTAGGTATTTGAGGACAACTCACGAAAGCGCTCGATGGTCAACCTCGCTGCCGTCAACGAGTCAGGCATCGGGAACACCTCGGCTGAAAGGTAGCCCACATACCCCTGCGCCCTCAGCTGTCTGACAATCGGTTCGAACCGCGTCTGCCCCGCACCTGCCGCCTGCCGATTTGAATCCGCAAAATGCACGTGTCCCAGCACATCTGCAATCCCTGCCAGCGCCGAGGCAGAGTCACTCTCCTCAATGCCCATGTGAAACAAATCTGCGAGAATCGACACCCCTGTCAGACCGCGATTTCTGAGAAATCCCGCCCCCTCACCCTGACGGTTAAATAGGTTTGTCTCATACCGGTTCAACGGTTCGTAAAGGAAAACCTGTCCACAATCCGACGCTATCTCGCCAAACTCCCGCAACGCCTCTGCTAGCCAATCCAACGCTTGATGCCGCTCAACCCCAAGTTCAACCCGTCCCTGCATTGACCCTAGAATGGTGGGCGCTCCCAACTCCGCCGCCTTCAAAATGGTTCCTCGAATGAAAGCACGCGCACCATCGCGCACCGACACATCGGGGTGGCAAAGATGCATTTTTCCCACCACCCATCCGGCCCCCGTTCCCACCGCCGCCACCGAAAGGCCCGATGCATCCATTTGCCGACGAACCAGATTTACGTCCAACCCATCAGGTCCGTTCGGAAAAATCTCCACTCCGTCAAAACCCAACGCCGCCGCTTTCTTAAACGCATCCTCAAGGCCATCCCAAAACACGAAGGGGCCACCCCGCACCTCCGGCACCAACGAAACCGTAATCGCGCAACGCATATTAACTCAACAATCGCAGATGTTTCCCGAGATGCCCTTCGAGAATCTCGCTGTGCAGCGAAGGGTACTTCTGCAAGACCTCAAGAATCCCCTCTTTGAAGGTCCGGCCCCGACTATCCACACCCTGCGTCAAAACCGACCCGAACGTGACATGAAGAATCTGTCGTCCCCCATCCTCATCCAGATAAACGCGTTCCAAATCGGCTGAGCTCAGCCCTGCGCCAGCGGCAACACCAGCCAGGGTCGCCGAAATATGATAGGTCGCTTTGTCCGTATCAAAGCGGCCCCGCGAATAAGCCACAATCTCAGCAAACAAATCGCCATTGACCCGCGCAACCACCCGTAGCGCCTCCAAATAACTCGTCCCCGCCGTTTTCACGTGCAGCAAATCTCCGCAAACCGCCGCGACGATGGGGTAAATCTGAAACTTATCTGAACCCGAGTGGACGCTGATTTTGTATGGTCCAAATGTCCGAGCAATCGCCACATGCACCTTCAGCTCCTCCTCGAACCGCACCAAATCCCCCTTGTAATCAATCCCTTTCTCAAACTCCCCGCAGAAACGAGGCGCAACCGAAACAGCGCTCACCCCGCGCCGCCGAAGCTCAGCCGCAATGAACAAATGCTCCGCCGCCGTCGTCGGAGAATCTGTCTCATCCACCGACACCTCAATGTCCGCACCGCGACTCGCCCGAGCCTCGCCAATCCAAGCCCCCATCTTACCCGCATAATCCACAGCCCTGCCGTACTTCACGACCGCTCGCAGAACCGCCTCCCGTCCGATGCGCAAAGGACTCCCGATTCCGAGGTCAAACTCCTTGTTCGCGTAAAGGGATTCAACCTGCGCCAAACTCTCAAACGCGCCAGTTGCAACCACCTGCTCCGCCGCCGCCAGAAGCGAATCTCCCGCGAGCGAATCCGCCGCATTCTCAACGTAGGCAGACGGATCAATCGTAAAAAAAGTGAATCCCGCCGCCGCCAGATTAAACACATCCTCCCGAGTCTTGAGGTGATCCGCATCTGCACCCCAAACACCCTGAAACCCCGTCTCCGCAATGCCACGTCGCGCAGCCGCCATCACCTCGTCGGGCGTCCGCTGCGTGCGCGTCATCTCACGAACCGATTGCTGAGCGAGAATCGGCAAAAGTCGACCATGCTTCAGCGATGCAATGTGACCCGGAGTCGCAAGTCCAAGACGGTCTCCAAACCCAAAGGTCGGCTGTAATCCTAGCAGTGAAGGCTGATCGTTAAGGCTCATAGTGCACTGGGTAAATCTGACATGCCGCTCGGTGCGTCACTCACGCAGAAACCATCGGCAACAGGGCGAGCGTACGACGATCAACAAAAGAAAACCATCGATGGAGTTGACCCGTGCATGCCATTTTTTGATGTTGAAGGGGTTGCCGCTCAGCCAATGAAACCCCTCCCACCATTCGTCTCAAATCAGGTGGAAAGCGCAAAACGCTATTTCCTCAACCTTTCGGCAAAAACCAACGGGCCGCTCCGAGTGGTCTGTGGCGGAACTGAACGCACACGCAAAGACTATCGCATTGAACGGGAAAGTTTTCCGTATCACTGCCTTGAGTTTGTTGCGGAAGGAAACGGAACGTTTTGGCGAGATGGAGTCGGTGAATCAATCTCGGCGGGAACCGTTCTTTGTTACACCCCAAGCACTCCACATCGCATCACCGGGGACAGCGTGGGCTCCATGTTGAAATATTACGTGGATTTTGTCGGGGCCGAATCCTCTTCCCTGCTCCGTCAGGCAGGATTTCTCGAACGCATTGTCCGACGTGTCGCTGAACCCGCCGAAATCGCGGACTTGTTCGAAGGCCTCCATCGTGACGCAGAGTCCGACCACCCCTTCGCCGAAGACGTCTGCGCCTGCCGCCTCCGACTCCTTTTGTTAAAACTTAGCGCGATGTCCGACTGGACCGGCGGGCACCTTCCACAATCCGAAAAAACATTCCGCGCGGCGAAAGCCTGGTTGCTTGATCAAGCCCTTCAGACCCCACGCATCGCAGATGCGGCCGAAGCCGTCGGAGTGACCCCGGAGCACCTCAGTCGACTT
>JBIIXW010000099.1:0-11594 GCA_044347165.1 Chthoniobacteraceae bacterium
TGGCCCGATGCGTGGATGACTTCTCGTCCAGATAGCACCCTCCTCAACCCGGAAGCAAACGGGGACCTCTGGCAATCCCTCGTATCCTGCCACGGCCCGCTCTACCGTACACTCTCCCGAATCTCGGAAACCGCCTTCTTGAACTGATCAGCCGATGTTCGCGGTTGCAGGCCTCTCGCTCGAGTGGGATGGTTAGCCATGCGGAGAACCAAGATTATCATCACGCTCGGGCCCGCCACGGACAGCCCCGAGATGCTCGAAGCACTCCTCCTCGCGGGAGTCAACTGCTTCCGACTCAACATGAGTCACGCAAAACACGAATGGGTCCGAGCCATCGTGCCCACCATCCGCAAACTCGCTGAAAAACACGATCGCAACGTCGGTATCCTTCTCGACACACAGGGCCCTTCCATCCGAACAGGTGATGTCGCCTCTAAAATCAAACTCATTCCAGGGGAACAGTTTGAGTTCACCGTCAATGAATCAAAACCCTCCATCACCAACTCCGTCACCGTTAACTACGACGGTTTGACGTCCGACGTTTCAGAGGGGGACACCATCCTGGTCGACAATGGCATCATCCACATGCGCATCACCAAGCGCATGCCGGAACGCCTCCTCTGCGAGGTCCTCACCGAGGGCGAAATGGGCTCCCGCCGCCACATCAACCTCCCCGGTGTAAAGGTCAACCTCCCAGCGCTCACCGAGAAGGACTTGGCGGACATTGCCGTCGGTGCTGAGGTCGGCGTTGACTTCGTTGCGCTCTCGTTCTGTCGAGAAGCCGCCGACCTCGATGTCTTGCGCTCCGCCCTCGAATCCAACGGAAGCGAAGCTCGAATCATTGCGAAAATCGAAGACCAACTCGCCGTTCGCAACCTAGATCACATCATTGGCAAAGCCGATCTCATCATGGTCGCTCGGGGCGATCTCGGAATCGAATGTCCGATGGAGGAACTGCCAATCATCCAACGGCGAATCGTCAAACGCTGCCAACGGTTCGGAAAACCCGTCATCGTCGCAACCCACCTGCTCGAATCGATGATCGCCTCCCCCATGCCAACCCGCGCGGAAGTCACTGACGTCGCCAACGCAGTGTTCGAACAAGCCGATGCCATCATGCTCTCCGGAGAAACCACCACCGGTAAGTACCCCCTCAAGTGCGTCGAGGTTCTCGATAAGGTCGCCTCGCGCATCGAAAAAAGTGGAGGCGCCGGCTTCCACAGCGAAGCGCTCCTTAACGATACCCGTCAAAAAACCGTCGCCGCAGGAGTCCAACTCGCCAACTCCGTGCCTGGTTCCAAACTCGTCGTCTTCACCCGGCGCGGCTTTGTCGCAAACTACGCCTCCGGTCAACGCCCCGCCGACTCCCCCATCTTCGCCTTCGCCCCACGCCCCGAGGTGGTGCGTAAACTCACCCTCAACTGGGGCGTCATTCCCATGCACCTCCCCTTTTCCTCGCCCTCCGATAGCGCCATCCCAGACGCCATCGAACACCTCGTCCGTAAAAACCTCGCCTCCAAAGGCGACAAACTCATCATCGTATCCGACGCCCCCGGACGCATGCGCCACTTCGACGCGATTCAACTCCGCGAGGTTCAGTAGGCCCCGTACTCCCAACCGACTCGCAAAGCCGCAACGGCCTCAGTTTATGCCCTTGCGTCGGAACCCTCGCACCTCCGTCTGGAAATGGAGTCCGTAGAGTAACTTCACCTGATCCAGCTTCATCAAAACCCACGGCTGAATCGGGGAACGACCGTTCTTCGTCATGACGATGTCATCGCAGATGTAGGTGCATGAGTGAAAGGCCGCCCCCGTCTCGGGATGAGCGAGAAACAAAACATCGCCTAGGCGATAGGGCCCCCCAACCTGCTCAAAATGCTCGTGCACGTAAGCCGATCCCTGAACCGGATCCGCCAAACGCTCCAACGGCTCCACATTGAAGAAGTTCAGTGAAGTCCAATGGCAATCCGGCAAATATCCACTCCGCGTCGCAGCGGGATTAGGAAACGTGTACAAGATTCGCCGCATTGCGGACGGTAGTAAGTGGATAATATCCAACTTATCCACCCCTCGAGTTCGAGACATCGATCGCAAAAACGGCATCGTATCCTTCAACCGGAAACCACTCCCCCAATAGGTCGACAAAAAATCAGGAGTGCCAGACTCGAGCAACAACTTGGCGACAATCGTTGGATTACGACTCATCGCTCGTCTCGCCTTCATCCGCTCCTGATCCGAGTTGCAAATCGAATAGAGCGCTAGTTTGTCCGCAAAAACGTTGGCTCCGCCTCGAGAGTAAGCGCACGCACGGACGAATGCCACCAACTCTTCTCTCAACCCATCATCCTTCAACCAATCTTCGACAGTGGCACCGTAAATCACCTCGGGCTCTAACTGGTCCGGATTTCGATCAGATTCGCCGAGCGTCGCATAAATCGCAGCGCGCGCTTTCGATGGAAGTTCGCGAAGCACCTCAACCGGAGGGCTCACCGTAACCTCTGAAGGGGTGGAATACCAAATCGCTCGGTCCAACAACCGCTTCTCAAGCATCATCGGCAACTCACGCTCCTTCAGAAAATTCTCCACCCACTCCTCCGTCTTGCCATCAAAAATCCACCGCGTCTGAAAAGACGTAGGCATCGAAATCTCCAAAACCGAGTCCGGTGCCTCCAGCATCGCTGAAAAATACTCGACCTGCCCCCACGCCCCCTTGCGAGAAAGACTCACCTCCAAATCCATCCCAGGAAGCGTTACCCCATTCCGACCAGCCTCCGCCTGCTGCAAGTCACCCGCTCGCGGAACCGGTGCCAACGAAAGCTTTTTCTGATCGTTCCCAGCTCCGTCCCGTTGGAACAAGGCTCCCGCCAGAATCGCAACCAGCGTGAGAAAAAATCGAACCTGTCCCGACCCTTCACCCGAACTCATGCCAAAACCTCCAAACCTCCCAGATACCCGCGCAAAACCTCAGGCACCAAAACCGTCCCATCCGCCCGCTGATAGTTCTCCAACAACGCCACCATCAATCGCGGGAGCGCCGTTCCACTCCCATTCAATGTATGACAAAACCGGTTCCGCCCCTCCGCATCCTTGTACCGCAACTGCATCCGACGCGCCTGGTAATCCCCGAAGTTCGAACAACTCGAAACTTCCAAGTACCCGTTCTGCCCAGGAGCCCAAACCTCGATGTCGTAAGTCTTCGTAGAACCAAACCCTAAATCCCCCGTGCAAAGTTCAATCACCCGATAGTGCAACCCCAACAACTGCAGAACTTTCTCTGCATCCGCCGTTAACGCCTCCAACTCCGCTTCCGAGGACTCCGGCGTCGTAATCTTCACCAACTCCACCTTGTCGAACTGGTGCATCCGAATCAGCCCACGCGTACCCAACCCCGCTGAACCAGCCTCCCTCCGAAAACAAGGCGTGTACGCCGCATACCGCACCGGCAACGCATCCGCCGACAAAATTTCCTCCCGATGCAAATTCGTCACCGGCACCTCGGCCGTCGGCACCAAATACAACTCATCCCGGTCACACCGGTAGAGCTGCTCCTCAAACTTGGGTAACTGCGACGTGCCAATCAGCGCGTCCGGACGAACCACAAACGGCGGATTCACCTCACGATACCCATGAGAGGTTGTGTGCAGATCCAGCAAAAAGTTGATCAACGCGCGCTCCAACCGCGCGCCGAGTCCGGTATACACAACAAACGCGCTGCCGGTGACACGCGCGCCTCGCTCAAAGTCGAATAGGCCCAGTTTCTCCCCAATCTCCACGTGACTCTTCGCCTCAAAACCAAACTCCGGTCGAACGCCCCACCGTCTAACTTCCGGATTTGCCTCCGCATCCGCACCGACGGGAGCCCCCGCATGGGGTAAATTCGGCAGATGCAGTAACGCATCTCTTTGCGCCACATCCATCTTCACCACAGATTCCTGCAGCGCATCCATCTCATCCCCCATCGCCCGCACACTGGCCTCGGTCTCCGCCGTGTCCTCCCCCTTGCCGCGACGCATCCCAATCTCCTTGCTCAAACGCTTCCGCTCCGCCTGCAACGCCTGTAAGCGCGTCTCCGCCGCACGCCGGTCTCGATCAAACGCCAGAACCGCGTCCACCAACGAAACAAAATCCCCCCCCCGCAACCCCAACCGTCGCTTCACTTCATCCGCCTCATCCCGAATCAATCGAATGTCCAACATAGTCGAAAAATGTCCTTACCGAATAGCAGTCTCCGCACCGCCAAACCGCTCCACAACCACACCCGACTCACCCACCGTCTGCACCCACGCGCGTAAGTCACCATGCCGCTTTGCCATGCGCTCAACGTCCTGCCGAAGAAATATTCCGGCCGGCTTCGAGTACGCATCCGCCCGCATCGCGTCCGACGCAACCACCGTTGCCATCACCCGCCGAGTCAGCGCCCATCCCGTTCGACAATCCACAACGTGACTGTATCGCACCCCATCCAACTCCACGAACTGGTTCACATCCCCGCTCGTCGCAATTCCCCGCCCTGCCAACGTCACCACCTCGCCCTCACCGGACGACCCCTCCAACGCCGCAATCCTGATGCGCCACCCCTCGGTCCCCTGCGGCGCCACGCCCATCGCCATATCCCCGCTCCCAGCCACCATGCACGAACGAAAGCCTCGATCCACCAACACCTTCAACGCCTCTCTCGCCGCATAACCCTTCGCCACCCCCCCAAAATCCAATCGCATTCCCTTCCGCTTTAACTCCACGACACGCCGCCCGCGGTCCAACTCCACCCCTCCCCATCCCACCGCCTCCATCGCCCGCTCAATCCGCCACCCTTCCGGTAGCGCCCTCTGCCGCCGCGCCCTGCGCCACAACAGCACCACCGGACCCACCGTCACATCGAAAGCACCCCCCGTCTCCGCGGCAACATCCAACGAAAACCCCAATAACTCCGCCATCTCAGCACTCACCTCCACCCTGCGCCCCGTCCCCGCCTCCCGACACAACCGCATCGCTTCCGAATCATCCTCGTAATCCGAAAAAATCGCATTCAACGCCCGCACTCGGTCCAAAGCCGCTTCCGCCGCCACCCGAACCCGCTCCGGATCCGCCCCCGGCTCATCCACCGTCACCCGAAACGGGACGCCCATCTCCGCCCGCTCAAACACCCACCGCCGTTTCGACGCCTCCGCCAACGCACTGCCTCCCACCCAACACACCGTTCCTCCACCAACCAACCCCGACACAAACCCACGTCGCGTGACCCCAAATGCCCTCATCGCCCGTGGTTCAACGCCAAATCCGTCAACAGCCGAACCCCAAATCCCGTTGCCCCACGCGTCTGATACGCCAAGTCCTTATCGCGATTGGACATGTAGGCAATATCGAGATGCGCCCAAGGCGTCTCACCCGCAAAGTGTCCAACGAAAGCCGCTCCCGTGCACGCTCCTGCTAACCGTCCACCCGAGTTCTTCAAATCCGCCACCTTGCTGCGAATCTGATTCCGGTGCGTACGGAAAATCGGCAAATGCCACAACGGTTCACCCACACGCTCCGCCGCCGCCGCCACCGCTTCGCCCCATGCTGCGTCAGAATGAAAAAATCCCGCCGCCGCCTCGCCCAACGCCACCCCACAGGCGCCCGTCAACGTCGCCAAATCCACCACCGCTTCCGGACGGTACTTCTGAATCCCCCACGCAATCGCGTCCCCCAAAACCAAACGGCCCTCCGCATCCGTATTCACCACCTCCACGTGCGTCTCATCAAACATCCGAATCACATCCCCCGGCCGGTAAGCTCCTCCCCCAGGCATGTTTTCCGCCGCAGCAATCACTCCGACCACATTCCGCTTCACCCCCAACTCCGCAATCGCCTTCATCGCCCCCAACACCGCCATCGCACCGGACTTATCAAAAATCATGTCCTCCATACCCGCCGCCGGCTTGATCGATATCCCGCCCGAATCAAACGTAATGCACTTCCCAACAAACAATAGCGGAGCTTCTCCTTTCTTCCCTCCCGCATGTTCGAGTGCCACTAATCGCGGCCCCACCCGACTCCCCGCTCCCACCGCGAGAATACCGCCGAATCCCCCCTTCCTCAGCTCCTTCTCCCCCAGCACCGTCGCCTTCAATCCGCTCTGTTTCGCCATCCGCACCGCTTCGGTGGCCGCCGTTTCCGGACTAAACACATTCCCCGGTGTGTTCCCCAACTCCCGCGCCCACACAACAGCACCGCCCATCGACACACCCTCCGGCGCATGCTTGCGAACCGAAACCAACGCCTCCTTGGAACACTCCAACACCAACTTTTCCAACGGCTTGCCTTTTTTCCGCAAAAAGCGGTCAAACAGGTAGTTGCCCCCCATCACCCCATCCACAACGTCAGCCGCAAACAACGCTGCTTCGTCCCCCAACTCCACCACCAACCGACTCACCCCCGCCCGCTGCGCAAACAAACCCGCAACCCCAGCGGCTTCACGCCACGTGCTGCGCACCCCCACATCCTCCACCCCAAGCCCCACATGCAACACCTGCTCGCGGTGATCGTGGAAAAAGGTCCCTGACTTCCCCGAAAACTCGCACGCAGGAACCCCGGGCAAGACGCGCCGCACCGAGGCGGAATCAACGAATCGAACCCTCAACCCGCCTGATCCCGCCGCAGCACTCACCCGAATTTCCATAACGATTGCTTAACCGAGGTTGACCGTCTGGCAGTTGTAGATGTCGCCACTCGCCGACAACTCCGCCACCAACTCCGCTCCCGGCACCGAATCCAAATTCAACACCGTCAGCGCCCTCCCGCCCACCTTGTCCCGCGACAACGACATCCCCGCAATGTTCACCCCGTGCTTTCCAAACACCGTTCCCACCATGCCAACGATCCCCGGACGATCCGTGTTCTCAAAAATGAAAAGAACCCCCTCCGGCCGTGCCTCCACATGCCGCCCGTTAATCTTCACAATCCGTGGATTACTCCCGAGGAACGTCCCCGCCACCGAGACCCATCCCCCCTCGCCCGTCGCGGTCAGTTCCATCAACTCCGCGAACTCGGAACTCGCCGCCTCGCGGCTCTCCAACACCTTCAGCCCCAGTTGCTGCGCAAACCCCGGCACATTCACAATGTTGATATCGCCCCCGCCCGCCTTCTCCAAGAAGCCGAGCAAAATTGAACGCGTCACCGGCTTGGTGTCCAACTCGTTGATTTTGCCCTGATAGTTCACGTTCAACGTATCACAACGCTTACCCACGAACTGGGACAAAAACTTCCCAAGCCGATTCCCCATCGCAATCTGTGGCCCCAGCAACTCCAGCGTCTTCCCATCAATGCTCGGCATGTTCACCGCATTCCGAATCTCCCCGTTCAACAACGCCGCGCGAATTTGCTGCGCCACCTCAATCCCCACGTTCTCCTGCGCCTCCGCCGTCGAAGCCCCCAAGTGCGGCGTAAACACCACATTCGGAAGCCCACGCAACGCGTAATCAGCGGGAGGCGGCTCCACCTCAAACACGTCCAACGCCGCAGCAGCAACGTGCCGCGTCTTCAATGCCTCCATCAACGCCACCTCATCAATCAACCCCCCACGCGCACAGTTCACAATCCGCACCCCCTTCTTCGCCCGCGCCAAACGCTCCCGGTTAATCATGTGACGCGTCTCATCCGTCAACGGCATGTGCATCGTGATGAAATCCACCAGCGGCATCAAATCATCCAACCGCTCCACCAACTCCACCTGCATCGACTTCGCTCGCGCCTGTGACAAGTACGGGTCAAACGCCAACACCTTCATCCCAAACGCCTGCGCCCGTTTCGCAAACTCCGTCCCAATCCGCCCCATGCCCAAAATCCCCAACGTCTTCCCATACAACTCCACCCCCTCGTAACTCTTCCGATCCCACTTGCCCGACTTCACACTCGCATCCGCTTGGGGAATGTTGCGCGCAATCGACACCATCAACGAAAACGCGTGCTCCGCCGTCGAAACCGTATTTCCCCCAGGGGTATTCATCACAATCACCCCCGCCTTGCTCGCCGCCTCCACATCCACGTTATCCACCCCCACACCCGCACGCCCAACCACCTTCAACTTCGGGGCAGCCGCCAAAAGCTTCGCTGTCACCTTGGTCTGACTCCGCACCACGAGCCCAGAATACTCGCCGATCACCTTCAATAACTCCTCCTCGGACTTCCCCGTCATCACCGTTACCTCAAGAAGTTTCCCCTCCTGAAGCTCGTCAATGCCCCGCTGCGAAATCGGATCTGCGACCAATACCTTGTGTGTGCTCATGAGATGAAAATGAACGACGAGTATGAAACCAAGTTGCTCCCCCCTAAAGAACAAACTCCACCCCAGAAGCCGTCCCCATCCCGCGTTAAACACCTTTCCCGCACTGTCGAAAACTCCTGATTATTAGTGACATCTCCACCCACAACAGAGAAGCTCGAAACCGAAAAGGCACACAGACCTGCACGCAAACCCTCGTGCGCCACTCAGATTCCCCCCACCCAGCCAGTCACGACCTAACCCATGGAAACGCTGTTCAACTTCATCATCAGCCACCCCGCCCTCACCGCTCTCATCCTCCTCGGGCTCTACTTCGTCTACAGCTCCATCACCATCGCGGGCGGCGATCAAGTCGTCCTCCTCGAGCGGCGCTGGCTCGGCGCCCACATGCCCGATGGTCGCACCGTCGCACTCCGAAACGAAGTCGGAGTCCAAGCCCGCGTTCTCGGACCCGGCATCCATTTCCTCATCCCCTTCATTTACAGCACCAGCAAACGCCCCTTCCTTGAGATTCCTCAAAACAAGGTCGGCGTCGTCCGCGCCATCACCGGCAACCCCATTCCCTCAGGCTTCTTCATGGCTCGCTCCGTTGAATGCGATCTCTTTCAGGACGGTGAAGCCTTCCTGCGCAACGGCGGCGAAAAAGGACCCCAACTCCAAATCCTTCCCGAAGGCCAGTACCGCATCAACCCCCACCTCTTTGAAGTCGAAGTCGTCGACGCCATCATGATCGGCGAGGACGAAGTTGGATGCGTCGAATCCATCTCCGGTAAACCCGTCACCCGCCCGGGAGGCAACTTCGGCGCCCCCGTCGACTGCAACAGCTTCCAGGACGCCGACGCTTTCATCCGTAACGGCGGCGAACGCGGCCCTCAAATCGCCTTCCTGCTACCCGGCTTTTACCGCATTAACACCATCCTCTTCAACGTGATGAAGTTCCCCATCACGCAAATCGCCGGTGGCAAAGTCGGCCTGATCGAAGCTGCCGACGGCTCCGGGATTCCAGACGGACGCCTCCTCGCCCGGAAAGTCGACGGACATAACAACTTCTTCGACGGTCAGGCCTTCATTCACAACGGCGGCGAAAAAGGCAGGCAGCTCGAAGTCCTCATGCCCGGTCGCTACCGCCTCAACCCGCTCCTGTTCCGACTCGTCGCCGTCACCGACTGGACCAACATCGAAGCCGATCAGGTCGGCATCGTAACCGTCCTCGAGGGGCGCCCCATCACCGACCCCACAAAAATCGCCGCAGAAGAGCTCCCGCACGATTCCCACAACAACTTCCAAGATCCCTCCGCCTTCCTCACCGCTGGCGGCCAAAAAGGCCTTCAAATCCCCGTCCTTCGCGCCGGGAACTACGCGATCAATCCGTGGTTCGCCACCGTTGAGAAAGCGCCCATGGTTCGCGTCGACATCGGCTTCTGCGGGGTGGTGACGAGCTATGTGGGACCAGAAGGAGCCGACCTGACCGACGACGCTGTGAACGCAAAAATCGTTCAGAACGGATGCAAAGGCATCTGGGCCGATCCGCTCCAACCCGGAAAACACCCGCTCAACACGCGAATCATGAAGGTGGATATTGTTCCCACCACCCAGATTCTCCTCAACTGGGCGGATAACCGCTCAAGCGCCCACGAACTCGACGCAAATCTCAAAACCATCACCCTCCGCACCTCGGACGCCTTCAACGTCAACATGGACGTAAGCGTCATCATCCACATCCCGATGCGGAACGCACCCAAGGTCATCGCCAACCTTGGTTCCGTGCGCAACATGATCTCGGAAGTGCTCGAACCCGCCATCAGTTCACACTTCAGGAACGCGGCCCAGTACATCAAAGCGCTCGACCTCTACACCGAACGCCGCGAACTCCAAATCAAAGCCAAAGAGCACATCGACAGTGTCCTCAAGGTCCATCACATCGACTCAAAAGATACCCTGATTGCCGATGTCGTACTCCCGGCGGAGCTCACAAAAACCGTGACGGACCGCCAAATCGCGGAGCAAGAGCGGAAAACGTTCGCAACCCAAAAGGCCGCTCAGGAGGAACGCCGAGCCTTGGAGAACGCCACGGCTCAGGCTGCGATGCAGCCCAAAGTCGTCGAATCCGAGCGAAACGTAGAAATTCAGGAAAACCTCGCCAAAGGCCGGGTGAAAGAGGCCGAGGGAACCAAATCAGCCGCCGTACTTCAGGCATCCGGTGAAGCCGAAGCGATCAAACTCCGCGCCCTTGCCCAAGCCGAAGCCACGAAAGTCACCGCCGTCGCTGAGGCGGAAGCCACCGCAAAAGTGGGGGCCGCCGAGGCCGAGGTCATTCTAGCGAAAGGACGATCCAATGCAGAAGCCTACCGCCTCGAAGTCGAGGCCATGGGCCGCGACGTGTTCGGACAAATCCGCGTCATTGAAAAAATCGCATCCAGCAACCTCAAGATCATCCCAGAAAACCTGGTGATTGGCGGCGGCTCCGACGCCAACATGATGAACGGCTTCTTCGGCATCAGCCTGCTCGAGAAAATGACCGGCAAATCGTTCAGCACCCCTGCGGTTGGCTCCCGTCCTTCCCCTCCCCCAACAGCTTAGAGACAGCCCCCTGTCTCCAACATCGCAGCGGTCCGTGGGTCGGGTCGACTCACCGAGCGAGTGTCCGGATTCTCTCGCTCTCAGCCCTCATTCAACGCGCGAATCTTGATCGAAGCGTGCCCACTGCCTGAAATACAATGCGAGCGCCGACCGTTGCTGGTTCAAACCTAGGGCTTTCAGCCCACGTCGAACCACTTCCCTTTATGCCACCCTCCGAAAAAAACAAATCCCTCGAATCCTGGATCTGGGATGCCGCCTGCTCCATACGCGGGGCCAAGGATGCTCCCAAGTACAAGGACTACATCCTCCCCCTCATCTTCACAAAGCGTCTCTGTGATGTCTTCGATGATGAGCTGAACCGCATCGCCAAGGAAGTTGGTTCGCGCAAGAAGGCTATCCAGTTGGTGGAGATGGATTGGCGCAAGGCCAATCCGGGCAAGGGTGGAAAGAAGCAGGCGATGGTCCGCTTTTACCTCCCCCTCGTACCGGACGATCCCGAGCAACCCGTCTGGTCCGTCATCCGAAAACTTTCCGAGAAGATCGGCGAGGGCGTCACTTCCTACATGCGCGCGATTGCGAAAGAGAATCCGCCCCTCCAGGGGATTATCGACCGGATCGACTTCAATGCCACGACTCACGGACAGCGCGACCTGGATGACGACCGCTTATCCAACCTCATCGAGGCCATCAGTACCAAGCGTCTCGGACTCGACGACGTTGAGGCCGATATCATCGGCAAGAGCTACGAATACCA
>JBIIXW010000209.1:0-3599 GCA_044347165.1 Chthoniobacteraceae bacterium
CCCCCGCCCCCCTCTTCATGCCGGAGGCATGAAACCCTGTAGCCGGTGGCCAAGGAGCGCCAGCAACGACACCACCGGCCCGCTAGATGCGCTGCCACTCCGGTCGGTTCGCATCCACCCACCGGTAGTAATCCGCATGCCGCAAACGCGATGCAGCCGCCTCATCCAGTACGAATACCGCCCGTCGATGCATCTGAAGCGCCGAAGCCGGATTCATCGCCATCAAGGGCCCCTCCACCGCTCCCGCCACCGCATCCGCCTTCCCCTCGCCCGTCGCCAATAAAACCACTTTCCGCGCATCCAAAATCGTTCCAATGCCCATCGTAATCACGTGCATCGGAACCTCTTCGATGTTTCCAAAAAACCGGGCATTATCCCTCCGCGTCTTCTCGGTAAGGGTCTTAATCCGAGTCCGAGAAGCCAGCGAAGACGATGGCTCATTAAACCCAATGTGCCCGTCGGATCCTATCCCCAGCAACTGCACATCGATCCCACCCGCCGCCCGAATCGCCCCCTCGTACGCACTGCAAGAAGCCGATACATTTTGAGCCATCCCGTCCGGAATCGACACATTCTCCCGACGAATGTTCACGTGGTTAAACAAGTTCTCCCACATGAAATGGTGGTACGACTGCAGATGACCCGGCCCCAAACCCAAATACTCGTCCAAGTTAAAGGTCCGAATCCGCGCCCAATCCAGACGAGCATCAATCAAAGCGCGATACAATCGGAGCGGCGTGCTCCCCGTCGCTAACCCCAGCACCGCAGCCGGATTCTGGCGAATCTCCACCTCAAAATGCCGCGCCGCAACCAAACTCGCCTCCTCAGCCGTGGGGGTAATGATGACGTCCATAAGCAAAACAGAACGCCAATCCTCCCAGCAGAAGCAACTCCAACGCAATCACGATGAGCTACCCCCTCCAACCTCCCCCACCCGCGTCTTTCACGCTAGGGCTCAGCGAGGCAACGCATCGAACGCCTTGATCACATCCTTGGAATGATCCTGAGTCGACGCCTTAACCATAGTCCAAACAACCTTCCCGTCCTTGACCAAAAACGATGACCGCTGCGCCTTTCCGTTGTTCACCGGCACCCCAAACGCCGCTGCGACCTTTCCGTCCACATCAGACACAATCGTAAACGGCAGCTGGTACTTTTCCTCGAACGCTTTTTGCGCGGCGACAGGATCACCGCTCACTCCAAGCACTTGGATGCCTTTTTCCCGTAAAGTGGTCCAGTCATCACGCATGCTGCAAGCCTGCTTGGTGCAACCCGGCGTGTCCGACTTCGGATAAAAGTAAACCAGCGTCACACCCTTCTGAAATACCTCCTTCAACACGACCGCTTTCCCGTTCTGGTCCTTCGCCGACGCATCGGGCACCTGCACCCCCAACCCAATCGGATCAGCCCAAACGGAAGACATCACCGCCAACATCGGAACCAACGCGCGCACAGTTTTCATGATGCCGCAGATTCCAAACCCTCAAAACCCGCCCGCCAAGCGCAATCCTTACACCCCCCGAGACCGATTGAAGGCCGCCACCAGACGATCCGTCTCACGACGTTCCACCCGCTCCTTCAAATCCGCCCGCTGATCCGCCCGCTCTTTCCCTGACGCCACCCCCAACTCCACCTTCACCCGAGCCCCCTTCCAGTACATCCGCAAAATCACAAGCGCGTTCCCTTTGACCTGAGTCAACCCAAACAAGCGATCAATCTCCTTCCGGTGCAACAGTAAACGACGCGAACGCTTGGCCTGATGCTGTTCGTGGGAAGCCTTCTCGTAAGGCTTAATGTCCAAATCGTACGCCCAAACCTGTCCGCCCTCCACCCGCGCAAACGAACCCATCGCGTTCGCGTGCCCATTCCGAACACTCTTCACCTCAGTCCCCTTCAACTCCACCCCCGCCTCATGCCGCTCCAAAATATGGTAATCCCGCAAGGCCTTCCGGTTCACGCAAATCTCGACAAGCTTCGACATAAATAAAAAAACGAGGCCTCGTTCACACAAGACCCCGAAACCAAAAACGTTCCGCTATTCCCCCCAGCGGAATCAAAACTTCCCAAAAATCAGGACTCCAAAACCATCCAGTTCAACTTCCCGTCAATCAACTCCTTCAGCGCCACATCAGACAACCCGTCACGAACGCTCACGTCCGTCAACGGCCGATCCCCTTGATTCAACTGTCTCACCCGGCGACTAACCAAGTTCACCAAAATCTGTTGGTTGATGTTCGGAACAACCCTCAACGCTTCCTCTACGAGATGTGCTTGCATAGTCTTAAAAAATCCGCGCGCCCGCGGCAGTCGTGAACCGTCGCCCATTCGAAGCCAGCCGTCAAGGTCTTCGAAATCCTTACCGCCCGGTCAACGGGTCAAACGCCGCACCCATCCCTCAATCGCCTCCCGCTGTCGGTCGTCAAACTCCGACCACGGATGCTCCATCAGCCACGCCAAATCCGCCAACGCCCCCTCGCGATCCCCCGTAAGCTCCCGCGCCCGAGCACGCCTTAATCGCTCCGCCACCTGTTCTGGATCTAGCGTCAGCAACAAATCCAAGTAAGGCAACCGCTGCAACGCCGACTCCGCCGCATCCCCGCTCCCCATCAGATTGCGAATCATCCGCACCAAAATCTCTTTCTGCGTCGCCGCACGCCCCGCCTCCTCCACCCCAATCCCCACCCGCGCCGCCGCATCCTCCAAACTCAACTCCTTCCCCCCCTCAAAAACGTCCAATACCCGATACGCATCCTCCGCACGCTCGCGAAACCCCACCATGAACTTCGAAGGCAACGGCAACCCCACCACCTCCCGAATCCCCAACCGCCGCGCCAGTTCCACAAACACCACTGATAACGAAATCGGCAACCCCTCGCGATCGTCCAACACCTCGTTCAAATAACTGTTCGACCGATTCGCATAATCCTCCCGACTCCCATGAAACCCGTTCTCCTCAAACAAATACCGCCGTATCCGATCCACCGCCCCCGCGGTCCCCGACGTTAACGCCGCATCCCCCTTCAACTCTGCCGCCATCCGATCAAACGACCGAAGGTATGAGTCCACGTCCAAATCCGGATTGTCATGCCACGCCAACAAAAGCCCGCTCCTCAACAAATCCACCTCCCCCTCCGCCTTACCCAACTCCCCCAAAATCTCGCGCGTCACCGTCAACCGATGCAAATCCCGCTCCGCATCCCGCAACGCCAACGCCTGCCGCTCCAACAACCGGCGCCGCTCCTCCAACACCTTCCGGCCAACCACCGCGTCATCCAACAGCACGCTCAGGCCCGCATCCGCACGCCCCTTCGCCATCATCCGGTCCACTGCTCCTCCCATCCGCTCCGCCACCTCTTTCGCCACCGGTTTCTCCGACAAATCACGCCCCACCCCAAACCGCCGAAACGAAGCCACCGTCGACCGAAACTTACACAACCCCACCCGCCCCCCACGCATCTCCACATCCGGTTCACTCACCACCCTCACCCCATTCACAAACCCCTCCACCCCCGTCGACGTCACCCGCACCCGTAAATTGTTCCAATCTCCCTTTCGGTAAGCCTCCGTTTCAATATCCTGTAAGATTTTCCAGCTAAACA
>JBIIXW010000100.1:0-11526 GCA_044347165.1 Chthoniobacteraceae bacterium
CTTCACTCGCCCGAAAAACGAGAACGCTTTAACCTGAACCTATGCCCCCCGGGAACTCCATCACCGTCTCACAACTCAACGAACGCGTCCTCCAGACCCTCGAAAAGCAGGTTGGACAAGTGCTCGTAACCGGCGAGGTCAGCGGCGTCAAAACGCAACCCCGCGCCGTGTACTTTACCCTCAAAGATGCCAACGCCGCAGTGAGTTGCGTTTGGTTTCGCCCCAATATTCCTCTCTCGGAAGGCATGGCCGTAGAAGTCAACGGCATCGTCTCCCTCTACCAACCCCGCGGCACCTACCAACTCCGCGTCAATGGCGTCAGCGCCGGTGGCCAAGGCCTCCTCTACGCAAAGTTCGAAGCACTCAAACGGCGCCTCGAAACAGAAGGACTCTTCGCGCGTGAACGCAAACGGCGCATCCCAGCCATCCCAGCCACCGTCGCCCTCATCACCTCGCCCACCGGCGCCGTGATTCAGGACATGCTCAACATTCTCTCCCGCCGCGCCCCATACGTGCGCCTCCTCCTCTTCCCCTGCAAAGTCCAAGGCGACGGCGCCGCCGAAGACGTTGCCGCCGCCATCGCGCACGCCAACGAAGTCTCCGGCCGGTCCACACCCGTAATTGATACCCTCATCGTCGGACGCGGTGGCGGAAGCCTCGAAGACCTCTGGGCTTTCAACGAAGAAGTGGTCGCACGCGCCATCGCAGCTTCAACCATTCCCGTGATTTCGGCTGTTGGCCATGAAACCGACACCACCATCGCGGACTTCGTCGCCGACCTCAGAGCCCCAACCCCAAGCGCTGCTGCCGAACGCGTTGCGCGTGATCAGTCAGAAATCGAATCCTTCGTCACAGGGGCCGCCCAATGGATGCGTCAACGCCTCACCAGCAACCTCGACCGACTCAAGGACCACGTCAAAATTCTCGGCCTCAGCCGATTATTCGACATGCCACGCCAACGAATCCAAGAGGAACAACAGCGACTTGACCTGATCGCCTCCCACCTCACCCAGTCTGCAACCCAATCCGTCCGCTCCAAAATCCAACGCATCGAAATCTTGCGGGAAACCGTTGCGCGTCACCGCCCAGATCAACAAATCGCCGCGCGCCGCCAACACATCCAATCGAACCACGAAACACTCCGGCGCACTGCCCTTCACCGACTAGAGACTCTTCGCCATCAGCTGTCCGCAAAAGACGCGCTCCTGAAGGTGCTCTCGCCAGACTCAACGATGGAACGCGGATTCAGCATCACGCTCGGAGACAACGGAAAAGTCATCAGAACCCCCGGGGACGCCCCTTCCGGAACGCGCCTCCGGACCCTCCTGAAATCCGGAGAAATCCGCTCCACGGTTGATGAGGCGATTAAGGGAGCCTAGAGCCCATTCGGACCGTTGCGCGCCACCCGAAAACCCCGATGGTCCTCCTGAATATCCGGGCCTTCGCCGTCGCCGCGGCGTGACAACTCTGCACTCTCCGCGGGAAAGCTCCAACTACCCCCACGAAAGCGGCGGCCAAAGGTGTCATCCGTTACATCCCACACCCACTCCGAAACATTTCCGCTCATATCGTTGAGCAACAACTCATTCGAGCGCTTGCGTCCGACAGGCCACGTCCCTCTGCCTTGGTAAATGGGAATGCTCGTGCCAACGCTGTTGGTAAAAAACCATCCCACGTCACTCAGATTGTTTCCCCCGCTGTAAGTATACCCGCTCGACTTGACCCCTCCGCGAGCCGCCCACTCCCACTCCGTCTCAAGCGGCAACCGATAACCATTTGCCGCCGCGTCCATAAGCACAAATTGCGAGGCATAACCGTATTCCCCCGAGCGAAATACACCGGTCTCATCATGATAGACCGGCGTTAACCCCTCTCGCTCACTCCGAGCGTTGCACCACTTGATCACATCATACCAACTCACGCTGTGAACCGGATGATCCTCTCCGCTTCCCGAGCCGACCCCACCCAAATCGTAACCGTGATCCCGCGACCAATCCCGAATCCACTTCCACTCCGCCCACATCACCTCATATCGCCCAATCCAAAAATCTTTCACCGACTTTCCCCCCAACCCAGATCCCACCGGCAAAGCCCCACCCGTCACGGCCAACAATCCGCGCGTCGTTGAATCCCACCCCGGAATTTCAGATGCCCTGAATGCGCTCATCGTTGCCTTCAAGGAGGCCGACTCCAAGGCCCCGCCGTTGCCTCCTCTTTCATGCGTGCCAACAGCCGTAAAACTCATCGAACCAGGCACCCAAACGCCGCGGGTAGACCCCGCCTGTTGCACCACGCTGTATCCAATGACCATGCTCCCCCAAAACTCGAAAAACATCCCTTCTCGAGGCTCAATCGAAATGCGCACCGTCTGGGTTCGCGTGACCTTTCCCAACACAAACGGTTTTCGTGGAGCCACCTTTAACGGCTCCCTGTACGCAACAACGTCAGAAAAACCCAGAACCTGAAATCCAATCCGATCCGACAAATCCGTCTCCACCCGAGGCCCACCACCCCGAACCGCCGGAAGCACATGCTTGAATATCCACGGAACAGACGGATCACTCGCATCCCCAACACAAACAATCCCCCCACCACTCAAACCCATCTCACGAATCAACCCCGCTGCATTCAACGTAACGCCCCCCGCTTTGGCCGAGGAGCGCGGTAGATAACTCACACTCAACGAAACCGAACTCTCCATCGGAACCTGTCCGAATGCAGACGCACCAAGACAAGCCACCAACCAAACCCCCAGCCCCAATAAACAGAGAAACAGTCGCCTGCCCATTTTACACAATCTTCCACTCGCCGCGCCCCGGCCGACTCAACAATCCATTCGCCTCTGCGTCATCTTCAAACCGCTCCCCTTTCGGATCCCATTTCAACGGGCGCCGCACGCGATACCCCAAGTTCGCCAGTGAACACAAAATCGACGTGCTCGCTCCAACCCCAACGTCCGCCACCGGACGTGACCGAGTCCGAATACAGTCTACCCAGTTTCGCTTGTGACTCGTCCCAATCTCCGGCAACTGAAACTCACCCGCTCCCTGCCGTTCCTGAAGCACCCCCTCCACCTCACACTCAATCTTGCTCCGATCCACAAAGAGCTTACCCAAAGAGCCTTCAAAGGTGATTCCGCTCGGTCCGCCATGCATGATTTCCAAACCGTCCCGATACTTGAACACCAACCCAGACATCGCCACTTCATCCTTCGGAGGAACAATTTCCACTGGACCACTCTCGTCCAATCCCATCGCCCAATGCGCAATGTCAAAATGGTGCGCCCCGATGTCTGAAAGCCCACCCCCCGCGTACTCACGATAAGCCCGCCACGCCGGGAAATGCGTGTGTACGTCCCTCGGACAAAGCACTTCGCTGTACCCTCGCGCCGACGCAGGACCCTGCCACATCTCCCAATCAATCCCCGCCGGAACCTCTAACTCCGGCAAATCGCAGGGTTTCGAGGGACCACCCACTCCGACCGTAATCCGTCGCACCTTTCCAATACGCCCACTCCGGACCTTCTCAACCGCAGTGCGAAATCTCCCGCCAAACTCGGTACGCTGCTGACTTCCCGTCTGGAAGACGACGCCCGCAGACCTCGCTTCGTTCACAACCGCCCGCGCTTCAGCCACCGTCACCGTTAACGGTTTCTCGCAGTAAATGTCTTTCTTCGCCCGCGCCGCCAGAATCGCCGGAATCGCATGCCAGTGGTCCGGCGTGGCAATCACCACCGCATCAATGTCCGTCCGTGCCAAAAGCTCACGAAAATCGCCATACCCTGTGCATCCCTTGTACACACCCGATTCCCGCTCTTTCGCGTACGCCGCGTGAACACGGTTAATCCCATGCTCTAAACGTACCTTCGCAACCTCCGCAATCGCGACGACACGCACATCGCCAAACCCAAGAAATCCACCGAGGTGCCCCTCCGCCATCTTCCCCATCCCAATAAATCCAAGATTCAAACGATTAGCCGACGACTCCGACCAGACTCGGGACGGCACAATCATCGGCGCTGAAGCAGCTCCAATCAACGACCCCAGAAACCGACGGCGAGAAAGTTTGGACATGACCCCGAACGATGCATTCCACATGCCGCGCCCACCCCGCTACCGTTATAACCTCACGCTCACCCCATACGAAGAGCCCCACGGCAAGCGCATGCCCACCCTTCTTCCATCGACACGACCGACACCCTACACTGAACTCTCCCCAACTCCCCTCGCTCGCATGGCCCGCTTCTTTCAGTGGTTTAATAACCTCTACCCCGTCTGGCTTCTCAGCCTGTCCACCCTCGCTTTCATCCACCCACCCGTCATGCTGTGGTTCGGTAAACAGTGGATCTTTTGGTCCCTTGCCGCGTCGATGCTCGGAATGGGGCTTACCTTGAGTCTGGACGATTTTCGGAACGTTACGCGAATGCCAGGTGCCGTAGTCCTCGGCTTTCTCGCACAGTACACCCTCATGCCCTTTTGCGGATGGCTCGTCACGAAAACCTTGAGCATGGAAACCGGTATGGCGGTCGGAGTCATTCTCGTCGCTTGCTGCCCCGGAGGCATGGCTTCCAACATGATCACCTACCTCGCCCGCGCAAACGTCGCTCTCTCGGTCATCCTCACCCTCGCTTCGACCCTCCTCGCCTTCCTCTTTACCCCTCTCTGGACCTCAAAACTGGCCGGACAGTATGTCCCAGTCGACGCCTGGGGAATGTGCCTCTCCGCGCTGCAACTCACCGTCGCCCCCGTCGTCCTCGGCGTACTCATCCGCTGGAGGACGCCCAACCTCGCAAACCGAATCGGAGCCTGCGGCCCAACCGTCGCCGTCCTCGCATTCACGCTCGTCACCGGCGGCATTGTCGCCGCTAGCGCGACGGAAATTGCCGCGAACTTCGGCAAGCTCGCTCTCGCTGCCCTCATGCTCCACGCCTTCGGTTTCGCTCTCGGCTACGTGGTCACTCGCCTCTTCAAATACTCGGAATCCATCGCCCGCACCGTGAGCATCGAAGTCGGCATGCAAAATGGCGGAATGGCTGCGTCCCTCGCACGACAACACTTCCCCACCCACCCACTCGCCGCCGCCGCAGCCGTATTCAGCGGGGTCATGCAAAACATCATCGGCGGCCTAGTTGCCGCCCTTTGGAAACGGAAAGTCCCGGACGCCTAGTCCCACGCCTCCCGATGCACCGACGGAACATTCACTACTGGAAATGTGATCGCGACGCGGCCTTCCACGGCACCTCGCCGTCCAACGCCGCGCATAACATTCAACCCCTCCTGCAATCACTGCTCGCAAGGCACTTCGACTTTCCCAACCTCACCCTCACTCCCGCCGGCGGCCAAGGCATTCACCTCACATGGACCGCTGACCTCGACGGTACTTCAATCTTCATCCGCGTTGCTCATGGCCCGGAATCTCACTCTCAGCTTGAGGTCGAATCCGCTCTCCTCTCCGAACTCACCCAACGCAACATTCCCGTCCCGAAGGTCATTGCGTTCGACGACTCCCGGCAAACCGTCCCGTTCGGATGGCAGGCCCTCCAACGCATTGCTCACCCCGACCTCAACCGCTGGCTCAAACTCGGACAACTCGACCACCAGAAAATCCCGTTTCAAATCGGACAATCCATCGCGCGCTGGCAGTCCTTCCAACCGTCCGGCTTTGGCATCCTCGAACTAAGCCCGCAGAACCATCTCCACGGCGGCCACCCATCCTATCCCGATTACTTCAACCTCCACCTGAATCGGCACCTCGATTTCCTTCAGTCACACCGTTTCATCAATCACTCTCTCGCTGAACGAATCCTTCGTTCAACACAGGAAGCCGAGCCTCTCCTCCACCTCGAAACAGGCGTCCTCGTTCACAAAGACCTCGCACTTTGGAACATCTTGGGTTCCCCCCATCAAGTCGCCGCGTTCATCGACTTCGAGGATGCCATCGTCGGCGACCCAACCGAAGACCTAGCCCTCCTCGCCTGCTTTCACCCCAGCGAGTTCGTAAACCACGCCATCCGCGGATTCGAAACAATCAAGCCACTTCCCTCAGCGTTCCTCCCCCGCTTCTGGATCCATCTCTTGCGAAATATGATCGTCAAGGCCGTCATTCGCACGGGAGCCGGTTACTTCAATCGCACCGATTCCTTCTTCCTCATCAACCGAGGAAACAGCGGATTAGACCTTCAATCCATCACGCAATCCAAACTCCTGAGCGCTCTCCACGGATTCGAGAACCAACTCGAAATCAATACCCAGTCCCTTCCATGACCCCAAATCTCCAACTCGGCACCTGGATTTCCACCGGATCCCCGCTCATCACCGAACTCGCCGCGGAATGCGGCTTCAACTGGCTACTTCTCGACCTCGAACACGGATGCACGACTCAAGCCGATGTCCTTCCCCAACTGCAAACGCTCGCTCGAACCCAAACCAAAGGCATCGTTCGCGTAGGAGGCCTCCACTCCGAACAGGTCAGTCAGCTCCTCGACTGGGGCGCGTCCGGAATCATGCTTCCTCACGTCGCTTCCGCCGAAAAAGCGCAAGCCCTTGTTCACGCCGCATACCACCCTCCGCGAGGCCATCGCGGACTCGCTAAGACAGTGCGCGCGACCCGATTCGGACTTGGATCGCATGCGGACAATCCCGCCCCCCTGCTCATCGCACAAATCGAGTCTGCCGAGGCGGTCGAAAACGCCGAGGCCATCGCAGCCGTCCCCGGCATCGACGTTCTCTTTGTTGGTCCGGCAGACCTCCAGCACAACCTTCAGCACTGCAGCCAGTCCAACGGAAGCGAACCCTTGGTCTACGAGGAGTGCCTCCTGAGGGTCTCACGCGCCGCAACCTCCCACGCAAAGTCCGCGGGAATCCTCCTTCGCAATCACTCGGAAATCCCGCGCTACCAATCTCTCGGATTCACCTTCATCGCCGTTGAATCCGACTTCGGAATCCTGCGTTCGGCCTACCAACAAATCCTCGCGCCGCGCCGCTAGACCACACACAAAGCCTCTCCAAGCAGCACTCGCACTGAGCCCCGCGCAAACTACAAACCGTTCCCAGAACCAGCGCTGATAGGGACCTCGTTCACGTCGGTCATCTCCAGAACGCTCGTCTCCGCAGTCTGCTCAATCTTGCTCAGCCTCCATCCTCCAAATCCCAACCGGAACCACCAAACCTCCTGAAATGTGGACGGAGTTCTCCGCCCCCGAAGAAACGCCCCCGTCTCCCTCTTCGCGAAATAATCCACCATCGAGACCTCGAAAAGGACCGCAATCTCGCGCCGATCACGCTCAGCCCAGTATCGCACACAAACCACTTCGCATTCGCGAATGACAATCCCTTCGAGCACGTTGCGCTCACCCGCAGAAACCTGCACCGCAAGCTTTTCTAGATGCTCTTGATAAAGTTGCGCAGTCATCAAATCCGCCATGCCCGAGTACTCCTGCTCCGACCAACAATGCTGCAACCGGAGGAAAGTCTCGCGAAAGCGCTCCAAAATGGTCGTCGGGGCCAACTCTCGATCCAGCCGAGACACCTCATCCAAAAGCGCCCTCGCACGATCCGCCCTCGGCTTCCATCGCAGTCGCGAAATCAAGCCCCCCTCTTGAACCCGTCGTCGGTTCCGAACCGAACGCCACACAAAAAATGCCACCCCCGCATAGGCCGCGAAAATCATTCCCACAACCATCATCCGCTCCTCTTCACTCAACCCTTTTCCCCCGGAACCTCCCCCGCGACCCACAAACCCCGAGGAGTGACGAGACGAAAATCCCCTACCTCCACCTCCACCGCCTTTATTATGCACCGCAATCCCATGTGCAAAGTACGTGTGAGGCGCATCTGTCCTCAAATTGTACACGATTGAGAACTCTGGAACCCACTCCTTCTCGATCACGCGCGAAGGACGCAGAACCCCACTCGTTCCCTCGTAAACCTCATCCCCAACCCTCAAACCATCCACCGTTCGAAACGCGCCAGACCCAACGTACAAAGGATGCTCACCCGTCACACACAACTCCGCCACCTCAGTACGCAAACGCCACCACCCCGGCACCTCAAATCGGTATACCTCACCAACCGTCGCCACGGTAACCCTCTCATCCGCCTCAAAAGCCAGGATCCGGAATCCCTCGCGCACAGACTCAATCGGTAACTCTCGGCCATCCGCCCCCTTCACCAACGTTCCCGGAAGAAAGCACCCCTTATTGTGCACCAAAACACCACCCGCAAAAAACGTCCCGCCAGGCATCACCGAGAAATCCCGAGCATCACCTCCCACCGAACGCACAATCTCCCGAATCGAGCGAACCACCAAGTTCTCTCCCTCCTTCACAACAACCCCATCGCCCACAACCAAAGATCCAGCCGCGCGAAACTCACCCACCTTCGTCGCAACCGGGTGCTCTGCGGTCGTTCGCAACTCAAATCCCTGCCCACGCAACACCACACACCCCCGAACCTCCGTTACGTGAACCGCCCGAATGCATCCCTCCAACCGCTGCCCACCCAGCACCGACCAAACCGAGTCTCCCACCCGCAACTCCTCGATCCGCCTCGGCCCCTGCGGCGTATCAACCAACGAACCGACCAGCACACACCCACCACCACCTCGTCCCTCCACCTGAGCAACCAACAGAAAAACAAATACCAGCGCCCAACCGGCAAAATGAACAGTCCTCCTCATAACCCCTCCTCGGCAGGCACCAAACTCAATGCAACCCTGCAATCACTCCCGCAAGGATCGCCGAGGCAATAATCAGGCTGACCCCAATAATCGCGGCTCCAACCACCCTCCCAAAATACTGCGCCACAGCTTGGTTGCCTCGTGCAATCTCCCGCTCCTCATCGACATTCGGCGTCACGTGATTCAGTAATCTCGGCAACAAAACCACTGTCGCGGACAACAACACAATGCCGGCAGTCGCTCCCAAAAGAACAAAGCCAAAAGCCCATCCGATATCCGAGGAGACCGATTCCATACGAAAGAGATACGCCCCACTCTGGAAAGGTCGAGCCCAAGGTCAACTCCACATCCCAGCTTCCACTCCGCCTAACCTCCGCGCAAAAATCACCACACCATGAACGACTCGATCTCCGATCTCACCCTCCGCGTCCGAACGTTCTGCCAAGCGCGCGACTGGGACCAGTTCCACTCGCCCAAAGAACTCGCAACCGCAATTTCGGCTGAAGCCGGTGAACTACTGCAACACTTCGTTTGGCAAACCCCCGATCAAGTCCATGCCCGTGCACAAGAGCGGCAAAAAGAAATCGGTGATGAGATGGCCGACGTAGCCATTCTCCTCCTCGAACTCTCCGAAAAGATGAATCTCCATCTCGGAGACCTAGTCGCCGCTAAGCTGCACCGGAACAACGAACGTTACCCCGTCGAGAAAGCGCGAGGCTCCAACCTTAAATACAACCAACTGTGAGCCAAAACGATTCCTCCTTGCCGCCGGTCCATCGACGACGTCCGCGCTACAGCGGCAAAAACCCTCGGAACTTTGACCAAAAATACAAAGAACACGGTCAAGACCCCGCCACCCTCGCAAAAGTGCTCGCCAGCGGCAAAACACCCGCAGGCACCCATCGCCCCATCATGGTGGCCGAAATCCTCGAGATTCTCGCCCCAAAACCCGGCGAAATCGCCATCGACTGCACCCTCGGCCACGGTGGCCATTCCCTCGAACTGCTCCCCCGCCTCCAACCCCATGGTAAACTCCTGGGCCTCGACGCCGACCCACTCGAGTTCGCAAAAACCTCCGCGCGCATCGCAGACCTCGGATTCGGTCCCGACATCGCTCAACTCGTCAGAACCAACTTTGCCTCCCTCACAAAAACACACACCGAAAGCGGACTTCCCCCAGCCAACCTCCTCCTCGCAGACCTCGGTGTCTCCTCCATGCAACTCGACAATCCGAATCGCGGATTCTCCACGAAAACCGATGGACCTCTCGATATGCGGATGAATCCCAACAAAGGAGAACCCGCATCCGCGCTCATCCAACGACTCCCACCCGCCGAACTGAGTGCATTGCTCGAGGAAAACGCGGACGAACCCAGAGCTACACCAATCGCCAACACCCTCGCCGGTGAAGCCTTCACTTCAACCAAACATCTCGCAACCGCCATCAAATCGCTCCTCCGCTCGCTCAATGAGGAAGAAATCGAACTCACCCTTCGGCGCGTGTTCCAAGCCATCCGAATTGCCGTCAATGACGAGTTCGGCGCGCTGGACAATCTCCTGCGACAAATCCCCCTCTGCACCGCGCCGCATGCCCGAATCGCTATCCTGAGTTTCCACTCGGGTGAAGACCGACGGGTAAAATCTGCTCTCGAAAGAGGGCTCTCACGAGGCACCTACCAATCCATCAGCCCCACACCCCTCCGGCCCTCGGCCCAAGAGCGAAACGCCAACCTTCGTTCCGCTCCAGCACGACTCCGCTGGGCCATCCGTTCCGTAAACCCAGCCTAACTCACGTTCCGGAAATCAGACCGGTCGATCAGGACAAAATCCCTTTCACCACCTTCGCCGGATCAACCCCAGTCAACCGGAAGTCCAGTCCCTGAGAACGAACACTCAAGCGCTGATGATCCAACCCCAACTGATGAAGAATCGTCGCGTGGATGTCATGCACGTGCACCGGATTCTCCACAGCTCCAAATCCAAACTCATCCGTCTGCCCGTACACCACGCCCCGTTTGAATCCCCCTCCCGCAAACCACATCGTGAACGCATCGATATGATGGTTCCGCCCCGTGGACTCCCGCACCTCACCCATCGGGGTCCGTCCAAACTCGCCCCCCCAGACGACAATCGTCTCATCCAACAACCCGCGCTGCGCCAAATCCCGAACCAAGCCGGCACACGCCTGATCAATATCCCGGCTCTTTTCCGGCAAATGCTTTTCAAGATTTTCAGTCACCCCTCCGTGGTGATCCCAGTTCGTGTCATACAACTGAACAAACCGAACCCCACGCTCCACCAATCGCCGCGCTAAAAGACAGTTGCGCGCAAACGTCGTCTCCTTCGGATCCTTGATACCGTAAAGGTCCAACGTCGACGAAGACTCCCCTTTGATGTCCATCAAATCCGGAGCGCTCGTCTGCATCCGGTACGCCATCTCGTACGCATTAATCCGCGTGGCAATCTCCTCGTCACCCGTCTCAACCAGACGCCGTAGGTTCAACTCGCGAACCGCGCGAACCAACTCCTTCTGCTGCCCGTCATCCACCCCCGTCGGCGTGGAAAGATTCACAATCGGATCACCCGTATTCCGAAGCGGCACGCCCTGATATGTCGTCGGCAAAACCCCACTTCCCCACAACACCGCGCCCCCCCGAGGTCCCCGAGGCCCACTCTGTAACACCACAAACCCCGGCAAATCACTGCACTCACTCCCCAACCCGTACGTGATCCACGCACCCATGCTCGGACGCCCAAACAACCCACTGCCAGCATTCATGTAAAGCTTTGCTGGAGCGTGGTTAAACAAATCTGTCTTGCAGGTCGTTACAATCGACAACTCATCCACTA
>JBIIXW010000210.1:0-3585 GCA_044347165.1 Chthoniobacteraceae bacterium
AACGCTTCCATCAAACGCACCCAACGAATCGGAAAATAACTCCCCGCCCACCCGAACACCAGACAACTCCGCGATCCGCTGCATCGCCGCAGGGGGCACGGAGCTCTCAACGAAAACTGCCTTCACCCCCTGCATCCGAATGAACCCTGTCAGCCGGTTCACATCCGCAACACCTGACTCCGCCACGGTCGACAACCCCTGCAACCCCACCACCTTCAACCCAAATGCACGTCCCAAGTAGTTGAACGCGTCATGGGAGGTCACCAGCACTCGCCCCGACTCCGGAACCCTTTCAAGAATGCCGCGCCCCCAAACCATCAAGCGCTCGGTGGCAGACTGAAACGCTTCGGCGGCCGACTCGACCTCCGCGCGTGCCATCACGCCCGCATCCACCAGCGCATGTCCGAGGTGCTGAATGACACCTGTCCATACCACCGGATCTCCCCACACGTGTGGGTCGGGGACCTCACTTCCCGCTTCCGGAAAAATCAGTCTTTCGTGAGGCACGCCTTTCCCCAAATCCACCACCACGGCCCTTTTTGCCGCGCCCGCCACCAACTCGCTCAACCGCCCCTCCAACCCGAGTCCGTGATGCACCAAAACGCGTGCGCGCTTGACTGCCAGTAGGTCTGACGGACGTGCCCGATACAGGTGCGGATCCACCCCGGCCCCCATGAGCGTCTTCACCGTCGTTCTGGCGCCCATCACACGCCGGACTGCATCGGCCGCGATGGTGGTTGTTGCGACGATTCCGTCCGACTCTGCCCCAAAGGTCTGCATGAATGTCGCCCCCCCGAGCGCTGCAATCGCTGAGCCCTCAAAAAAGCCCCGTCGCGAAACCCGTTTCGACCAACCGCTGACATTCATTCAAAGAACGTTACCCCCCCTCACCGCAGTGTCCACTGACAATCTTAGCCCAGCCTAAGAATTCTCAAACACCCCTCTGGGACCGCGGAGCCCCAGCTCCGCCCTCTTCCCCGCCAATCTTGCACTCGACCACTCCCAATCCTCCGCCCGCCGACAAAGTCCAGCGGTTACAGGGTTTTGATGGATATACTCCACCACGTTTGAGAAGTGCTGTTGGTTTCGGATGTAACGATCCCAGTAATCTGGCATCCAGAATTGGTCACTGGGGATTCCGAGTTGGAGTTCGAGATTACGAGTGAGGGCCCATCGTCCCGTGAACGATTTCCAAGATTGCACGATTTTGGCGAGAGCTGCTGTGGGTTGGATGAGTGTATGAACGTGGTTGGGCATGATGCACCAAGCGACGACTCTGTATCGTTCCCCATCAAATCTGAGGAGAGTGTCCTGCATGACCTGTGCGACCTGAGGATGTCTGAGCGCGCAACAACCGGCGCCGTTGTGTCGCCACTCTTTGAGACGCCTTACGCGTGCTTGGTCGCGCAGTGACGGCGGACAGCGTTCTAGGGCTGCTTCCATTCTGAGGAGCGCTTCCGATGGCAAGGAGTCGGCCATGCGGAAGGTAATGAACTGGAATTTTTGGAGATCGTCGCAGTGCGGGAGGTACCCACGCGAGTACCAACGAGCGGAGGCGGCCTTGGGTGAGCTGGGCCCCTGCTCTGCCGCACGTTGCGCGTGTGCTCCGCTCTGATGCACCGCTTTTCCAGATACATCGATACCCCTCGTTTTTCCTTCCCGTGATCTCATTTTTCCGCGCCTCTCCTTCCTTGCACCCGCCATCGGATGAATACCCTGGAGAGCGGCAGTTTTCTTGAAACTTTCTTCTCGAGTTATTTCGGCGCATTTGGTCTCCGTTCGGAGGAACTGAAGGCGACTGGGACTTTCAACCCTTTGCCCCCAATTTTTAGCAAGGGCGAAACCTACGCCTTTTCCGGAGGTATCGGTGGGGGCACTGCCACAGAATCCACCTTCTCAACCAGCCCGGGTTCCGCCTCCACGGCGAACGTGACGAACTGACGCCACGCCCACACGAACCATCGAATCGCCGAACTCGCCAGCCACAAAGCCCATAGCAACATCATCAACCGGTACCACCAGATCGACACGGACAGGTAACCCGCCTCCGGGACTCCTGCCGTCGCCCGCGCCTGAAACCACTTCAACATCGCTGAGGTCGAATCATTGCCCAAGATGCGCATTTCAGGCCGCCCCGTAAGCCCCTCAGAAACAGCCAGCACCAGCACAGACACAAACGCCAGCGTCAACGCAACCAACACCATCTGCACCGAGTAACGGCACAGCCGGTTTTGAAACCACGCACGCTCCGCAACGCGCCCGCGCCAGTCCATCGCGAAAAACCACAGCACCGCTAATCCAGCACCCGCCAACGGTGCCTGTGTTAAACCCAACAACAGCAACGCCCACGCTCCGACCCCCAACGGTCCCTTCCCGAACCGACGCAACACCAGCGCCCCCACCACACACGAAACGGCCAGACTCCAAAACCGAACCGCCGGACCGCGCTGCGGCCCCCACGCCCATAACACCCACCGACTCTCCGGAACCCCAGCCTCCAAGGTGACATTGGACAAATCGACGGGGAATACCACCGAATCCATCCTCGTTAGCCGCCCCATCGCCTCGGCCACACTCCAGCGCAGGGTCACCGTCTGCACACCCGGTTGCAACGGCACCGCAATCCGCGTGTCCGGCGGCGATGCCCACGGCCGGTCCTCTACCCGCGCAGGAACCGATTTCCCCCCCACCTGCGCCTGGACCGTCCCGATCCCCGACGCCGCCTTCACCACGAAATCGCCCCCAAGCGTGCTCCGAATCTCCGCCTCCACCACCATCTCCCGATGCCGCGCACCCGGCTGAATCGAGTGACGCAATCGATTCACCGTCACCACCGGCCCCGGAATTGAATCAGGCCGCTTCACCGTGAACGCCACGCTCTCACCCGGCCACGGACTCCACTGCGGTACCATCGCTCCCCCAGTTTCCCCATACACCGGCGCCAATCCCTCGAACGCAATATTCCAAACCGGAGAAACTTCCACCTTCCACGACTCCACCCAACCACCCGTGCCCGCGTCCAACCGAAACGATTCGCGAATCGGGAATGCGCTCTCCCAAACAAACACCTCGTCCCGCGCCCCCATGCGTACCTCCACCGCCCCGTCTTTCACCGCGACCCCCGACGTCAAAACCCGCTCCCCTTCCACCAACGGCACCAACGCCTGCACGCCCGAACCCTGCGGTGACAATCTCCGCACGGTCGTCCGAACCTGCCACGCCAAACCCAACTCAACCGTCCGCTCCACCCGCAACACCGGCGCCAACTCCTGCCGTTCATACTCGCCCGACCTCTCCGCAGGCTTCGCTTTTTGACTGAAAAACACCTGCTCCTCCGGCTGTCCACCCGCCTTCAATCCCCCGACTTCCCACTCCGGCGCATCCACCTCCACGCGTCGCGGACGCAACAAATACGTCCACTGCCAGTCGGTACGCTCAGCCAACATCGCCTCCACCACCACCCGATGCACCCCCGACTCGAGAACAACCCAAAGGTAGCCATCCCTACGCCCACACACACCCGCCGCGCCATTCACTCGGACGGTCAACGGCGTCCCCGAAGCCACTTTCCCCGGCATCGGGACC
>JBIIXW010000101.1:0-11485 GCA_044347165.1 Chthoniobacteraceae bacterium
GGAGTTTCGTGTGACGGAGGCGGGGGCGATTTCACGGGCGAAGGGGGGTGCGGAGTGGGAGCATCGTCGGCGTGAGGCGTTGGACGGGTTTCAGCGGATTGCTGGGACATTGCCTACGGAGGAGATGCGTTCGGCGTTGGAGGTGCGGGTGGAGGAGGAGGCCGATTGTGGGGGGTACGTGCGGCGGTTGATTTCGTATCAGTCGCAACCTGAGGGACGAGTTCCGGCCTATCTGTGTGTGCCTAAGACGGTTCTTCAGGGAGGAAAAGCGCCGGCGGTGCTTTGTTTGCATCCGACGGAGAACAAGATTGGGCACAAGGTTGTGGTGGGTTTAGGCGGCAAGCCGCACCGTCAGTACGCGTCCGAGTTGGCGGAGCGGGGGTTTGTGACGTTGTCGCCGTCGTACCCGCTCTTGGCGAATTACCAACCGGATTTGAAGGGATTGGGAATGACCAGTGGGACGATGAAAGCGATTTGGGATAACATTCGAGGGTTGGATTTGTTGGAGATGCTTCCCTTTGTGGATCATGCGCGGGGATTCGGGGTCATTGGACATTCGCTGGGGGGGCATAACTCGATTTTCACGGCGGTTTTTGATGAACGCATTCGGGTGGTGGTGAGCAGTTGTGGGTTTGACTCGTTGCTGGACTACTACGGGGGAAACTTGAAGGGGTACGTTCAGGAGCGGTACATGATGCGGATGAGCGAGTTTGTTCAGCGCGCGGCGGAGGTGCCGTGGGATTACTACGAGTTGGTGGCGTGTTTGGCACCTCGGTTTGTGTACGTGAATGCCCCGAAGCGGGACGGCAATTTTCGTTGGGACAGTGTGGATCGGGTGGCGGCTGCGGCTGAGCCCGTGTTTCGTTTGTATGGTGCGGGAGGGCGTTTGGTGGTGCGGCATCCTGATTCGGACCACGATTTTCCGGATGCGGAGCGGTTGGAGGCGTACGGGTTGATGGAGCGTGTCCTGAAGCGGAGCGGGAAGTGATTGGGGTGGCAGAGGGTGTGCTTTTTGGGAGCGAACATGATGGATCGACGGATGTTTTTGCGAGCGGCGGGTGTGGGAGCCGCGTCGTTGGCGTTTGCTGACGGGTTGGAGCGGATACGGGTGGGGCAGATGGGATCTCAGCACGCGCATGCGGCGGGGAAACTGGAGGCGGTTCGGCGTCTTGCGAAGGATTTCGAGGTGGTGGGGATTGCGGGGGCGGACGAGCGGTTGGGCGCGGCTTACGAAGGAGTGGCGAGGGTTTCCGAGCAGGCGTTGTTGGATGACCGGTCGGTGAAGATGATTTTGGTGGAGACGCGGATTGAGGACGCGACAGCGGCTGCGTTGCGGGCGGTGCGAGCGGGGAAGCATGTGCACCTCGACAAGCCTGGTGGTCTTGATCATGCGAGGTTCGCGGCGATGCGTCGGGAAGCGGAGGGCGCGGGTTTAACCGTCCAGATGGGGTATATGCTTCGTCATAACCCGGCGTTTGAGATGCTTTTTCAAGGGGTTCGCGAGGGATGGTTTGGGGAGATTCTCGAGATTGATGCGATGATGGGGAAGCTGGCTGACCCTCGGACGCGTGCGACGATTGGCGCGTTGGAGGGAGGTGGAATGTTTGAGTTGGCGTGTCACGTGATTGATGCGGCGATGACGTTGTTGGGGAAACCGTCGGAGGTTCATGCGTTTTCGACGCCGACGCAGGGGGACGGGGTGAAGGATCATCAGCTGGCGGTGTTGGTTTATCCGAAGGCGACTGCGACGATTCGTTGCAACCATGCGGACCCGAATGGTGGACCGCGCCGCCGGTTTCAGGTGGCGGGTACGAAAGGGGCGATGGAGATTCTGCCGTTGGAGTCTGGCAAGGCGACGTTGTGGCTGGATGAGGCGCGTGGGCCGTGGAAGAAGGGGATGCAGAGCGTCACGTTTCCTTTGGGCAAGGGGCGGTACGATAGGGAGTTTGTGGAGTTGGCGCGTGTGATTCGGAGTGGGGGGCGCGAGCGGTTACGTTGGGACGCTGCGCATGATGTTGCGGTGCATGAGACCGTTTTGCGCGCGGCGGGCATTTGGAAGGGGGATCGGGCGTGAGTGACTCGAGTGATTCTTCGGCGCGAGAGAAGCGGTTAGCGCGATTGGCGGAGTTGCGTGAACGGGCGGAAGGCTGGGCTCCGGCGCGGGCACTTGGGACGCTTCGCGAGACGATGGTTTTCGCCGTTGGCAATCCGTTTGCGGACATCGTTTTTGTGGGGGAGGCTCCGGGTTCGGAGGAGGAACGGATGGGCGAGCCGTTTGTGGGGCCAGCTGGTCAGAAGCTGACAAAAATTATTGCGGCGATGGGCTTGCGGCGCGAGGACGTTTATATCAGCAACATCTGTAAGTTTCGTCCGGCGATGGAGAACCAAGGTTCGGGGAATCGGAAGCCAACGTTGGAGGAGATGCAGTCGTGCCTCCCGTTCATCGTGGCGGAGCTTGGAATTATAGAACCGCGCATGGTGGTTGCATTGGGGGCCACCGCGGCGGAGGGGCTAGGGTTGAAGGGAGCGGTGAGCGGGTTGCGTGGACGGTTCCACGACGCTTATGGCATTCCGATGCGGGTGACGTTCCACCCCTCGTTCATTTTACGTGAAGAGCGAGACAACGGGGGAATGCGGGTGAAGCGTCAGGTTTGGGAAGACATGCTCGCGGTGATGGATTTTCTGAGGATGCCGGTGAGCGAGAAGCAGCGGGGATATTTTTCTGGGGGGTAAGATTCGCGACGGGTTCCGACCGTGGGAGGTCTTACTTGGCGGGAGGCGCGTTCAGTTTGTCGTGCAGCGTCGTTTGAAGATTTGACAGTTTTTCTTTCAACATCGAGATGCGCTGGGTTTGGGCGGGTTCGTTCGCGCGGTCTGACTTTTCCAAGGGATCGGTTTCAAGGTGGTAGAGCCGGTTAGCGCCCGTCTTAGGGTAGTGGATCAGCTTCCAGCCGTCGTGTGTGACGGACCGTTGGAGTTGGAGATAGGACCCGTAAACGGCAGGGTACAGGGATGGTTGTTTTTCATCGGCGATGAGCGGATGGATGTCGTTGAAGAACATGTGTGCGGGTTTCCTGGCTCCTGCAAGGGCAAGGGTCGTCGGCATGACGTCTTGGAGATAGATTGCGGCGTCGCGTGTTTGTCCTTTGGGGATGTTGGGTCCGGAAACGATGAAGGGTACGCGCACGCTGTGGTCGTACATGTTTTGTTTTCCCATGAGACCGTGGTTTCCAACGGCGAGACCGTGGTCCGCGGTGAAGAAGATGATTGTGTTTTCTGCGAGGCCCGAGGTTTCAAGGGTATCGAGGATACGCCCAATCTGGGTGTCGAGATGGGTGATGAGGGCGTAGTACTCGCGTCGGTGAACTTTCACGGCGTGTTCCGTTCTGGGAAAGGGAGCGAGTTTTTCGTCTCTCAAGCTGGGCCCACATCCTATGTCTTCCTTGTGCGGATAATCGGCTTGGTAGGCTCGGGGAAGGGCGATTCGCTCGAGGGGATAGCGATCGAGAAACTCGCGTGGGGATTGTCGGGGATCGTGCGGAGCGTTGAAGGCGACGTACATGAAGAAGGGTTTTCGGGAGCGGTCATCCTGTTTGATGAATCCCATCGCCTCCTCTGCAGTGACTTCGCTCCAGTGTTTACCGCCCGTCCAGTACCCGCCGAGGTCTGAATCGTCTGCCCGCCATGTATCGGGTTTTCCTTCGAGCGGACGGTTGTAGGCTTGGGCGGAGTCCTTGGGCATGCCTTGACGGACGGTTCCGACGTTTTGGAAGCAGCGGGCGGCGTCGGTGGGGATGTGCCATTTGCCGGTCATGTAGGTTTCGTAGCCTGCTTCGGCGAGGAGTTGAGGCCAGAGAACGCCGTTTTCTCGTTCGGCGTTGAGTTTGGGGTGAACGGATTGAGCGTCCCACACATGGCGTCCGGTGATGAGCATGGCCCGACTGGCGATACACACGGCGGGGCTCCATGACCCCATGTTGTAGCAACGACGGAAGGTGGTGCCGCGGGCGGCGAGACGATCGAGGTTTGGTGTGTCGATGTCGGTGTGGCCGAAGGCGCGCACGGCTTCGTAGGTCAGGTCGTCTGCGAAGAGGAAGAGAATGTTGGGTTTCTGCGGCGCTGCTTGAGCGGTGCTTGAGAGGGGGCTTGCTGCGACGCTGAGTGCGAGGAGCATCGCGAGGGGGTGTGGGGATTTCATAAGACTGCGGGGGAAGGTTTTCGGCGGGTTGGAAGGCGCTCTGCTGAAGCATTTGGGATGAGAGGGATTTTTCCAAGTGTGTTGGTGGCAGTGGCGGGTTCGCTGTGCGTTTTGTTTGTGTTCCCGGGGGGTGGATGGGCGGCGGGTCAGTCGGATGCGGGCAGCGCAAAGCGGAACGTGCTGTTCATTATGGCGGATGATTTGAGAACGGAGTTGGGCAGTTACGGATCGCGTGCGTTGACGCCAAACTTGGATCGTTTGGCGGAGAGTTCGGTTCAGTTTAACCGAATGTACGCGCAGCAGGCGGTGTGTAACCCGTCGCGTTCCTCGATGCTGACGGGGCGGCGTCCGGATTCTTTGCAGTTGTGGAGCAATGGGTTGCATTTTCGCGAGCGAAACCCTGAGGTTGAGACCTTGCCGGGATGGTTTAAGGCGAACGGGTACACAACGCGTTGTGTGGGGAAGATTTTCCACAACTGGCATACCGAGGTGCGGGGAGATGCGCGTGCGTGGAGTGCTCCGGAGTTTTTGCATTACGCGAATCACGGCGATGATCGTGCGGAGGGGGCCGAGGGGTTCGTGAACCATTCGGCGGTTGAGGATCGGCGGTATGGGGGGACGCGTTTGTGTGAAGCGTTGGAGGTTCCCGATGAGGCCTATTACGACGGGAGGGTGGCGCGCGAAGCGGTGCGTGTGCTCGGAGAGGTGAAGGATGCTCCATTTTTCTTGGCGGTCGGTTTTTGGAAACCGCACGCGCCGTTTAACGCTCCAAAAAAGTATTGGGATCTGTATGATCGGCAGGCGTTCAAAGCGTTTGACGGGAGTCGTCCGGTCGGTGCGCCGGAGGAGGCTTTTCATCAGAGCACGGAAATTTTGGGGCCGCCCGCGAAGGCAAAAACCCCTTCGAGCGATGAAGCTGCGGAGATGCGCAGAGGGTATTTTGCGAACATCTCTTTTTTGGATGCACAGGTTGGAAAGGTGTTAGACGCACTTGAGCGTTCAGGAAGATCGGAGAGCACGTTGGTGGTTTTTTTGAGTGATCATGGGTACCACTTGGGTGAGCACACGTTGTGGGGGAAGACATCGAACTTTGAGTTGGACGCGAGGGTTCCGTGTTACATGCGGGTGCCGGGCGTGACCAAGCGGGGAGGACGGACGGATTCGCTGACGGAGCTTGTGGATGTGTTTCCGACGGTGGCGCGCGCCGCGGGGCTTGGATTACCTTCGGGGCTCGACGGCGTGGATTTGTCTCCGGTGTTGCGGGACACGTCGGTGCGTTTGAAGAATGCAGCATTCACGCAACATCCGCGTCCGGCCTACTTTGATCGGCAACCGCCACGGGTTCCGAAAGTCATGGGAATGAGTGTGCGGACGGAGGCTGTTCGTTACACAGAGTGGCGTGATTGGGGGAGTGGGGCGGTGGTGGGAGCGGAGTTGTATGATGCGAAGGGCGATGTGGGTGAGACGCGAAATGTGATTGCTGACGAGGCGTTGAAAGATCGGTTAGCTGAAGCGCGGAGGCATTTAGCGACCCAATTTGGGCCCCGGTGAGGGAGTCCGTTGGAGGATGAAAAAATGCGGGAGCAGTTTGAGATCCAACGGGCGATGAGTGCCGAAAGGGTTACTGGATCTTTTGCGTTCATCGGAGCGGATGCGGCGACCGGACATGTCGAGGTGGGGCAACTGGTCAAACGAGGGTGACCGTTGGTGAATCGAGTTTTGGGGTGTCGCTTGAGAGCGAGGAGCCTCTTTTTCGGCGTGTTGCTCCACGTCGTCCCGCGCGTGGGGGTGGGTTATTGGAGCGTCTGTTTTAACCAACGTCTTGCCTCTGCTCGAGTCTCGCTCGGACGCAGTATCCACGCGTCGTTGTGGTTTCTGAATCCGGTGCTTCGAAAGGTGATGCCGCGAACTTCCTCGGGTTCGTAGTGGGTTTCCATCCAGAGACGGGTTTGCTCCGCGTTAGATTCCTCGCCACATACGAAGAGGGGTCGGCCCTTTGCGCGGGCGAATCGGATGGATGCGGCGGCTTCGTCAGAATCGGGATAGGGCCAGCGCCGAGGGCCGTCAAAGTGGCTGTAGGCGAAGAATCCGCGCCAGAGGGCTGCAATCCGTTCGTTTTGCAGACCGACAAAAAACGTGGCGATGGCGCCGCGCGAGAATCCGGCCAAAACGACTCGATCTCGGTCACCGGCATATTGCGCGCACACGGATTCAACGGTCTTCACGCAGTAATCCACCGTGGGACTTACGTCATAGTGGGGAGGGTCACCCCACCAAGTGGTTCGAATGTTCGACGCATCAGCGCTCAGGTAGGGAAGACAGAGCCAGATTGCACCTTGCCCACCGCTCAATCCGTAGCCAAGCCGACTGTCTTCGGGGCGTCCGTGGCTCTCATCCATGAAACGGTTTCGGTAACCTCCGTTTCCGGCGTACTCAACGAGGAGGGGCCAGCGCCGTTCCGGGTGCCAGTCGGTGGGAAGGTAAAGCACATGATAAACGCCGTTTGGATCTCCCATCCGGACTCGTTTTCCGGGACTGGCCTTCCCCTCCTCGAGGGGCGGAATGGCGAGATCAGGCGTTACGCTCGAGATGTCGGGCATCTCTGCACGGACGGACGGGATCTCAACCAACAAGCCAATCACGAAGACCAATGCTGCGGCGCGGCGTTGGTTTGCCCGAAAGAGGCTTGAGTTGTGTCGGGGAGAGGGCGCTGCGATGCGGCGCTGAAGCTGGAGGGAATCGGATGCCGCTTTCATGGGATCGGGGTAGCACAATCCCCTTCATGGGACCACGATGCGATTCACCTGCAAGGGTTTTTGAGTGCTGGGGGGGGCGGGCGCAGACTGCACCTTGGCAGACGTCATCGGCGCGATTCTCAGTGGTTACCGGCAGGCCGCTGCTGCTTTTTCGAAGGCTTCGGAAGCGCTGCCATTCTTCTCGTAATCCGAGAACGAATGGCCCCCTGCCCGTGTGGTGAGGCCGCATGAAACACCTGCTTTTTGGAGGGTGTCAACAAACGCCAAGGTCATGTTTCGCAGCGGATCGTTGTCGTTGGCGTAACAATGCACGGAGTCGGGGTGTTGGTTCCGGGGCGCCTCTTTTAAGGCCGAGTTCATGCCGGCGCCGGCGATCGTGATGAGCGTCTTTACTTGAGTGAAAAAGGGAGTCACGCCGACGGCCCAAAAACTTCCCCGGGAGTTTCCAATCATGGCTCGGACTGAGTGCGGAGCGGTGTTGGATAGTTTGAGAAAGTCCAGAAGGACATTTTTCATGCATTCAATCGGCCCGTCGTCGTGCTCGATCTGGCCATAGGGGCAGGGGATGGTGATGAGTTTTGCGGGAACGCCCGAAAACTGTGTTTTAAAACAGGCAAACAGATTTTCGGGAAAGCTCATGGCTCGGGGGTGGTAGACCTCCTGTGAGACGCTTCCACCGAAAAAGAGAACGGTTGGGAGGTCCGCCTCGGTGTTCAGGCAATACACGTCAGAATACAAAGGGTGACCAAACGGGTTTTCGTGAATCGTTAGTTTGTTTTTAGTCTCCATGTGGGTGTTCAAGGTTAGATGAGAGGTGGTCGGTTTTGGTGTTGAGCGGTTGATTTCTGAGTTTTCGAGGGAGCGGGATTCGGCGAATCGCCCGTGGGTCTGGGGTGGCAGTTGCGGTTCCTACGGGGGTTGCCTAGCGGATTGGGGAGACATTTCCGAGGGGTGAGTTCACCGCAAACTGCATTTTTTGGTGGGCTTCGGCAAAGGAGGGGAGTGTGAGTTGGCGAGGGGTTGACACGGATGTCGATTTCACGGGTGAGACCGCGTGATGGGACGGGATGATTTCCGGAGGGGTTGAACGTACGACTCGGGGACGTTCGCCGAATGACGCGGCTTACGTTGCGTAAATGGCTTTCCGAGACGTTCCCGACCGAGGGCTGGAGGGACGCGTTGCAGGGGTTTGCTTTCATGGTGCTTTGTTGGGTTGCTGTGTTTGAAGCACCGGGAACCGAACCAACAAAAACGCGTCTCCCCCTTGCGGATGCTCAGGAGAGACGCGATTGAAAGTCTGGAGAGATTTTGTGTTCGGAGGATTTCTCTCCTCCGCACATCGACCGGATTTATCCGGTCAGCCACCGTGGGATTTCTCCTTCCTCGGTTGGCAGCTTTCGGCATTTGCCGAATGCATTCCTGATGCTGTTTTGGACGTTAAACGCAGGCAGTCCGGTTGGCGAGGTGCGGGTGTGTCATAAAGTTGATTTGCAGTTGGTGTCACCTCCGAGGCATCGCGATAGCAGGGTGACGGAGGCTGGGGGCCTTCCTGACCTCTGCGGAAAAGCTGGATGATGGAAGGGAGGCGGTTGTCCCTGATTTTTGTGAACTGAGAGAGAACGAAGGAGTGGTTGCTGCGAATTGAAAAAGCTTTAATCGCAATAGTTTATAAAAATGAAAAGGGCGCCGATGACAGGCGCGTACAGCTCTCCGCGCATTCCTTCCCTGTGTCTGGTGGCACTGCCTTCAGGGTGCAATGTTTCCATCAGCGGGCTGAAAGCTCTCGCGCCTTTTTTGCGTCGGGGTTCTTGTTTTCGGAATCTCTGCTTCGTGGCAATGTGGCGTCATGCATCGCAACGAGCTTCGGAAGAATCCGCTGACGGGGGAGTACGTGTTGTTTGCCGAGTCACGTGCAGGGTTGCCGAGGTTTCAGTCGGGACATCGTACGTTGGGTGCCCCCTGGAATGTGGAGAGTCCGTTTGTTGCGGGGGCGGAGACGAGGTGTCCGCACACGCTTTATGACGGGGGGCGTGGGGCAGATTGGGCGGTGCGCGTGGTTCCCAACTCGATGCCGTTGGCGAGGGTGGAGGGGGATGGGGTTTTCCATGCGGAGGGTCCGTATGTGTGTTGTGACGCGGTGGGGGCGCACGAGGTGATTGTGAATGCTCGCGATGAGCGTTCGGTGGAGGCCCATACGGGGGAGGGGTGGCGCGAGATTTTGCGGGCTTGGAGGGCGCGGATGGTTGATTTGGTGAAGGATCTTCGACTTCGGAGTTTTTTCGTCTCTGAGAATGTGGGTTTTGCGGCGGGGGGGACGGTTGGGCACTCGGTGGGACATTTATTGGCGCTTGGAATTGTTCCTGAGCGGTTAGAGCGCATTTTACAGAATGCGATTGCGCTGCGACGTCGCGTGGGGCGTTCGTTTTTTGAGGAGGTGATTGCCTTTGAAAGAGACCGGCAGGTGCGTTGGGTAACGGGAGGAAAGCACGTTGCAGCGTGGTGCCCCTATGCCTCCGAGGCTCCCTACTCGGTGGTGTTGGTTCCGTTTCGAGAGGAGCCGGTTTTTCACGAGGTGGGAGATGACGAAATCGATGAGTTGGCAGGCTTGATGGCTACGTTGGTTCCCTTGGTTTCCGATCTCACGGACGAGGCGCCGCTCCAAATCCGGTTGGTGACGGCGCCGCCGCGGTGGGGTGAGGAACCAGCGTATGCTGGGTTGAGTCATGCCTTTCGTTGGCAGATCGAGATTGCGCCGATTGTTTTCCCTGAGGGTGGCAACGAGAGGGTATCTGGGGTGCGCGTGAATCCGGTGCTTCCGGAGCAAGCGGGGGCAGCGTTGCGCGCGGCTTTGGCGTGAGAGGGTGGCGGGAGCGAGTCACGGATGCGACTCGAGGCGGAGGGATTTTCCGGGGCGTTGACCGGTCATTTTTCCGTCGCGAAGCACGGGGACGCCATTCACGAGGACGGTTGTAAATCCTTCGCTGAGGTGGTGGGGATCGCCGACTTCGGAACGATCTGTCACGGTGTTTGGATCAAAAATCACGAGGTCTGCGATGGCGCCGACCTCGATTCGTCCGCGGTTTTGAATGCGAAAGGTGTCGGCAGGCAGGCTGGTCATTTTGCGAATGGCTTCTTCGAGGAGGAGTGTTCCGTGGCCGCGGACATGTTGAGCGATGACTCGTGCATTATTGCCGAAACTGCGTGGGTGAGGCATCGCCTCGCCGAGTCGGCGCGGGCTGCCATCGCTGGCGATCATGGTCATGGGGTGGGACAGGAAGGCGACCATGTCCGGCTGATTCATGTTTTGAAAAACTCCGCTTCCACCGCCGTTGGCTTCGATTTGGAACAGGAGTTCGATTTGGGCGTCGAGCGTGTCCGAGCCGAGGGTTTGGCGTGCGGCGTCGGCGATGTTCTTTCCTTGGAGCGAGGGGTCACTGTCGTAGCGGGCGACGGTGGCGTAGGCGTAGTCTGTTCTGCCCCAACGCTTTCGCATTTCAGACATTTCTGCAATAATCGCGGCTCGCTCCTCAGGATGGGCGATACGGGTTCGGAATGCATCGCGTCCGCCCTCGCGCGCTGCGTCGGGGATTAGCTGGGCGAGTCCGGTGCTGGAGTAGGTGTAGGCGTAGCAATCGTGGGTGATTTGGAGTCCTTCTGAGCGGGCGGCGTTTAGTTTTGCGAGAACCTCGGGGGCTTTGCCCCAAGCGGATGGCCCGCTGAGTTTGAGGTGAGAAACTTGGGCTCGGATGCCGGCCTCTCGAGCGATGCGGACGACTTCGTCGAGGGCTTCAAAGATGCGAGTGGTTTCGTAGCGCATGTGGGAGGCGTAAATGCCGCCGTGTTCTGCTGCGGTTCTCGCGAGGTCCACGAGTTCGTCGGTGGTGGAAAAAGAGCCCGGGACGTAGATGAGGCCGGTACTGAGTCCGAACGCGCCGGCTTGCATGGCTTCTTCGAGGAGGGACCGCATGCGGTCTTGCTCTTCGGGGGTTGGGGGGCGTCGGAGGATGCCGCCCATGGCGGCTTGGCGGAGGGTGTTGTGTCCGGCGAGGGTTCCGACGTTGATGGCGGGGTGGGTGGAGTCTACGGCGTCGAGGAAGGTCCGGATTTGAGAGGAGGAGAGGCCGCAGTTACCGGTGATGATGGAGGTGACGCCCATGCGAACGAAGTTTTCGGCTTCGGGAATGGAGAGGATGTCGTCGCCGCCGACGGCGCCTTTGACTTCATTTTCGGCGTGGGTGTGCACGTCGATGAAGCCGGGGGCGACGGTGAGATTTTCGGCGTCGATGGAATCGGTGGCTGTGGCTTCGAGGGAGCCGATAGCGGCGATTTTTCCGTCCTTGATGGCGATATCGGCGCGCAGGGCGGGAGCTCCGGTGCCGTCGAGGAGGGTACCATTTTTGATGAGGAGATCGAACCCGACGTTTGGGGTGGGTTTGGCTGGGGGAGAGGCGGTTTTGGCCGTTGGTTTGGCTGTTGGTTTGGAGGGGGCGGCTTTTGTGTCGGGCGCGCTTTTTTTGGGGGGAGTTGCTGC
>JBIIXW010000211.1:0-3565 GCA_044347165.1 Chthoniobacteraceae bacterium
CAGAAATCCTCCTCCCCGGCACCGGCGGCTTCACCACTCAACTCGGTCCCGTCTTCACCAACATCCTCCTCGCGGACGAAATCAATCGTGCCGCGCCCAAAGTCCAAAGCGCGCTCCTCGAAGCCATGCAGGAACGCAAAGTCACCATCGGAAAAGTCACCCATCCCCTCCCAACGCCCTTCCTCGTCATCGCCACCCAAAACCCCGTCGAACAGGCAGGTACCTTCGAACTCCCCGAAGCCCAGCTCGACCGTTTCATGCTCTGCCACCGACTCTTCTACCCCACCCCCGATCAAGAGGAGGAAGTGCTTCGACGCCAACTCGCCCTAGGCCTCCGAAAAACCGAATCGGGAGCCGTCCCAAAAAGCGCCTTCGACGCCATCCAAGACCAACCCGTCGCCTCGGCTGCCGACCTCCTCCACGCCATGGAAGCCGTCCAAAACGTTCACGTGAGCGACGTTTTTATCAAACATTGCGTCGCCCTCGTTGACGCATCCCGAAACCACCCCGATCTCGAACTCGGCTGCTCACCCCGAGCCGCCCTTTCCCTCGTTCAAGCGAGCCGCGCCCGCGCCTTCCTGAACGGCCGCGACTACGTCGTGCCTGACGACCTGTTCGCGCTCGCCGAAGACACCATGCTACATCGGGTCCGCCTCCGTTACGAGGCCGTCGCAAACGGGCAAACCCCAGCATCCGTCCTTCACCATCTCCTCGACCATCTCGCCTAACCGCCCTTCCGCCACCCCGCGCCATGGCCTCCAGCCAGCCACCCCCTCTGGATCCAAAAACCTTCACCCTGCGTATCCGCGCCATCGCAGACGCTCTCGTGTTCGGACAAGAATCATCTCGGTTCCGCGGCGCTGGTATCGAGTTCGATCAATCGCGCCCCTACCAACCCGGAGACCCCGTACGCCACATCGACTGGCGCGTTTCCGCCCGAACCGGAAAACCGTTCCTCAAAGAATACGAAGCACCCCGACAGATTCCCGTCATCCTCCTCATTGACGACTCACGCTCCATGCGGATCTCCTCCGTGCCCGGCACATCAAAGTTTGAGGAAGCCTGCCTCATCGCCGGTGGCATCGCTCTCGCCGCAACTGACCGCGTCAATCCCGTCGGGTTTGCCGGCCTCGGGTCACTCGGATTCCATCGCCCCCCCTCAGCCTCACGGAACCACCTCCTAAACACCCTCAACGAAATCCGCGCCCTTCCCCCCTCCCCAAAAACTGTCGTCGCCCAACGAATCAACGCCCTCCTCCCTTCGCTCCCCGCCAAAAGCCTTCTCGTCGCATTGACCGACCTACACGACCCCGACGCCATCCCCGCCCTTCGCAACGCCGCCCAACGCCACGACGTTCTCGTCCTCCAACTCAGCGATCCCTCAGAAACCTCCCTCCCCAAACACGCCATCCTCCGCTCCGGTGAAGCCGAAACCGGTCGAACCTTCACGCTCGGCCTACAATCCAAGCCCTCCCCCATCCCCCGCCTCACTCCGCTGGCCCAATCGGCCATCGACAGCCTCCACATCCCCATCCACCGCCCCTACCTCCCCGCCCTCGCAAGATTCCTCTCTGACAGGTCGCGCCGAAGATCCTCCCGCGCATAATCATCCCATGACCGGTTCCTCCCCCAACCCCACGCCACAGGGCCGCCGCCCATCCGCGAACCACCCAACGCGAGCGCAAACCCGCCGGGGCCTTCTCCTCTTCGCTCTCGGAACCCTCATTCTTCCGCTCGCAGCCCAGTTTACCGCCCCCGCGCCCAACCCAAAAACCGATCCAAAAACCCTCCTCGCAGTTCGCCAAGAAGCCCTCCGCATCGGCATCGAAAGCGAAACCGATCTCGTCCTCTCCAAAGGCAACCTCCAAGCCAAACAAATCGACCCGCAATCTCCCCTCATCCTGCGCGTCATCGCCATTCGCCCCCTCTCCGACGGACGCTTCATTTACAGAGTCGCCTTCACCCCGCTCGAACCAGGCAGCTTCAACCTCTCCGATTACCTCGTTTTCCCCGACGACACCCCCCTCGGAAGCAACGAACCCCACCCCGTCACCATCCTCGCCCGCGTCACGGACCCCGACCAAACCACCCTCCTCGGGATGCCGTTCCCGCGCACCCCACCCCCCATTCGCTACAACACTTGGATGATTCTCCTCGGCCTCCTCTGGACCGCCGCCGGCGTGCGCCTTTTTTACAAAAAAAAGCCCGTCCCCCAACCTGCTCCAGCCCCCCCTCCACCTCCCCCCACCCTCGCAGAAATCTTGCGCCCACTCGTCCAACTCGCCGCGTCCGGCGACCTCGACATCCCCGGAAAAGCCCGCCTCGAACGCATCTTCCTCCAGTATTGGTCCCAGCAACTCGGTCTCCAAAAACTCACGGCCATCGAGAAAATGCGCGCCATCCGAAAACACCCAGACGCAGGTCGACTCTTCCAAACGATGGACTCATGGATCCATCGCCCCGAACCCGTCATTCCCGAAGAGGAAGTCACCGCGGTCCTTTCCCCCTACGCTGCCATCGATGCTCCCGAGGAATGCCAAAAGGAGGCCGCTTCATGACCTTTCATCATCCCGAGCTGCTCACCCTCCTCGTCATCCCCCTCGTGTGGATCGTCTGGCAACTCCGGCGCGCCGAACTGCGCCTCACCCTGCCCATCGACCACTCCCAACTCCAGCACGCCCCCACTTCACACCGCCTCGCACGCCTCTTAGAGACCATCCCCGCTCTCCTCCTCGCCAGCGCCATTCTCCTGCTCGCCGGCCCACGGAAAACCGCGCCGCCCAACCATCACCGCATCCTCAACAACATCCTCTTCCTCGTCGACGTATCAGGCTCCATGGAAGCTCCCGTTCCCGGCGCTCCCACGCGATTCGATGCCGCCATGCAGGCCGTCGGAAACTTCTGCAACCACCGAAAAGGGGACGCCTTCGGCCTCTCCATCTTCGGCATCGATCACCTTCATTGGTTCCCCCCCACCAAGGACCTGTCCGCAATGAAGAACGCGCTCGAACTCCTCCGCCCACGCAATCTTCCAGAATGGTTCAGCGGCACCATGATTGCCTCCGCCCTCGACGCCTGTGTCGATCGATTCGAATCCCTGCCAGAAGGGGACCGCATCCTCATCCTCGTCACCGATGGACTCTCCGGCGACTTCAACGGAACCCGCGAACGCGAAGCCGCAGAACGACTTGCTCAAGCCAAGGTGCGCGTGTTCACCGTCCTCATCGGCACCGACGCCCAACCCAGTATGTTCGAAATCACGTCGCGCACTGGCGGACAGGTCTTTCGCGGCGACGACCCCACCGCCCTCGCCACCGTCTTTCAACAAATCGATCGCATGCAGTCTGCACGATTCAAACCCGTGCTCGATGACTGGGTTGATTGGTACCGACCCGTCGCGCTATCCGGGCTCGCCAGCCTCGCCCTTTACACCCTCTCCCTCCTCGGCCTGCGCTTCACCCCATGGTGACCGATCCCGCCATCCTTAAGATCCTTGCGCTCTCCGCCGCAACCGCCGTCATCGCCGGTTGCGCAGAGATGATGCACTCCCGTCGAGTTGCAGCCA
>JBIIXW010000259.1:0-3542 GCA_044347165.1 Chthoniobacteraceae bacterium
CACCAACGTCGCCGCCGTCGTCAGGTTGAAGTTCTTAATCACACTCGTGCTCTGACTACTCACCACCGAGCCCAACTGCATGTTCGTGTTCCCGCGCATATCCAAAATCGTGTTCGCGCCACTCAAGTTCACCTGCATGTTCGGATAGTTCGAAACCGACGACCCCGTGTTCGCACCCAACACCACCGAACCCGCCGTCACGTCCACCGTCAAACTCGCCAAACTGTTCCCGCCCAACTGCAACGCACCGTTCCCCGTCTTCGTGATCGCGCTGTTCCCCGTCAAATACGCATTCAACGCCAACCCAACCTGCTCGTTCGCGTCCCCGCGCGTTCCCAACACCCGCGCCCCAGCCACCTGATCCACCTGAATCGTCGTCGCCGCCGGCAACCCAACCCGCCCACCAATCGTCGGCACCCCCCGCACATCATCCAACCCCGTCGCCGTAATGTTCCCCGTGATCGTCAGCTTCCCAGCCCCCGTCAATACCAACGGCCCCGCATCGCGATACCCCCCCTGACTGTTAAACACCAGATTCGCAATCGTCTCATCAAACCCGTTCAAATCAAAATACGCACCCCCACGCACCGTCACCGTCGCCGTGTTCGCAATGCGCTCCGCCGCCAATAACCGCAACCGCGCATTCCCAGCCTGCGCCGCATCCGTCCCGCTCGTCGTCCCACCCGTCACCACCACATCCCCCGTAACCGCATTCCCACCCAAAACCCCCGCCGGATACACCGGCACCGACGTCGTCGGATAAAACGTCAACGTCTGCCCAGACGCCGTCGCATTCGCATTCACACTCAACGTGAACTGCGTCCCACTCGTTACCGCGCTAATCGTCGTCCCCGCCGGAATCCCCGTCCCCGTCACATTCATCCCCGCATACAACCCAGCCGTGCTAGCAACCGTTACCGTGTTATTGGCATTCGTCGTGGCCATCCCAGAGACCGTCCCCGGCGTCACCGCAAAGTTCGCGTTCCCATTCAACGTCACCGTCGTCCCAGAAATCGCCGTCACCGTCCTCCCCAAAAACGCCGCCCCAACCTCCAACCCCGCCGGCACACTCGACACCGTCACCGTCGGACTCGACACACTACTCGAAATCACACTCGCCGCCACGTTCAACGCCGACAAATGCGCCAACACCCCGTTCGCATACAATGTCCCCGTATACGTGTTCGAGTTCGTCAGGTTCACCTGCGCTCCCGTCGAAATCCCGCCCGACGAGAGCACCGGATTCACCGTCCCCGTGATCACTGAGTTAATCGTCAAGGCATTCGACCCATTCGTTAGGAACAACTCGCCCGTGCCTGAGGTCAACCGACCCCGCACCCCCGCGGACCCAATCGTGCGCGCATTGTTATCCGATCCACCCAACAAACCTCCACTCGCCAGCGTCAACGTGTCTGCGTTACCGAGGAAGTTCACCTGAGCCGACCCGTTGTTCAACGTCAACGAGTTCACCGTCTGCCCGCCCGACAAAACCGATTGCGTCCCTGTAAACCGCACGTTGCTCGTCCCCGACGCTCCCGCAAACGTAATGACCTGCTCCTGCCAGTTCATCGACCGAAGCCCCACCACCGGATCGTACACCCCAAACCCAAGATTCGCCGCGGTCGACACCCCATCCAACGCGTTCACCACCAGCCAGCCGCCCACCATCCCGTTCGTATTCGTCGTCAACCCAGCCGCACTCGCCGTCACAAACGGATTGGCCCCCATCAGCCCGCCCCCACTCACCAGCGCCAGCGTCGCGCCCGTCGCCCGCGTAAACGTGCCACCCAAGTTCAACGTCGCCTGACCAAACGTGCCCGCCCCAGGGCTCATACGAATCACCCCAGTGCCCCCCACAACCGCCAAATCTCCCAACGTCACCTCGTCACTCATTCCCGCCCGGCTCACATAATCAAACGCCCCCCCATCCAAACTGAACGCCACCGCACTCGAAATCCGGTTCGCCACCCGTTGCAGCCCGCTGTCATCCCAACGCAACACCGAGTTCCTCACACTCACCGTATCCCCAGCCCCCATCCCCGAGAACGTCCCCTGATCCACCAACGCCAGGATGTTCCCCATCACCGTCACATTCCCCGTCAACGCGTTGTCCGAGCGCAACGTCAACTGCGCCGTCCCGCTCTTCACAAAGTTCAAGTTCCCGTTAATCGATCCCGCAAACTCGCGCGCCGCCCCCAGCGTCGTCGTAAACGTCGCCGCCGTGCCCGACGTGTTCGTCACCACGCCACCCGTCCCAGGCAACGTACCCCGACTCAAGAAATCTCCAACCACCTGACCCTTGCCGTTCAAATCAAAGGTCGCCCCCGCGTTCACCACAAACGCGTCCGCCTGCTGCGAGGACGTCGTCGCGTTGACCAACGGCGGCGTCGAAAACTTGTAAAACAACGTGTTCTGCGGCCCCGAACCTCCCACCTGCAACGTTCCCAGATTCAGCGTCGTCACCCCCGAGTAGTTCGCCCCGTTCGGATTGTTCAAAACCAACGTCCCAGCCCCTGACTTGGTTAACCCACCGGTACTCGGTGCCACCGCACCACCCACGGCGGCCCCAATCGTCAACTGGGCGTTACCCGCAGAGTAAACAATCAACTCCCGGTTGGCGTTCGCATTGATTGCCCCGCGCCCAATCCCACTCCCAAACCCAGTAATCTCCGCGCCCGTCGTCCCGTTCACCACCAAAATCCCGCCGCTATCCAACGTCGTATTCCGGAACGCGTTCTGAACCAACGATGGCGCCGCCACCGTATCAAACGTCAGCGAGTTCACCACCGTCGTCGTCAACGCCGTCGCCGCTGCACCCGCCGACAACGCCGTCGCATTGTTCAATCGCAAGTTGTTGTTCGCAGTGAAAGTATTCGTCGTCATTTCCGTCGCCGCATTCAACGCACGCACCCCTAGTCCCGCCGTCGTTTCCGACACCACGAAGCTCGTCCCCGTTCCCGACGCCGACGCATCCACCACCAACCACGGCACAATCGCACGATTCGCAGTCGCGTTTGCCCCCGCCTGGCCCAATGTCGTTACTCCCGTCCCCAGAGTAATCCCCGAAGCCGCCGTGGCCGCGATTCCACTAAACAACGCCGTTCCATTCACGTTTCGCGTAATGGTCCCAGCCCCTGTCGTCGTAAACTGCACGTTCGCCCCCGCGTTCACGAGAGTCACCACGTTCTGCTGGTTGTTAATCTGAATCCCTCCCGTCGTCACCGACTCGTTTACCGGCGTCGACGCGTTCCCCTGCAAGACAAACCGGCCACCACCCAACACCAGAGAACGCCCCCCACCCGTCCTCGTGTTGAACGCCGTCCCGCTGTTGTCGTACGTCAACGTCGTCACGGGGAGACCCGCCGAAACCGGCCCCGGATTAATCGTCGTATTCCCCCCCGTCCCAACCGCTCCCGCCGCTCCGGACACCACCACGTTCCCCAACGCAAGCGTCAACCCGCTGAACGTGTTCGCACCGGTCAACGTCAACGTGTTGTTCCCAACCTTTGTCAAAACGTTGGCCCCGCGCGCCCCCCCGCGGC
>JBIIXW010000102.1:0-11395 GCA_044347165.1 Chthoniobacteraceae bacterium
CCTGCCTCCAGCGATTCGCTTTGGCCGCGGAGGTAGGCAACCAACACATAGAAGGAGATGGTCACTAGCTCCAACGCAACAAAGGCGAGGACCAAATCCGTTGCCGATGCCATCAGCATCAGACCGGCACAGGTCAGGACTGGGAGGCAATAGAACTCGCCGGTTCCAGCGCCCGGTCGTTCTGCTGGGATGAAGCGTTTGAGGGTCCCCTCGAAGTCGCGGGCGAGAATCAGCACGCCGATGGTCGCAACGATAGCGAGCCGTTTGAAGAAAAGGGCGGTTAAGTCCGCCGAGTAGAAGTTCCAGAACGATCCGGGCTCCACTTGAGTCGGGTTGCCTTGAACAAAGAAGGACAGAAGGAGGATCCAGCCGAGGGCAAAGATGCCTGCGTTGGCCAGTCCCTTTCGGGATGGGGCTTTCGAGAATGACTCGACCCCGAGCAGCACGAAGCCGAGGACGAGAACTGCGATTTCCAGAGTGATAGCTTGAAACATGGCGGGCGCTTAGCGGATGAGGGTTTGGAGCGTCGGTTTGACGAGGTTGAGGAGGCAGTTGGGGAGTACGCCGACCACGAGAAGGGCAACGGTTAGCAGGATGAGGGGCCAGTGACCCAGAAAGCCGGGGCTGACGAGTCGCGTTCCTTCTCGGGCCTCGCCCAAGAAAGCGTTTCGGTAAGCTCGGAGCATGTACACCGCCGAGATGACAACGCCCCAGAGTCCTACGAAGGTCGCTCCACGGATGAAGCTGGTTCCCGAGGCCTTGAACGCACCGAAAAACACGAGGGTTTCACCGGAGAAGTTTGCAAAGCCGGGGAGACCAATCGCGGCGAAGGTTGCAAACGCGAACAGCACGCCGATGGCGGGCGCCTTTTTCATGAGGCCACCCAACCGGTCGATTGCGGTCGTCTCTTCTGATTCTCGGATAAGGCCATTGATGGCGAGCAAAATGGCAATCGAGAGGCCATGGCCGAACATCAGGACGGCGGCTCCGGAAAGGCCAATCAGATTTCCGGCCGCGATTCCGAGAAATACGTACCCCATGTGCATGACGCTGCTGAATCCGAGGAGCATGTCGAGTTTCCGCTGCCCAATCGTGGCCAAGCCGGCGTAGAGCACGTTACCAATGATGCACAGAAGGAGGAGATCCATGCCGGTCCAGTTCCCGATGACGGGCTGAGCCGCTCCTTCTGGGAGAAGGGGAACGACGAGACGCATGAGGCCGTAGAGACCAAACTTCTTGAGCACGCCGGCGTGCAACATCCCCACAGGGGCCGGTGCAGCAGCGTACGCGGAGGGGGCCCAGCTGTGGAAGGGGACCAGTGAAACCAAGATTCCAAATCCCGTCAGAAGGAAGAGGAACGGGCGCCCTTGGGCGGCAGCTGGAATGACGCCTTTTTTGCCAAGTTCGGCCAACTTTGCGAGATCCATGGTGCGCATTCCTTCAGGAATCGCGAGGTAGAGGTCCAAGAGGCCTACGAGCAAGATGATAGAGCCGAGTGCGAGATAAATGGTGATTTTCCAAGCGATGGATTGGCGTTCTCCGCTGCCCCAAATCCCAATCGAGAGGAAGGTTGGGATGAGCGCCAGTTCATGAAACGCATAGAAGAAAAATAAATCCTTCGAAGCAAACGCGCCGGTGCATCCCGCGCTGATGAGCAGCACCGAGGCATCAAGCAGGTTTTGCCGCGCACCGATTTCGGGAATGAACCAAGTGGCTGCGACGGTCACCAAAGACGTCAGAAGCAGCATCACCACGCCGAGTCCGTCCACTCCGAGGGAAAATGCAAGGTCGGTCCCCGGGAAGAGCGGGCCGGATGACGAGGCGAACTGAAAACCTCCGGCGGCTCGGTCGTAGGTGAAGGTGATAAACGCGGCGGCGATGAGCTGCGCAATGGCGGTGTATCGGGCGAGCCGACGGTCGCCGAATCCGGCAAGCAACGCCAGAGCCGCCAGAATCGGTGCGATGAGGAGAGCGGTAAGCACGGTGAGAAGAGGGGTTGGTTATCGATTGATCAGGAACAGGAGCACTAGGGTGCCGAGTCCGAAAAGGAGGGTGTAAACTTGCAAGTTGCCCAGTTGGGTGAGGCGGACGAGATACCCCACGCCCCAAACGGTGGAACTGATGCCTCGAACGACCACGCCTCCCACGATGTATTCGTCGAACCACGCCAAGAAGGACGCCAGCATCTCTTGCGTTCCTCGAATGAGAGATTCGTAGACCTCGTCGAAGTAGAAGCGGTTTTTGAAGAGCGAGATGCTCAACGGGTCACGGTTTCGGTGACTGTAAACTCGCCATGCGATAGCGGTTCCTACCACAAAGGAGCTGAGCGCCAGCACCAGCACGGTGTTGGAGTGTGGGGCGGCGTGCACTTGGTGGAAGAGGTCGTGACCAAAAATCCGCTCGGCGAACGCGGAATATCCCCCAATCACTGACAAAATCATGAGGATGATGAGCGGAAGGGTCATCAACGCAGGTGATTCATGCGCGTGAGAGACTGACTCACTTCGCGGCGAGCCCAAGAAGGCCACGATGACGAGACGAGTCATGTAGAAGGCGGTTAGCGCGGCCGTGACGAGTGCTGGCCAGAAAATCAGGGGACTTTTATCCCACGCAGCCATCAGGATGGCGTCCTTCGAGAAGAAGCCTGCCAAGAACGGGCAACCCGTGAGAGCGAGCGTTCCAATCACGAACGTATTGAAGGTGAGCGGCATTTTCGCGCGGAGCCCGCCCATCTTCCAGATGTCCTGTTCGTGATGCATTGCGTGGATGACGGAACCTGCACCGAGGAAGAGGAGTGCCTTGAAAAATGCGTGGGTGAAGAGGTGGAACATCGCGGCAGCCGGCGCTCCGACACCGACGGCTGCGACCATGTAGCCGAGTTGAGAGAGGGTCGAATAGGCGAGGATGCGCTTGATGTCGTCCTGTTGCGTGGCCATCAGAGCGGCGAGCACGGCGGTCACGGCCCCGATGCCGGCGATGATCGAGAGGGCGGTCGGCGATGGTTCGATGAGGAAAAACAGCCGTGCGGTGAGATAGACGCCGGCCGCAACCATGGTTGCCGCGTGGATGAGCGCAGACACCGGGGTCGGGCCTTCCATGGCGTCTGGTAGCCAGACGTGCAACGGGAACTGGGCTGATTTTCCGATGGTTCCGCAGAAGAGGCAAAGGGCTGCTGCGGTCAGAATCTCAGGATGCGCGATGAGTTTGTCAGAGGCCGTTTTGAGTTCGGCGATGTTCACGGTGTTAGTGGCGTGCCAGACGAGCAGGATGCCAATCATGAAACCGAAGTCACCGATGCGGTTTGTGAGGAAGGCTTTATTAGCGGCTCCCGAGGCGGATCGTTTTTCGAACCAATGGCCGATGAGGAGGAAGGAGCTAACCCCGACGAGTTCCCAGAAAATGAAGAGCATCACGAGGTTGTCGGCGAGGACGATGCCCAACATGGAAAACATGAAGAGCGAGAGCGAGCCGAAGAAACGTGATTTGGAGGGGTCATCCGCCATGTAGGCAGCGGAGTAAAGGTGAACCAACAAACCGATGCCGGTCACCACGAGGAGCATGACCTTGGACATCGGATCGGCTTGCAGGCCAATGGAGACTTTCAAGGATTCACCGAGGTCAACCCAGTTGAATCCGGTTGCGAGCGCCTCTTGCGGATGAAGGAACGCGCACACGGCAGAGCCGAATGAAATCGCAACGGCGGCGAGGCTGAGGAACACGCTGGCACCTCGAGACCGATGTGCGAAGAGGAGGATGAGCAGTGCGCTGAGCAACGGGCTAAGCAGCACATACCAAAGGATGGAAGACGGCATAGGAAAAGGGGTGCGGGTCAGTATTTGAGGGTTTGGAGATCCTCTACATGCGTGGTTCGGCGCGCTCGGTAGAGGGCAACGATGATGGCCAATCCGACAGCGACCTCAGCGGCAGCGACGGTGATGATGAAAAAGACCAACACTTGCGCGTTGTAATCGGGTAAACCAGCTTCATTGACCCGAAAGCGTGAGAAGGCGACGAGCGAGAGGTTTGCGGCGTTCAGCATGAGCTCGAGGCACATGAAAATGGTGATGATGTTGCGGCGTAACATGACACCTGCGAAGCCGACGGCGAAGAGGAGTCCGCTCGCGAGGAGGTAGTGATTAAGGGTGAGCGTATTCACGTTGAGGAAGGTCATTTAAGTTCGCGGCGGGACAACACGACGACACCGACGGTGGCGACGAGCACGAGAGTGCCGACGATTTGGAAGGGGAGGTTGTACGCGGTGAAGAGTGTTTTGCCGACCGAGGCGACGTCGTTGATTTTTGTGGCGTCGATCGGCGGGAAGGGTTGCGAGCCGAGGTTGAAAACTTTGAGGACGCTGAAGAGCTGGGCGAGGAAGCCAGCCGTGATGACGGATCCGCCAACGACGGCGGGAAGGTTGAGTTTTCGTCTCGTTTCAGCTTTGAGGTCGAGGAGCATGATGATGAAGAGGAACAGCACCATGACGGCGCCCGCGTAAACGAGGACTTGGATGGTGCCGATGAAGAACGCGTCCAACCCCACGAAAAGTGCGGCGAGGCAGAGGAATGAGACGACGAGGCTGAGGGCACTCGCGACGGGGTTGCGGTTGACCACAACCGAGACGCCGAAGGCCAGCATGAGGAAGGTGAAAAGCCAGAAGAGTACGGGAGACATGAACAGGATGGGTTGGGGAAGTGTTGATTACTTCTCGGGGTTCCACTTGTGGACGAGATTTGGCATCGTTCCGCCCAGTTCGTAGAGTTTGGCTTTGTTGTGAACCATCTCTGCGCGGCTCTCGCCGGTGATCGCGTAATCTTTCCGGAGATAGATTGCTTGTTCGGGGCAAACCTCTTCGCACATTCCGCAGTAGATGCACCGAATCATGTCGATTTGGAACTCCTGCGGGAACTTCTCAACCTTGGAGAACTTGCTTTCCGCGGGGAGTTCGCCAGGCGTGATTTTGATGGCACGGGGTGGGCAGATGAACTCGCAAAGCTGGCAAGCAACGCAGCGCTCGCGGTCATGTTCGTCTTTAACCAAGGTTGGAGCACCTCGGTAGTGCTCGGGAAGCTCTGCATCCCATTTTTCTTCGGGATACTGCATCGTCACCTTTTTGCGGCCCTGAATGCCGTCGAGGAAGTGTCTCAGCGTGATGAGCAGTCCGGCGATGATGTTGGGAAGGTAGAGTTTTTCCCAGAAAGTCAGGTTCGGACGACGTACGGTGTAGGCCATGGTGTCAGGTGGGTGAGGTTATTTGACGAGGGCGATGATTGCCGCGGTGATGAAGATGTTCACCAGTGCAATTTCAAAGAGGTAGAGCCAGCCGAGTTTCATCAACTGGTCGTAACGGAAGCGGGGAAGCGTCCAACGGACCCAGATGAAAAAGATGAGCAATGCTGCCACTTTTGCGAAGAAGCAGGTGATGTGGAGGAGTCCGTGCAGGATGCCTTCGATGCTCTTCGAGCTTTCAAGAGTGTTTGCCGGGATGAATGGCATGTGCCAGCCACCAAGGAAAAGAACGACGATGAGGGAGGACCCCACGATCATGGCCGCGTATTCACCGAGGAAGAAGAGGGCGAACTTCATCGAGGAGTACTCGGTGTGGTAGCCCGCCACGAGCTCGGTCTCGGACTCTGGTAAATCAAAGGGGAGTCGGTTCGTTTCGGCGAACATGGCAATCGTGAAGACGACGAAGGAGATGAAAACGGGAATCGCGAGGAACAACTCGCGTTTGGTCAGGTGACCGTCAGTGAACGGCAAAAGGAGCCATCCATTTTCCGCTTGGAATGTGATGGCATCCGAGAGGTTCATGTTTCCGATGATCATCAGAACTGGGACGGCGCTCAGCCCGAGGGACAGTTCGTAACTGATCATTTGGGAGGTGGAACGAATGCCTCCGAGGAAGGGGTACTTTGAGTTGGACGCCCATCCCGCGATGACAGTTCCGTACACCCCAATCGAGGCGATGGCGAAGACGTAGAGAATACCCACGTTCACGTCGGCGATGACCATCTTTTGGCCGTACACGTAGTTTCCAAACGGCACGACCGCAAGCGTCGACAAGGCGGGGACCATGGCCAAGCACGGGGCCAGCCAGAAGTAGAACTTGTTGACGTGGCCGGGAGTGAACTCTTCTTTGAGCAGAAACTTCACTGCGTCTGCAACGGGCTGTCCGAGGCCGCCGAGGAAGAGTTGGAGGTCGCGTCCGAACCCGAGGAGAGAGGTCGGGAAGCCGGTCCGGTTCGGGCCGACACGGTCTTGAATCAGCGCGCTGACCCGACGTTCTGCGTAGACGGTGTAGGAGACGAGAGGCAGGACGACGGCAAAGATGAGGAATGCCGTTTTCGCGACGGAGGCGATGATGGATTCCAATGGGAGCAGGGAGAGGAGGTCCATGGTTTTAGAGGGTTATGCGTTTGCAGGGGTCGCTTCAACGCGAGTGACGAGCGGGATTCCGAGATCGCCGATGCGGTCAAGGTTGAGGCCCGCGAAAGGTTCGCACTCCTGTGAGAGAGCGTGGAACACCTGATCGAGGTCGTGGAAGGAGCGGCCGCCGGCGGCTCGTAGGAGAGCGGCCAAAATTTCCCAGTCGTCAGCGGCGTGGCCTGGAGCTTCAAGGGCTTTGTTCAGGCGCTGGAGACGCCCCTTCACATTGACCATTGAACCGCGTTTCTCAGCCCACGCGGAACCGGCGAAGGTGATGTGAGCGGATTGGGTCGTTGCTGTCGAATGGATGCTGATGGCCACAAGGGAGTTGAGTTTTCCTAGATCCTCCGAGGTGAAGCCTGCTTCGGCGGTTAAATCCTCGCCAATCGTCAGGAGAGCTTTGATTTTTCCTGAACGGACGCCGGTCCGGATTTTCTCGAGACTCGCGCCGGGTTCAGAGGTGAGGCCGAGGAGCTTGGCTCCACTGGTATTGGGATTCCGATCGGCTTGGACTAAGATGCCATCGGGTTCACCGATTCGAGGGACGATTTCGGTGGAGGTTTTCAGCTCTTTCGCGAGGAGAGAGGCGAGGAAAAGTTCTTCGTTCGTGCATCGAGCACTCACGATGATTGAGGCTGCGGCACCGGCATTACGGAGGGCTTTCAAGGCTGCTTCTGCAGCACTCGCCAAGGAGCTTTCCTTTGAAGATACGGTGTGAGACTGAAGGCGATCGGGCCCATTCACGTACGCAAAGTTGAGACGGTGAGAGTCGGGAATCCAGCAACCGTTCACGGCGTCGTTTTCGCGCGGGGTAATCCGGTAAATCCGGTTTTCACGGGTGCCGATGATGATGTTGGCTCCGAGCCCATCGTTCACATCGATGGATCGCGTCTCTTTGAGGAACCAAACTCGCATTTTGAACCGGAAGTCGGTCGAAGTCAGGGCACCCACTGGGCAGATGTCGACCGTGTTCAATGAGTAGTTGCTGTCGAGGGTGCGGTTTGGGTGGCAGGCGATGGTTGAGAAGCTGCCGCGATCAACGAAACCCAGAACGTCGTCTTTCCCCACTTCCCGCATGAACCGGATGCAACGAGAGCAGAGCACGCAACGTTCGGCGTCGAGGGTCACCCGCGGCCCGAGTTCGATATTTTTGGGTTTCTTGACCTTGCGTTCGAGGAACCGGGACTGGGATTTTCCGTACTGGACCGAGAACTCTTGGAGTCGGCACTCGCCGGCTTGGTCGCAAATTGGACAGTCGAGCGGGTGGTTGATGAGGAGGAACTCCATGACTCCCTCGCGGCATTCCTTGACCATCGGCGAGTCGGTACGGATTCCCATCCCTTCGGCAACGTCCTGAGCGCACGAGATTTGAGCGCGCGGAATCCATGCAATCTCGGGTTTGCCATCTTCGCCGAGGACGGGTTTACGCTCGGGGCTCATTTTTGGCATGCCCATTTCGACGAGGCACATCCGGCAGTTGCCTGGTGCGGAGAGGCGAGGATGGTAGCAGTAGCGGGGAATGAATTTCCCCGCTTGTGAGCAGGCTTCAATCACGCGGGTACCTTTGGGAAATTGCATCCAGACTCCGTCAATCTGAACGTTGAGCATCGGAACTTCGGCGGGAGCGGTCATCGTATGAGAGAGTTTTGCGTTCGAGCGGATTACTTGGTGGCGGCCGGAGCCATAATCTCGTGGCCGTTACCTCTGGGGGCGGGGACTGCTGGGATGGAGGGATTTGCCACGAGTTCCTCCACGTTGTATTCCGGCGGCATCGGGGGGGGAGTCGGTTTCGTTGCCCGTTGCGTAAACTCATTGCGGAACTTCGCAACGAAGCTCTGCGTCGGCCAAGAGCAGGCCTCTCCGAACGCGCAAATCGTTTTCCCAGCGATGTTGTCCGCCACGTTCTTGAGAGTGTCCGGATCTTGTTCCACTCCGCCCCCTGCGACGATCCGATCGGTGATTTTCTTCATCCACTGGGCACCTTCGCGGCAAGGGGTGCACTGCCCACAAGATTCGTGGGCGTAAAACTCGTTGATATTATTCAGGATTTCTACCATGTCCCGTGAATCATCCATGACGATGACGCCGCCGGACCCCGCCATCGAGCCGGCCGCAGCGAGGGTATCGAAGTCCATGGGGAGGTCTTCGAGTTTGATTTCGGCGTCTTTCACCTTGTACACCTCACCCGCTTTTAGAACTTTCGCGGAGCTTCCGCCGGGAATGACGGCTTTGAGTTTGCGACCGGGCTTGAGCCCCCCACAAAGATCATTGATGAGTTCGCCCAGAGTAACACTTCCGACGGCTACCTCAAAATACCCAGGTTTCTGAACGTCCCCACTAACGCACAGAATTCGGGTGCCGGTGTTGTTTGGTTTCCCGATTTTCGCGTATTCCTCACCGCCCATGCGGATGATGTGCTTCACGTGGCAGAGCGTTTCCACGTTGTTTACGATGGTCGGGCACTGATAGAGGCCAAGGACAGCTGGGAAGTAGGGGGGCTTGATGCGTGGGTACGCGCGTTTGCCCTCGAGAGATTCAATCAGGCCGGTTTCTTCGCCGCAGATGTAGGCTCCAGCGCCGCGATGGACGTAGATTTCGCAGTCGAAGCCGCTTCCGAGGATGTCTTTGCCGAGGAAACCTTTCGCGCGGGCTTCTGCGAGGGCTTTCTCAAGAATTTGTGCGCCTTCGGGGAACTCGCCGCGGATGTAGAGGTAGGCAAGTTTTGCTCCGACGGCGAAGCACGAAATCACCATCCCTTCAATCAGTTGGTGCGGGTCTTGATGAATGATATAGCGGTCCTTGAACGTTCCGGGCTCTGATTCATCTGCGTTGCAAATCAGGTAGGTGGGCTTGCCAGAGTTCCGATTGATGAAGCCCCACTTCATACCGCACGGAAACCCTGCGCCTCCGCGGCCGCGGAGACCGCTCTTTTTGACTTGATCGATGATGTCCTCGGGTTTCATTCCGAGGGCTTTCTTCAACTCCTCGTAGCCACCGTCAGAGAGGTAGGTGTCGATGTCATTCTTCCAATCCTTGCGGTCGACGTTCTTGAACACCATTCGATGTTCTCTTGGGTGAACGGGCCGATTTTTTGGGATCGTTGCGTCTGATTTTGCGAGACTGAGGAGGGATTTCGCTTCGTCGAGTTTGATGTCCTCCTTAAACAAGTCGTCCACCATCGCAACGGGAGCGGATCCACAGCTGGCGAGGCATTCGACAAACTCAATCGAGTATTGCCCGTCGGCACTGACGGCTACTGGATTTCCGTGACCGTAATTGTGGGTCGCGTGGCTACTGCACTTGGACGGATCTTTCGACTTGCCGGGATCTCCGTGGGAGTGGCCGTAAAACTCTTCTTTCCAGGCATCGAGATCAATCCCCGCTTCCTTGGCAAGGCGATCACGCAACTCGTAGCTACCTGCCATTGAGCAGGAGAGCGTGCGGCAGACGCGGATATGTTTTTTCCCTGCGGGTTCGCGGCGGAACATCGGGTAAAACGTGACCAGCTCTAGGATGTTAATGGGCTGAAGTTCGAGACGGTTGGCAATCCACTCGACGGCTTCGTCTGAGACGTGGCCAAAGTGTTCCTGCCACAGGTGCAGAAGCGGCAATGATGCGCTCCGTTTGGAGACTGGATAGTGAGAAACGGCTTCGTCGATTCGGGATAGGAGCTCGGCGGGGATAGTCATGGGAAATCAGGGGCGGTTTGCAGGTTCCTTGTCTGAAAGTTTCGGAATTTTCGAAACCAACTTGTTATCAATGAAATGAACTTCGAGCGATTTGCCGTCTTGCTCGTAGTAGTAGCGGGTGACTGGGATCTGTTTCTTTTGCGTCTCGAGTTCCAACTCAGTGCGTTCGACCCGAGTAGGTTGTCCAAGGATAGACTCGACCTCTTTCGGCGAAAGGTGACTCCTCGAGGAGGATTGGGCTGCTTCGTGACGCGAGTTCACCGCCTCGATGTTGGTGTCCTTGAGCTCGGGTTTGCAGGCGCAAAATCCCACAGAGGCCGCGCAGGCTGCGACGCGTGCCGTCCACTCAAGGCGAAGCTTTCTTCGGGAAAGGGTCACTCTCAGGGGTGTTTGACGGGTTCAGACGTTGGACGTGATGGGGAGTTTATCGGTCGCATTCACCCATCACAAAATCGAGGGAGCCCAAGATTGATACGACGTCGCTCATCATGTGACCTGGAAGGATTTTATCTAAAATGCTCAGGTTGACGAACGAAGGGGCTCGGATTTTGAGTCGGTAGGGAACCCCACCGCCTTTTGATTGAATGTAGAAGCCGAGTTCTCCCTTCGGATTCTCTGCGCCGAAATAGACCTCTCCTTCAGGTGCTTGGATGCCTTCGGTGTGAAGGATGAAGTGGTGGATGAGTTCCTCCATTTTGGTAAGGACCGAGGTTTTCGGTGGAGGGAAGTTTTTTGTATCGGAGACAGTGATTGGCCCAGTGGGCAGTTTCGCGAGCGCTTGATTCAGGATCGATACTGATTGGCGCATCTCTTCCACGCGAACCAGGTACCGGTCGTAACAATCACCGGCGGAGCCCAGGGGGATATCGAAGTCGTATTGCTCGTATCCGAGGTACGGTTGTTTCTTCCGGAGGTCGTGGTCTACCCCAGATCCGCGCAAGTTTGGACCTGAGAGGCCGTAGGCAATTGCATCCTCTCGGGTGATGACGCCGACATCCTTGGTACGGTCGACAAAGATTCGATTTCGCGACAATAAACTGTCGATTTCATCCAGAGCGGGCGGGAACTCATCTAAAAACTTCCGCACCATTGGGAAAAAAGCATCGGGGAGGTCTCGGGTCATGCCTCCGACTCGGGTGTAACTGGTCGTAAACCTTGCTCCTGAGATTTGTTCACACAGGTTGTAAATTTTTTCCCGCTCCGTGAAAGTGTATAGGAAGACGGTCATGGCACCCGTATCCATCGCGAAAGCACCGAGGCCGAGCAGATGAGAGGAAATGCGG
>JBIIXW010000103.1:0-11371 GCA_044347165.1 Chthoniobacteraceae bacterium
CATGCCGGATTCGATACTGCGGGCTGGGCGATTTTTGGTGATCGACGACGAGGTGGCGAACACGCGTCTTTTGCAGATGATGTTGGAGATGGCGGGGGCGCGTCATGTGACGACGGTGGTGGATCCGCGTTCGGCGGAAGTGATGTTCATGCAGGGGGATCCGGACATTGTGTTGTTGGATTTGCACATGCCGCATTTGAGTGGGTTTGATTTATTGAAGCGGTTTCGGGAGTTACGCGGGGAGGAGGAGCGTCCGGCGATCTTGGTGTTGACGGCGGATATCACGATGGAGACGCGGCGGCGGGCGCTGGTGGCTGGGGCGGACGATTTTGTGACGAAACCGTTGGACCACACGGAGGTGATGGTTCGGACGCGCAATCTGTTGCAGAAGAGATTTTTAGAGCGGGAGTTGCGGGAGCAGAACGATTTGTTGGATCGGATGGTGAAGGCGCGGACGCGGGAGCTGGAAGCGGCGTTGGAGCGGTTGAAGGCGGCGCAGGCGCAGATGGTGAAGCAGGAGCGGTTGCGGGCGTTGGGGATGATGGCGAGCGGGATTGCGCATGATTTCAACAATGCACTGACGCTGATTTTGGGGCATGCGGAGTTGATTGCCCCGCATTTGCGGAGGAGCGAATCGGAGCGTGAGTCGGGGTATTTGGATCAGTTGATGATGGCGGCGCGGGATGCGACGCATGTGGTGCGTCGGTTACGGGAGTTTTATCGGCCTGCGGAGAATCGGGATGAGTTTGAGCCGTTGGCGTTGGGTGATTTGGTGGCGCAGGTGGTGGAGTTGACACGTCCGCGTTGGGGGGAGGGGAGTGGTGCGCCGGGGATTCGGGTACGGATAGAGTTGGGGGAGACGCGGGTGGTCATGGGGCATGCGGCGGAGTTACGGGAGGCGTTGATGAACCTGATTTTCAATGCGGTGGATGCGATGCCGGCGGGAGGCGAGATTGTGGTAGGGACGCGGCAGGTTGGGGATGAGACGGAGGTGACGGTGTCCGACACGGGCGTGGGGATGACCGAGGAGGAGCGGGGCCATTGTTTGGAGCCCTTTTTCACGACGAAAGGCGAGAACGGCACGGGCTTGGGTTTGGCGGTGGTTTATGGGACGGTGGAGCGTCACGGAGGCCGCATCGCGGTGATGAGTACGCAGGGGGTGGGGACGACATTTTCGCTATTGTTACCCTCTGTTGGGAAAGCGGATGCGGCGAGGGAGGATGCTCAGAGCGCGGTGGCAAAGTGTTTGCGGATTCTGGTGGTAGACGATCAGGCGATTATTGCGGGTTTGATGGAGGAGTTATTGCGGGTCGACGGGCACGAGGTGCGTGCGGTGGTAAGTGGAGCCGAGGCGATTAAGGCGTTGAAGGCGTTTGATGCGGATGTGGTGTTGACGGATGAGTCGATGCCCGAGATGACAGGTTTGGAGCTCTTGGCGCAGTTGCGAGCGGGCGGGTTTCTGAAGCCGGTGATTCTAATGACCGGTTTTGGGACCGACGCACTGGATCGGGCGACTGGGGTGGAGGTTCGACCGGATGCTGTTTTGGGAAAGCCGGTGACATTGGACGCTTTGAGGCGGGCATTAGTCGCTGTACCGGTTCGGTGAGGGCGGGAGGGTGGTCGTTTGGGGCACCCAGCTGACGCGAGGTGATGGTGGGATGCTTGCCCGCCGGAACTGTGTCCCCGTGTAAAGGAGCGATTGGATGGCTTGCGTGTATTGTTTTGTGATTTGTAATGGCGTCACAATGGCCGATGTGTGGCGTGTTTGGCCGTCTTAAAAGCGTCACGATGGCTTTTTAAGTTATCGCATCACAGAGAAGGGTGGGGTGGCAGGGGATGTGCGGGTATAGTAAGCCACTAAACCGCCTTTGGTCATGGAACGACCGAGGACAACACTTATCTAAATATGCGTATTGATCGAATGACACATAAGCTTCAGGGGGCGTTGCAGTCGGCTTCGGAGTCGGCAGGTCAGCGGGGGCATGCGGAGTTGGATGTTGAGCACGTGCTGTTGGCGTTGCTGGAACAGCAGGAGGGCGTTGCGGGTCCCATATTGGAGGCGGCGGGGGTGAAGGTTTCGGCGTTGCGGGCCGACTTGGCGGATGCCTTGCAGAAGCGGGTGACGGTGCAGGGTGGAGGGCAGGCCGCGTTGGCGCGGGATTTGTCAGCTACGTTCGAGGCGGCAGAGAAGGACCGGGTTCGGATGGGGGACGACTACTTGAGTATCGAGCACTTCTTGCTCGCGGTGGCGGGTGGCCGCTCGTCGGCGTCCCGATTGTTGCAGCAGCGGGGTGGCCGATTGGAGGCGGTGGAGCGTGCCGTGAAGGAGGTGCGAGGTACGCGCCGCGTGACGGATCAGGATCCGGAGGGGAAGCGGGGGACGCTGGACAAGTACGGGCGGGATCTGACGGCGTTGGCGCGGCGTGGGAAGATTGATCCGGTGATTGGGCGTGATTCGGAGATTCGTCGGGTGATGCAAGTGCTGGCACGCCGGACCAAGAATAATCCGGTACTGATTGGTGAGCCAGGGACGGGGAAGACGGCGATTGTGGAAGGATTGGCGCGACGGATTGTGGCGGGTGACGTTCCCGAATCATTGAAAGACAAGCGGCTCATCTCGTTGGACTTGGGAGCGATGGTCGCGGGTGCAAAGTTCAGGGGCGAGTTCGAGGATCGCTTGAAAGCGTTTCTCGGGGAAGTGACGGAGTCGGAGGGCGCGATCATCCTCTTCATCGACGAGTTGCACACGATTGTCGGAGCGGGGGCGGCGGAGGGATCGATGGATGCGTCGAATATGTTGAAGCCTGCTTTGGCGCGCGGCGAGTTGCGGACGATTGGGGCTACCACGTTGGACGAGTATCGTAAACACGTGGAGAAGGATCCCGCGTTGGAGCGACGCTTTCAGCCGGTGTTGGTGAATGAGCCGTCGGTGCAGGATACGGTCGCGATCCTTCGCGGATTGAAGGACCGGTATGAAGTGCATCATGGCGTGCGGATTGCGGATTCGGCGTTGGTGGCGGCGGCGACGATGTCGAATCGCTATATCACGGACCGGTTTCTTCCCGATAAAGCGGTGGACTTGGTGGACGAGGCGGCCTCGCGGCTGAAGATCGAGTTGGAATCGATGCCATCGGAGATTGATGCGTTGGAGCGTCAGGGCATGCAGTTGGAGATGGAGCGTCAGGCCTTGAAGCGGGAGAAGGACGAGGCGAGTCGGGAGCGGTTGGGGCGCATTGAGAAGGAGTTGGCGGAGGTGAAGGAGGAGAGCGGTCGGTTGAAATCGCAGTGGCAGCGGGAGAAGGGCGAAATCGATAAGGTGCGCGCGCTGAATGCGGAGTTGGATTCATTGCGTGTGCAGTTGGAGAAATCGCAGCGAACGGGGGATTTGGGAAAGGCGAGTGAGATTCAGTATGGGAGGATTCCGGAGGTTCAGCAGCGGATTAAGGAGGCGACCGATCGCATGAATACGGGGGCGGGTGGGGGGCGTCCGATGCTGCAGGAGGAAATCACGGAGGAGAATATTGCCGAGGTGGTGGCTTCATGGACGGGTATTCCGGTGACCTCGTTGAAGGAGGGTGAGCGTGAGCGGTTGGTACGGATGGAGGAGCGGTTGGCTGAGCGGGTGGTGGGGCAGCGCAAGGCGATTGGCGCGATTGCCAATGCGGTTCGGCGGTCGCGGGCGGGGTTGCAGGACCCGAATCGTCCGGTTGGCTCGTTCATATTCCTTGGCCCGACGGGGGTTGGGAAAACAGAGTTGGCGCGGGCGCTGGCGGGGTTTTTGTTCAATGACTCTGAGGCGATGGTGCGGGTGGACATGACGGAGTACATGGAGCAGCACAGCGTGGCGCGGTTGATTGGGGCGCCTCCGGGATACGTGGGGTTTGAGGATGGGGGGCAGTTGACGGAAGCGGTTCGGCGCAAGCCGTATTCGGTGGTGCTGTTTGATGAAATCGAGAAGGCGCATCCCGATGTGTTCAATGTGTTGTTGCAAGTGTTGGACGATGGTCGGATTACGGATGGGAAGGGCCGCGTAGTGGACTTTAAGAACACGGTGGTGATTTTGACGTCGAATCTGGGGAGTCAGCACATTCTGGAGACGGAAAATGCGGAGCAGCGTGAGGCTTTGGTGATGAACGCGTTGCGAAAGCATTTCCGGCCGGAGTTCCTCAATCGGATTGACGAGACCATCATCTTTGATCGGTTGCGCGAGGAAGACTTGTCACGGATTGTCGACATTCAGCTCCGGCGTGTGGTTGAGCGCTTGGAGGCGCAGGGCCGCAAGCTGGAGGTGACACCCGCTGCGCGCGAGGCATTGGCGGCGGAGGGTTACGATCCGGTGTTTGGGGCGCGCCCGCTCAAGCGAGTGATTCAGCATCGGTTGCTGGATCCTCTTTCGATGCGGTTGTTGGAGGGGACCCTTCCCGAAGGGGCGACGGTGCGGGTGGATGGGCCTGCGGGTGGGGCGTCCGGTGGAGAGTTGCAAATCCGGACATAAAGCATGGGCACCGCCGGCTTGGTTGGTTCAGCGCGTCAGGATGCGATGAACCAGCGGGCCGGCGGTGGCGGGGTGGAGGTGGACGTAGCTTGCGTGGAGGTTTGCTATTCGCGCACCCTCTTTTCGGGAAGCGCCAGAGCGGCGGTGGGTTACCTGCCACGCGTGATGGGAAAACGCGGTGGGAGGCGTCCATTCTGAGCGGTGAAACTCGTGGCCGGGGATTTGTTCGTCTCCTGCGTGGCAGTACCCGAAGTGTTTTAATCGGGGCGACATCGCGGAGGTTCCGGGTAGAACGCCGCACATGGGAAACGGGTGACCGTCTTCGGTGACAATGGTCTCGGTGAGGTACATCAGGCCGCCGCATTCGGCGTAGGTCGGCATTCCATTTTGGATCAACGATTTGATGGCTGATCGCATGGACTCGTTCGCGGCGAGTTGCTGAGCAAACCGCTCGGGGAATCCGCCCGGAAGAAATAGCGCATCAGCGTTGGCGGGTGGCTGAGCGTCACATAGCGGCGAGAACGGAAGTATGGTGAAGCCTTGGTTTATCAGCCATTCGTTCCAAGCGGGATAGAGGAAGTGGAATGCTTCGTCGGATGCAACGGCGACGGTTCGTTGTTCGTATGAGACTGCGAGCGGCTGATGAAAAGCGCTGTTAGGTAGATTGATGCGTCCAGATTGGCACGTGGCGAGGATGGCCTCTAGGTCAAGGTGTTCATCCGCAAATGCGGCGAGCGCATCAGGGGACGCTGGGCGACATTCGCTGGGAGCGGTTAGACCGAGGTAACGAGGTTGCCAGTCAAGGAGCGAACTTTTTGGGAGTGCGCCGAGCAATCGGATACCGCAACTGGTGAACGCGGCGCGCAGGTAGTCGGTATGCGATGGGCCGGCGGATTTTGTGACGATGACACCTGCGAGCTGGGGAACCTGGGTTTGTTTTAGTGATTGAACGGTTTTGGCGAGGGTGCGTCCGCCGCCTGAGGCATCGAGCACGAGGATGACGGGCCAGTCGGTGAGTGTGGCGAGATGGGCGGTGCTACCTTCATCCGTGTGGGGAGACATTCCGTCGAAGAGGCCCATCACTCCCTCGACCACTGCGATGCCCGAGTCCGCATGGCGCGCGAGGGTTTGCAAGATTCCGTCCAATCCCATGAGGTGCAGATCGACATTATGGGACGAAGTTCCTGCGGCGAAGCGGTGGTATTGCGGGTCGATGAAATCGGGGCCGACTTTGAAGGGGCGCGGGTTGAGTCCGCGCTGGGCGAGGGCTGCGAGGAGGGCGCAAGTTGTTGCTGTTTTGCCAGAACCGCTGTGGAGCGCGGACAGAATGACTCCGTGAGTGAGCGGGGTGGGAGGCATTTCGGGAGACACGTTCAGCCGGAGTAGAGCGTTAAAACTCGATCCCTCTGCGGGCTTCGACGCCTCGGTCGAAGTGGTGTTTTATCTTACGCATTTCGGTGACGACGTCCGCGAGTTCGATGAGTTCTGGGGGAGCGTATCGTCCGGTGAAGACGAGCTCGACGTTGGGGGGACGGCTTTGGACTAGGTCGATGGCGCGTTGCAAGGGGATGAGGTCACGGTGGATGCAGTAGTTGATTTCGTCGATGATGACGAGGTCGTGGTGGGCCGAGGTCAGAACGTTCTGGAGGGAGTCCATTTCCTTTGCCAAGGCAGTTTGCATCGCGGCAACGTGTTCAGGGATGTGTTTGGAGCGAGACAGGATCCAGTCTTGTTCGACGTTTCGGTAGGTGAGACGGGGGTGAAGGGTGGGACAGAGCGCGAGTTCGCCGGTCTTCCAGCGGGGCTTCATCATGCGCAGGTAGTACACGTGAAACCCGCAACCGAGTGCGCGCAGCATGAGTCCCATGGAGGCGGTGCTCTTGCCCTTACCCTCGCCGGTGTAGATTTGGAACGCCCCGTGTTTCAGCCGATGCCGCTTGGCTTGCGAGTCGGAGTTTTCGGTGGATTCGTCTGTCGACGGCGTGGGGGGAGTGGGGTCGGAGGAGGTCATGCGAGGCGGGCGATTGCGGAGATGAGGATGAGGACGGCGAGGGTGGCGAGGCAACGTTTCCACATCCAGTCGAGGGCGAGCAGGATGTTGGCGGCGGTTGGCGGGTTTCCGTCGGGATTGAAGATGGGGCCGTCGACGGGTTCGCCCTTGTAGAAGTTGGTTCCACCAAGGCGCACGTTGAGCTGCCATGCGGCGAGGCTCTCGGGGAGGCCGGCATTTGGGCTGGCGTGTTGAGCGGCTTCTTGCCGGATGGTTTGGAGGCCGGCGGGGCCGCCTGCCAAGAGGCCGATGAAGGTGAACATGCGGGCGGGCATCCATGCGAGGGCATCATCGAACCGAGCCGCGCATTTGCCGAAGCGTTCGTAGCGTTCGTTTCGGTGGCCGATGAGTGAGTCGAGGGTATTGGAGGTGCGGAACAGCAGGGCACCCGGCACTCCAAGCAAAAGGGTCCAGAGGGCGGGACCAATGACGGCGTCGACGGTGCTTTCGGCGATGGTTTCGATGGCTGCGCGTGAAATCTCTTTTCCATCGAGCGTGTCGACATCACGTCCGACCACGTGGGAGAGGGCTTCGCGAGCGAGGGCTAGGTCGCCGCGCGCGAGTGGACGGTAAACGTCGCGCAGGTGAGAATCGAGGTCTCGCAGGGCGATGCATTGGTAGACGACGAATACATCGAGAACGGTGGCGAGGGCGGAGTGCGCGTGTGCGGCGACGCGATGGAGGATCATCCATGCCACGATGAGTAAACCGTTTACGAGAACGTGGAGCAGCAGGCCGCCGAGAAGGCCGTCGAGTCGAATCCTTCGGAGCACGGCTTCGAGGTGGAGGCAGAGAAATCCGGCCATGCGGGCGGGATGGGGCCAGTTGCGTGGGTCGCCGATGAGGATATCGAGAGCGAGGGCTGCGAGGAGGAGGGAAGCGGGACCCATTTAGCGGGAAAGGTGGTCGAGGATGGGCTCGAGGTCGAGGTACTGGGCGAGGAGGTCGGCCATCCCGTCGTAGATGCGTTCTTTTTCGAGGCGCCAGGGTTGTGGGTTAATGAGCGAATGCGCGTCAAGGTCTGGACGAGCGAGCGCGCACAGGTGGCGACGAAAGGCCGGACTTTCGAAGCAACCGTGCAGGTAGGTGCCGAGGATGTTGCTTTGGCAGACACCTTCGGTGAAGGTTGTCGAGGTGTTTGCTGTGCAGGTGAATATTGGGGTTGTTGCGGTGGATGATGTGGTTGAGGGACGCGTGTTGCCCATATGGATTTCGTAGGGCGTCCAAGTGTCTCCGGCGAAGGCGGCGGTGACTTGGCGAACGGTTTTGTTGGCTTTGAAGGTGGTGCACACGGGGAGCAGGCCGAGTGCGGAGCGCGCGCCTCCGGTTCCATCTCGGGCGTGGGGATCGTCCAAGGTTTCGCCGAGCATTTGGAATCCGCCACAGACGCCGATAACGGGGCGTCCCGTTTGTGCGAACTGAAGGACGGAAGCGGTGAGACCTGTGGAGGTGAGCCAGTCAAAATCGGCGAGGGTGTTTTTTGAACCGGGAAGGATGAGGATGTCGGCCTGCGCGATTTCGACGGGATTTCCGGTTGGCTGAATATCGATGCCGGGATCGCATAACCAAGGTTCGAGATCTTGCGCGTTTGAAACGCTGGGGAACGGAATCCAGCGGACTTTGAGGCATCGAGAGGAGATCTCCACAACTCCCGAAGAGACGGTTTTTCCGAGGTTACTCAGGCTGTCCTCGCTCTCTGGTTGCAGGTTCGGTGCGAAGGGGAGGGTTCCTAGGAAGGGGGCTCCGAAGATGTCGCGGAAGTATTCACCGGCGTTGGAGAAGAGGGAGATGTCTCCTCGGAACTTGTTAACGATCAGTCCAATGCATGAATCCTGATCGCGAGCAGAGAGGAGGTTCCATGTTCCGGCGGCTTGCGCGAATACGCCGCCTTTTTCGATGTCGGTCACGAGAATCCAGCGTCCGTCGGTGTGGCGGACGGGATCGAGGTTGGCGATATCGCGTTCCATCAGATTGAGTTCCACGGGGCTTCCGGCACCTTCGGTGATGATGACGTCGTAGTCTGTGCGGAGTTGATTGAGTGCGTTATGGGCGATGGTGCGGAGGGGTTCGACGTGTTGGTAGTACTCGCGGGCGGGGATGTGATTTTTGGCTTTGCCGAGGACGACGAGTTGGGAGGTGCTGTTTCCGGCTGGTTTGAGGAGCACCGGATTCATGAGGGGGCTGGGGGGCAAGCGGCAGGCCTCCGCTTGAGCGGCTTGCGCGCGTCCGATTTCAGCGCCGCAAGGGGTGGCAGCGCTGTTGTTTGACATGTTTTGCGCCTTAAACGGGGCGACTCGGAATCCGCGGTTTACGAGCAGGCGGCAAAGGGCCGTTGCGACCCAGCTTTTGCCGCTGTTGGAGGAACTTCCGAGGACGGCGATGACTTTTGCGTGTTTATGCGGGGGAAGTGAAGGAGACGGGACGAGGCTGGGGTGAAGGGCGTGGTTTAGGGCGTCGAGGAGGCGGTCGTTTTCTTCTCGGGAACGGACTGCGCACCGCGAGAGGTTGGAATCCATGCGAAGCCCGTGGTGATCGCGGAGCAGGAAGCCTTTGAATCCGAGTGATTCGCGTAAGGCTTCGCCGGAGATGGCGATGGATCGGATCAGGAAAAAGTTGGTATCGGAAGGGAGTGCTTCAAGGCCGGGGATGGCGTTGATGGCGTGGATGAAACGTTGGCGTTCAGCGGCGATGCATTTTGCGTGTTCTCGGAGGAGGGGGCGGATTTCTTTGCGGAGGTGGGTGCGTGCCCAGAGGTTGGCGGGTCCGCCGATGCTCCACGGAGGTTGGAGTGCGCGCAGTTGTTCGCGGTATTGCGGGTTGGAGGTGGCGAGGTATCCGAGGCGCAGGCCAGGGATGGCGCATGATTTTGTCCAAGCGCCGATGACGATGAGATTGGGGAGGTCATTTAAATCTGCGAGGAGCGAGGGCGATTCTTCATCAACGAGATGGATGAACGCTTCGTCGACGATCCACGTCGCGCACTGTCCGTTTTCCGATTGGATGAGACGTTTAAGATTCTGCCGTGAGTGGAGCAATCCGGTGGGGTTGTTTGGATTGCCGAGCAGGATGACAGGGCGGCGGGGGTCGGCCGTTTTTTTCCGCAGCACCGCGAGGCGCGCGGCAACGGAGTCGAGGTCGGCTTCTGGTTGGTCGGTGACTGTCAGGTCGAGATTTGCGGCGTGTGCGGCTCGGAGGTAATCGGGGAAGGACGGACCGGGGATGATGGCTGGACTGTTTGGGAACAGGCGTGTGGCGAGGTAGATGCCTTCGATGGCGCCTGCGGTGGGAATGAGTTGCTGCTCGGAGTGGTTGGTGGCAGCGGCGAAGAAAGGCCGGAGATCGTCGGCACCGGCGGAAGGATAGCGCGAGATGGATGCTCGAAGTTCGGGTGTGTTGGGGAGTGGGAAGTGGGCGAGAGGATTGAGGTTGGAACTGAAGTCGATGAAGTCGGTGCGCCCGAAGCGAGTGGCCGCGCGGTGGAGATCTCCGCCGTGGGTATGCGAGGAGTACGGAGTCATCGGGCGGGTTTAATGCGCATGGGGATTCCGGCGAGGACCCACTCGACGGTGTGGGCGAGGTGGGCGAGGCGTTGGTTCATGACGCCGTGGAGATCGCGGAAGTCACGGGCGAGGGGATTGGAAGGGACGGGGGCGAGTCCGAGTTCGTTGGAGACGCAGAGGATGTGGGCGGGGCTTTGGATGAGCGTGGCGCAGAGTGCGTCGATTTGAGGGATGGCTGATTCGGCTGTTTCGGCGGCGAGGATTCCGGAGAGCCAAAGGGTCATGCAATCGATGAGGATGAGGGAGTTGCCGAGGCGCTGGATGGTTTCAATGAGATTTGCGTGTGCGGGTTCGTGGGTGATCCAAGAGTCGGGGCGTCGGGAGCGGTGAACGTTGACGCGTTCGGCCATGGATGAATCTTCGGGACAGAGGGCGGGGTTGAATGTGGGGAGGAAGTGGACGGGGCGGTTCTCTGCTGCGGCGAGTCGTTCGGCGTGGATGCTTTTGCCGCTTCGGGCTCCGCCGAGAATGAGGGTGAGGTGGGAGGGCATGATCAGAGGAGCGTTTCGGGACGGGCGAGCATCAGGGTTTCTGAAATGGCGATGATGGAGCCGAGGGCGTCGCCGCGAAGAGAACCGATGCGGCTGAGGTATAGGCGGATGATGAGGACTGTTCCCAAGAGGGGGAGGATGGTGGCGGGTGCGAGCGAGGGGTTGAGAGCGAGGAGGGTGATTGTGGGAGCGATGCACAGGAGGAGGCCGAGCGGGGAGATTCGGCCTGTGAAGGAAGCGGTGCGTTGTGCGGTGTCGATGGAACGTGGTGTGCAGCAGTGGCTCGCGAGGGCGGCGAGGGTTCTGGCGAACACATGCGCGAAGAGGACAGTTTGGAGGAGAGCTGCCGGGGCAAGATTGACGTAGAGCTCTCGTGCGGCGAGGAAGCGGGCGGTGAGGAGGAACCAGAGGGCACAGGCGCCGTAGGTTCCGAGTCGACTGTCCTTAAGGATTTCGAGGCGACGCTCGGGGGTGTGGCCGCCGAAGAGCGCGTCTGCGGAATCCGCGACGGCGTCTTCATGGAGCGCGCCGGTGAGGAGGAGGGGCAGGAGGACGGCTAGGAACGGAGCGAGGGTTGGGAGGTGTGGTTCGGAGAGTAGCAGTGGTGTTGCCATGGAGAGGCCAGTGATGACACCGATCGATGGGAACCATGCCTGAGCGCGTCGCGCGATGTCTTCGGAGAAGGGCGTGGTAGCGGGGATTGGAATCCGGGTCAGAAGTTGCAGTGCGGTGAACAGCGGGGCCATGGGGAGCGGGAAGGATAGCACAGGTTCGT
>JBIIXW010000104.1:0-11227 GCA_044347165.1 Chthoniobacteraceae bacterium
TGCGTAGTGTCCGGCGCCGTAGCGGTGGGAGATTCCGGAGAACACGCTGAAGTCTTTCCGGTGTTCTTGCAGGAGTTTGAGGTAACGACTGGGGGCGTAGTTTTGGCCTGCGTCTTCGGGGAAGAAGTTCGGCGCGTGCAGACCGAGGGGGCGTCCTACGAGCAGCAGGCGTTTTGGCGTGGCGTTGCTCGGGGTGGCGGCCTGCGAGAGAGGGCGCATGGCGTCGAGGAACGGCAGCGCGATGGCGATTCCGGACGTGCGAAGGAAGGTGCGACGGGCGATGGGGGTTCTGGGCATGGGAGGAGACGATTACTTGTTTTTGAAGGCGCGGCTCTGGACAACTTCGTGAATCAGCGTTTGAAAGCCGCGCCCCGCTTTCGCGGAGCGGGCGACCATTTGTTCGATGAGTTCGCGGTCAGCGAACTCCGGTTCTACACCGGTGGCGTAGGTAAGCAGTTTTTGGAGGATGTTTCGGGTGATTTGGTCGGGGTCGGAGAGGAGGATCCGTTTGTATTCATCAACATCCGAAAACGTCTTGCCATCGGAGGTTACGCCGCCGATTTCGACGTCGGGACCTCGGTAAACGGGACGGCCGGTGTAGGCGGGAATGTCGACGGTGCCGGCCTTGGTTTTGACGGACGCGCGGTAGAACTGGCGGAAGCCGCCGATGGGGTCGAACGACTCGAGGGCGAAGCCCGGGGGATCGATGTGTTGGTGACACGTGTTGCACGCCGCGAGGGTGCGATGTTTGTCGAGTTGCTGGCGGATGGTGGTCGCGCCGCGGATGTCGGGTTCGATCGCGGGAACATCAGGTGGCGGGGGCGGCGGGGTTTTGCCGATCAGATGTTCGAGTACCCACTTGCCGCGAAGTACGGGTGAAGTGGTTGTTCCGTCTGCCGTGACTTTCAGCACGCTTCCTTGAGTCATGACACCGCCTCGGTGAGCGTCGGGCGGTAAACTCACTTTCCGAAACTCGGTTTGGGGAAGGGAGCAGGGGAAGCGGCCGTTTGTTTTTTGGGCAGGGGGCGCCATCTCAAACGCTTTCTGGATTCCATAATGGGAGGCGAGGCGCCGAGTGGAGAAGGTCCAGTCGGAGTGGACGAATTCGGTGACGCTGCGGTTGTTTTGCAGAATGTCGGCTACGAAACGCCGTGTCTCTTCGGGCATTGCCCAGAGGAGGGTTCCGTCAAAATCGCCGTAGAGGTTGGGGTCTGGGATGGTGGCGTCGATTTTGCGTAACTCGAGCCATTGACCTGTGAAGTTTTCGATGAAACCGCGGATGTTGGGCGAGGCGAGGAGGCGCGTGGTTTGTTTGCGGAGTTCTTCGGGGTTGGTGAGGTCTGCTTCGAGGAGGGTTTCGTCGGGGGGCAGGGTGGTGAGGAAGTACGCGAGCCGGTTCGCGAGTTGGTTGCGATTGAGTGGACCGGGGCTTTCGAGGAAGAAGAGGAAGGGTGGAGCGGTGAGGATGTTCTTGTAGCCGAGGGTCATGGCGTTCACGAAACTTTCGCCGGCGTCGAGGCGGGCGTGGACTTTTTCGATGAACGGTTTGATTTCGTTTTCCTCAACGGCGCGTCGGAATGCGCGGGGAATGAAGGCTCGGAGGAGGCGTTCGGCGTCTTCTTTCGGAGTGGTGCTTACGGGTTCGAGGGGATCGTTGAGCCACTGGTAAATGTTGGTGCGGTTGCTCCAGTCTTGAGATTTACGACCTTCGGCACGGGCTTTGGCGACGGAGCGGGGCACGAGCTCGGCGTTCCCCAAGAGGGTGCGGTACGCGGGCGAGGGGAACGGATCGATGGGGCCCTCGATTTCGAGCCATTCGAGGAGGAAGCCGGGACCGGTGTGTTCCTCTACGGGCTTTTTTGTGCCGCGAATATCCCAGTTCAGCTGGAGTTGGACGACAAACGCTTCACCCGCGTCGAGATCGATTTCCGTTTCGACGAGGGTCGGGGCGCCGTGGGGGAAATCGAACATGTCTTTGACAACGGGCGGTTCGCGGCCTCGATCGATGGTGCAGAAGGAGACGGGGACGGGGAGTTTCTCGTTGCCGACGGCGCAGGCGGACATCCGGATGCGGTAGCGCCCGGCACCTTGGACGTTTGGGGTGCAGACGAGTCCGTAGCGCGGGAGTTTGCTGAAGACGACGAGGGAGTCGTCTTTCAGGTAGCAGCTTCGGGTGAGGGTTTGTTGGAAGTTGTTACCCTTTTGGGTGATTTCGCGTCCGGAGCGACGTTCCTTCAGGGGGAGGTGGGGATGTTTGGGGATGGTGGAGGTGATCGCGCGTTCGGCGGCCTCTTGGTACTGGAGGAGGTGGGTGGAGGACAGGTCGAGGATGGAGGCGACGTTGTCGAAGCCACCGGCGGAATTTTCTTCGGGGAGGAGATCTTTGACTTTGATGTGCGGGCCGATGAGGTGGCGCAGGGTTTCTTCGTATTGGGTGGTGTTGAGGCGACGGAGGGGGGTTCGGCCTTCGGACTGTTGCTTGGCGAGGGAACCTTGGTGGAGGGCACTGCGGAGGGATTTGAGCGCGGAGGTTCGAGCGGCTTCCGAGGGTTGGTCCGCCTTTGCGGGGGGCATTTCACCAGACTCGATGCGGTCGTGGATTTTGACCCAGGTGGGGAAGGGGATTTCGCCATCGAGGCGAAGTTTCCCCTTTTGCAGATCGGGGCCGTGACACTCGACGCAGTGGGAGTCGAGGAATGGGCGCAGTTCGGGGGAGAGGGCGAGGCAGAGGGACTGGATGAGGAACCAGACGAGGGGGAGACGGAGCATGCTTGGGGGGAAGAGAGCAGACACCTTGCCGCTGCGGTTGGAACAGGTATCAGGAGCGAGCTGACCCGCTGCTCTCGGCGAGATTGGGGGGGAGCGGGACGGTTCGCGCGGTCGCAGCGGATTTTACGGCGGCGTCGACGATTTCTTGTCCGATGCGGGAGACGGGTAGGCTAACGGGGCCGCTGAGGGGTTGTTTTTTTTCGAGGCAGTGGATGAGGTATTCGACGGGGTTGCGATTGGGAGCGCGGGTGGCGGGGGCAGCGATGGGGTGTGGACGGGGGCGGCGACGGGTTTGGACCGTGACGAACTCGTCGTAGTCATAGCAGGACACCGTGCCTTCGGTGCCGGCGATGATGAATCCGCAGCGGGGTTGGGGCTGGATTTCCCAAGGATCGGTGAAGGTGCCCCAACGGGTTTCGAACTTGGAAAGGCCATGGGAGTAACGCGCGACAACGATTGCGTGTTCGTCGACTTCAAGTCCGGGAGGGCGGTCTACGATGGCGGTGACCTCGAGAGGGCGGCGGCCGCCTTGGAACCAAGTTCCGAGGGTGGACCCGTAGCCGAGGTAGTCGAGAAGGGAGCCACCTCCTTGGTCTTTTTGGTAGAACCAAGAGTGTGGTTTTGCGGCGTCGACGTGTTCGCGGGTGAATCGTTGTTTGTCGGCGCCATGCCAGAGGGGGCCACGGTTTCCGCCGAAGTGCCATACGTTGAGAACCTCACCGATGGCGCCTTGTTGAATGAGTTGATGCGCTTTTCGGTGGGACCGAACCCATTGCAGGGGCCAGTTGATCATGAGGGTTCGGTGCGGAGGCATTGCGCGGATCATGCGGTCCGCTTCTTTGAGAGATCCGGCGAACGGTTTCTCAACGATGATGTGCACGTCGAAGGGGGCGACCTTGCGCACCCACTCGCCGTGTTGGGATGCGGCTGGGCAGAGGATGACGATGTCCGGCCTTGTTTTTGCGAGGCACTCGTTGTGGTCGGTGAAGACGCGGTCGCGGGGGATTTGGAGTTTGCGGATGGCGTCCTGCATTCGGTGGGGGTGGACGTCACAGATTCCGACGAGTTCCGCGCGAGGATGGTGGGCGACAGCACGAAGGAGGTCGCCCATGTGAAAATGATCGAAGTTGATACCGGCGATGCGCCATTTGCGGGGAGCCATGGAGGGGAGGAGGAGCTGGGTTTATGGGGATGAGGAGAACGCTTTCATGGAAAGCTGATCATCGATGTTTTCGTCCATGGATTTGAAACGCGTTTCGGCGGCTTTCGAGTCATTTGCGGTCGCGGTTTTGAGAAATTCCTCGAGCGATCGAGAGCCGTTTCCATCGAGGTCACGTTTTTGCGAGCGAGCGGTTCGTGTTGGATTGGGGAGGGGAGGCACGTTTGTGGGGCGCGGATGGGATGGGGCTGGGCTTGAGGGGAGGCGGGGTTACAGGAGGGTTGACTGGAGGTTGCTCGGCGGTAGTTTGGCCGGTTGGTAGTCCTGCCACATGTTCCAAAAAATTCTGGTCACTGATGATAATCCGGCACCGGCACGATTGCTGGAGTCTCTGTTGGCCCAGCGGTTTCCGGGCAATCGGTGTGATGTGGTGGGGGCGAGGCGGGGCGCTGATTTGTTTGATCGTCTGGAGTTGGTGCAGCCGGATGCGGTGTTTGTGAACGATACATTGCCGGATGGCAGCTACATGGATGTGGTGAATCGGTTGCAGGCAGATCCGGTGACGCGTCAGATTCCCGTTGCGGTGATGCGGGCGATATCGGACGGGAATCAGGTGGAGGATATGCCTCCGAATGTTCGTTGGGTGCTTGAGCGGCCGCTGCACCGGGATGTTTTGGAGGATGTTCTGCGGTCGGTGTTGGCGGGTCCGGTGTTGGAGCCGGATTACCGAGACGCCTATTTTCACGACCCTGCGCGGGTTCTCTTCAGTGGGCACACGGGTTTTTTCACGGCGCAGTCAGCGCTGCAAATGGCTGCGGGCGACCGGTTGAGTGGGGTGCTGAGGTTTTACGTAAGCAGGGCGTCGGTGGATTTGTATTTTTCGCGAGGCAAGTTTCTCTTGGCGACCACGCGAAATCCTACGGTGTACTGTAAGGGATCTGGGGCTGAGGTGGCTCAGTGTGAACTGGGGCAGATTGTGGAGGCGCAGCTAGCCCAGCGGCGCAGTGGGTGTCCGGTGTTTTTGTATTTGGCAGCGCGCGGTGGGATGGATGGGGATGAGGCGGTTTTGCTGACGCGGGAGCACGGACAGCGCCTGTTCGCGCAGTTGTGGACGGCTGGGAGGATTGGTTTTGAGTTTATCCGATTGGACGCGTTGCCGGAGTTTGCGGTGCGGTTTCCCCCTTCGGAGGAAGACACGGATTCGTGGATTTTTTCGTCCTTACGGTACGTGGGTTTGGATCAAGTCGTTCCGTCAATGTGTCCGGAGGTGACTTCTGCGCCTTTGATTACGCGCAAGGGGTTGGAGATGTTGCAGCGGTTGGCCTTGAGCGATGTGGAATCGCGGTTTGCGGCGTCGGTGAATGGGACGGAGTCGGTTCAATCGGTTTCGAAGCGTGTTGGGATAGGGGTGGAAGAGGGGATGTCGATTTTGTTCCGGTTTGCGGCGTTGGGGATCATGGAGTTCTGGTCTTCTGAGTTGACGGCATCGGGAGCGGGGCGGGTGATTGCTGGTCGTGTTCGCCCTGGGTTGTTGTCCCGTTAAGATTGCGTCGGTACGCGGTTGAATTTCGAGCAGCTGATCGTTTGATTTTCGGATAGCGGCTTGACCGAGAACGCCCGTTGAAGTTCACTCTCCGGCTCTGGCATTCGGCGGGGTCGCCAAGTGGTAAGGCCGAGCTCTGCAAAAGCTCTATCGCGGGTTCGATTCCCGCCCCCGCCTCCAGCCTATTTGGTTTTGTTGGGAGGCTTTGCGGTTTTTGAGACGATGGTTTGCGGGGGTTGGGAAGGGTAATCGGTGGCGAGGAAAAGTCTTGGAATCACGATTTTGGCTCGAGTCCCACGAGTTTCATGAGTTGGTCATGTTTTTCGCGGGTGGTGACGAGCACGAGGTGTCCCCATTTGGGATGGAAGGTTGCGGACGAACGCTTGGGTAGCACGAGGCCTATGGATTGGAGGTACGCTGACCAGTCGGACTGATCGACGGGGCCGTCTTTGAGAAGAGCGGTGTCTTTTGTGCCGTAAGTGGAGCCCCAGTAGCCTTTGGGGACAGCGGGCATTTCGTAGGCGAACACCCCGTCGACGAAGCAGGCGCGTCCGCCAGATGGGGTTGGCTTGTAGGAAATACCGGGGCGTGGTGCGGCGTTGGCGAAAGGGGGCGTGAGGGAGATTGCCACTGCGAGGAGGGCGCGGACGAGGGGAGTTCGGACGACTTGCATGGGGGAATGATAGCAGCTGCGCGGGCGTGTTGCGGCAGAGAACGGGTGGGGGGGAGGCGGGTTGAAAACCCGTCCTCCGGCGGGGGATTTTGAGTCGATACGGGGGGAGTTCTGGGGCAGGCTTCTTTTCTTATGCCTGAGACGCTTCTTTTCACTACAGCGATTGATTACACGAATGCGGCGCCGCACATCGGGCATGCGTATGAGAAGGTTTTGACGGATGTTGTTGCGCGGTACCACCGCGCGAGTGGGCGGAGCGTTTACTTTTTGACGGGGGTGGATCAGCACGGACAGAAGGTGCAGCAATCGGCGGAGCGTGAGGGGTTGTCACCGAAGGAGTTTGCGGAGCGGTGCACGGAGAAGTTTGTGGCGCTTTGGTCGAAGTTGGATGTGGCGTATGACGGTTGGGCAGCGACGACAGCACCTGTTCATATCGCTTGTGTTCAGAAGATTCTGCAGGCGCTGCACGATAAGGGGCAGTTGTACAAGCAGAGTTACACGGGGTTTTACTCGATCCGGCAGGAGCAGTTTTTGACAGATAAAGAGCGTGGGGAGGACGGACAGTTTGGACCGGAGTGGGGGCAGGTGGTGGAGTTGGCGGAGGAAAACTGGTACTTCCGGTTGTCGGAGCACAAGGAGTGGTTGCTTGGTTTTTTGGATCGGAATCCGGAGTTTGTGATTCCGGCGTTTCGGAATGCGGAGTTGCGGAATGCGGTGGAGCGGATTTCCGGAGACTTGTGTATTTCGCGTCCGAAGGCCCGATTGGCGTGGGGGATTGAGCTGCCGTTTGATCGCGATTACGTGACGTACGTTTGGTTTGATGCGCTGATTAACTACCTCTCGTTTGCGGGCTATTTGGCGGATGGGGCGGAGGGGTTACCGGAGTTTGAGCGGGTGTGGCCGGCTGCAGCGCAGGTGATTGGGAAAGATATTTTGGTTCCGGCGCACGGGGTTTACTGGACGGTGATGCAGCATGCGATGGGATTTTCGGATGAGCAGATTCCGCGGTTGCTGGTGCATGGTTGGTGGAACATCGCGGGGGCGAAGATGAGCAAGAGCGTGGGCAATATTGTTGATCCGAACGGGTTGTGTGATCGGTACGGATCGGACGCGTTGCGGTATTATTTGATGGCGGACATTGCGACGGGCCGAGATGCGGATTTCTCGGAGGATCGGTTGCGGATGCGTTTCAATGAGGAGTTAGCGAACAACGTGGGCAACCTGTTGAATCGATCTTTGAACATGACGAATCGGTTTCGGGCTGGGGTGTTGCGGGCGGGCCGAAGTGGCGTGGGGGCGCATTGGGAGGCGTTGGCGCGGTTGTCGGGTGAAGATGCGCCGCGGTGCATTGAGGCGTACCGTGCTGCGATGGAGGGGTATCAGGTGGATGCGGCGTTGCGTGAGGTGGTGCAGTTTGCTCGGGCGTGTAACCAGTTAATTGAAAGTTCGGCGCCGTGGAAGTTGGCGAAAGATCCTGCGGAGGCGGAGCTTTTGGATGCGGTGCTCTGGCATTTGGTGGAGTCGGTTCGAATCATTGGGGCGTTATTGGCTCCGGTGTTGCCTCGTACGGTACCCGCGATTTTTGCGCAGTTGCAGATTGGGCAACCGGGTCTGGCGGATTTGTGTTGGGGTGGGATTCCGGACGGGCACACAGTGGGCTCGCCGACGCCTGTGTTTCCTCGGTTGGAAGCGCCGAAGGTTGAGGAAAATCCTGCGTGACGTTTTTTTGCGTTTGAGATGTCGAATGGACCGACCAAGGTGCGGCTAAAGGATGTCGCTGCTCGAGCTGGGGTTGCGATTAACACGGCTTCGACGATTCTGAACCGGCGTTCGAACTCATGGGCGTCGCGTGAGACCTCGGAGCGGGTGTTTCGGGCGGCGGAGCAGTTGGGGTACCGACCGAACCGCGCGGCGTTGGGATTGCGATTGGGTCGGTTTCACGCGGTGGCGTTGTTGCTATCGGATTTGCGGAATCCGTTTTACACGACGTTTGCGGATGCCTTGAGCGTGGCGTTGGAGCATCGGGGATATGACTTGGTGATTGAGTCGTGGCGGAACGATTTGCGGAGGGAGCGGCACCGGTTGGAGGAGGTGGTGAATCGGCAGGTGGATGGGGTGGTAGCGTTTCTGAGCGACGAGGAGTTGCATCTTGGGTTTTTGCGGGAGCAGAGGATGCCTTTTGTGATTGTGGGTTCGTCGCAGAGTTCGGAGGTGCCGGTGGACATGGTGCGCGCGGATTTCACGGGGGGGCTTCGTGACACGGTGGCGCGGCTTTATGCGTTGGGCCATCGGCGGTTTGCGTATTTGTGTGCGTTGTCAGAGGGGCAGGCGGATGGGGGGCGCGCGGAGTTTTTTCAGCGGTTAATGGCGGAGTTTGGGATTGATCATGAGGGGTTTGTTTTTATGCGGTGCGGTGCGTCGCTGGAGGATGCGCATTTGACTGCGAAGGCGTTGTTGGCGAATCGGCGCGATGTGACGGCAGTTTTGGCGTTGAACGACTTTTCGGCGATGGGGGTGATTCGCGCGGCGTTGGATTTAGGGCTCTCGGTGCCGCGAGATTTGTCGGTGGCGGGGGTGGATGACATTCCGATTTCTCGGTTCTTGCCGGTTAAGTTGGCGACGATTGCCCAGCCGATTGAGGAGATGGCGGGGAAGGCTGCGGAGATGGTGGTTGGACGGATTGAGGGTACGCGGCGAGGTCCGGTGGAACAGGCGTGGTTTTCGGCTCCGTTTTGTGACCGGGAGAGTGTGGCGGCAGTCCGGCGGGAGGTGTGGTAGCTGCGCCGTTTTAAACCTTAAATGGCGGCGAGTGCGAGTTGGATGAGGCGGGGGTCTTCGCTGAGGGCTTGAAAGAAGGAGGAGTAGCGGGGGGACCAACCGGTGGCTTTGAGTTTTGCGTTGGCGATGCGTTTGTGGGTCCAGCCGCGCTTGCGGTTGAGATTCACTGGGCCGTCCGGGGGGAGCGGTTTGCTGAAGCGCTCGGCGAGGTGGGCGTACAGTTCGCGCTGAGTGACGGGATGATCGTCGACCACGTTGAAGAGGCCGCGGAGTCCGTTGTGCACCGCATGAACCATGGCGGCAGCGGCGTCGTCGCGATGTATTTGATTGATCCACCGGTTTCCGTCGCCCTCGATGACCGCGTTTCCGTCGAGGAATTTTCGCAGCAGGACGCTGCGGGCGGGGCCGTAGATGCCGCCGAGGCGGAGCACTAATCCGCCGAACGCGAGAATGTGCTTCTCGGTTTCAAGGAGGAGTTGTCCGGTTTCGGAAGTGGGGGTTGCTGGGGAGTCCTCAGTGACCGTTTCGCCGTTGGTTTGTGTGAAGACGGACGTGCTTCCCGTGTAGGCGAGCAGTTTGGGAACAAGGAACGCGTTGAGATGTTTTGCACCGTTGAGGTAGACGTTTCGATAGGCATCTGCGCCGCCTTTGCCGGAACTTGCGCAGTGGATGAGGGCGTCAGTGCCGACGAGATCTGCGAGTTTTTCTTCGACTTGGCGGGCGTCGGAGATGTCGCAAGCGCGGATGGGAAACGGTTCGGAAGCAAGGCGTTCAGCGGATTCTTGAGAATGCGTGCACCCGGTTACACTCCAGCCGTGCTGGTGAAGTCCGCGTGCGATTTCGAGTCCGACGAATCCGCATCCGGCGACGACGGCGGAGCGTGGGCGCGCGGGGTTTTTGGTTGGGAACGAGACCGCTTTGGTGAGCATGGTTTTCCCATCGAAATCGAAGGTGCCGGAGAAGAATTGTCCGTCTAGCACTTGGGGGAGCCATTCGCGATCATCGGCCCACATGCGGTCGTAGGGGACTTGGTTGATGGGGCACCAGAAGGGTTTGGCTTCATCGGTTTCGGTGGGGGTGCCTTCGTGGGCGTGGGCGATGAAGACTTCGCAGAGGAGGCTGTAGCCGTCGGTGAACCGGAAGCGGAGCATGCCGCGGGATTCGAGGTCATTGGGTTTGATGCGGACTTCTTCGAGGGTTTCGCGGATGGCGGCTTCGGCGGGGGATTCGCCGGGTTCGATTTTGCCGCCGGGCGCGTTGACGTTTCCGGCGCCGAGCCCGCGTTTTTTTTCAATGAGCAGCACTTGGTTGCCGTGAAGAACGAAGCAGAGCACGGCGCGATGAACGGGAGTCCAGTCGATCCAGTCGTGGGAGGAGGCACTGGGGGTGGTCATGGGGTAGGGATGGGGGTGTGGGCCTCGTAGAGCATGGCGATTCCGTCGGCGAGGCGGGTGCAGGAGGCGTTGGAGAAGTGGTGTTGTTGGAGGTAGTCGCACATCGCGCGGTCGCGTGGGAAGGCGTCGATGGATTGGGCGAGGTAGGTGTAGGCGGCGCGGTCACCGGTGAGGACCCCAGCGATGCGGGGTAGGATGTGATGAAGGTAGAAGCGGTAGGGGTGGAGGAGGGGCGGAGTTGGGAGGCCGAAGTCCAGGATCAGGAGGTGTCCGCCCGGACGGAGGACGCGATGCATTTCTCGGAGGGCGTCGGGCCAGGAGCGCATGTTGCGGAGGCCGAAGGCGACGGTGAGGGTATCGAAGGAGTGGTTGGGGAAGGGGAGGTTGAGGGCGTCGGCGACGACGGTGTTTTGCAGTCCTTTGCGTCGGGCTTGTTCGAGCATGGGCTCGCAGAAGTCGGCACCGGTGATGTGGGCGGTTGGGAGGGCGGATTGGATGGCGAGGGCGAGGTCGCCGGAGCCGGTGGCGAGGTCGAGGATGTGCTGGGGGGCACGTTGGGCGACGCGTTGGGCGGTGAGTTTTCGCCAGGAGCGGTCGATGCCGAGGCTGAGGAGGCGGTTGACGAGGTCGTACCGTTTTGCGATGCGGCTGAAGAAGGAATGGACGCTGTCGGGGGCGATGGAGCCGTCTACGGACATCCCACCAGCTTTTCATGAAAATGGGCAGGGGCAAGCGGTGGTGTTTTTGCTCCAAGGGAGGTTTGGATGCTGGTAGTGCTCAGAGCCATGCCGGATTCGATACTGCGGGCTGGGCGATTTTTGGTGATCGACGACGAGGTGGCGAACACGCGTCTTTTGCAGATGATGTTGGAGATGGCGGGGGCGCGTCATGTGACGACGGTGGTGGATCCG
>JBIIXW010000105.1:0-11170 GCA_044347165.1 Chthoniobacteraceae bacterium
CATGTGGCAGAAACGCGGGTTCGTCACCATCCTCGATGACGCCGACCGCGTCGTGTCCAACCCCGGCGGACGCGAACCGCACTACGAAGAAGGGCAGCTCACCGTCCTGCTTCAAGACCAACCCATTTTCCAAAACTGTCATGACGTGGCAGTCGACACCAACGGTGACCTCTACGTTTGCCAATGGAACAGCGGAAAAGTCTATCCGTACAAACTCCACCGCATCGCCTGAGATGATGTCTCACCCTTCCGTCTCCCGACGACGATTCCTCACCGCATCCGCAGCCGCACTAGCGTTTCCCCACATCGTCCGCGCCCAGCAACCCGTTCTCGGACAGGGTGATTTCCGCTACCGCTGGATTCCTGAGTGGGGCCAACTGGGAAAAGATACGCCCGTCAAAAACTGTCACGGCATCGTCTGCTCCCAAGAAGGTCACCTCATCTTGCTCACCGATCACACGGCAAACAACGTCGTCATCTACTCGCGCGAGGGAAAACTGGTGACCAAGTGGGGCACCCGCTTCCCCGGCGCACACGGTCTCTCGCTCGTCACCCAAAACGGACGCGAAACCCTCTTCATCACCGATCTCGCCACCCACCGTATCGAACAGACAACGCTCGACGGCACCAAACTCGCCGAGTGGTCTTGGCCAGAGCACAGCGGGAAGTATCAGAAAGAGAACGAGTATCGTCCGTCATGGACGCTCCACCTTCCTGACGGCGGATTCATCGCATTGGATGGCTACGGAAAAGATTACTTCCTCCACTACGGACCCAACGGTGCACTCCAACGCACATTCGGCGGTGCTGAGGGCGGGATTGTCCATTGGGGACCGCACGGCGGAATGACCGACACGTCGGCGGACGGTTCTGCACATCTGCTCGTTGCGATGAGCGATCAACAGTACCTGCTGCTGTTGGATCTCTCAGGAAAAGAGTTGCGAAGAATCCCTTTACCAGGCGGTAACCCGCGCCAGATTCGGCGTTTCGGAAACCACTACGTCTGCGCGCACCTCGCTGACAACTGGCCCAAGGATCGCAACAGCCGTGGCTTTGTCTCCATCCTCGACCGCGACCTCCGTGTGATTTCGAACGTCGCCGCAACCGCCCCAGAATACAACGTCGACCACACCTTGCGCCCGATGCGCGCTGAGGGCGAAATCTTCAACCATCCTCACGACGCCGTCGTCAGCCCAGACGGCTCCCTCTACGTCGCCCAATTCGCTTCCGGTAACACTTACCCGCTCAAGTTTGAGCGCGTCTGATGGGTGGTTTTCTTATCCTTAAGGCGTGAGGTAAAATGTTCGTACAACGGGCGTCGCCGACTGAAGACGCGGCTCCGTTGATCTCCCCCACTGCCACGCCACCACCGTGACAGGAACGGGGTACTTGGCCCGCACCGGAATCGGCAAGATTTCGAGCAAATCCCCCTCAATACGGGCCGGCCCCTCGCGGATGAAATAGTCCACACGCGCCCCAGCATCCGATTCCGCCATCAGTCGAATCGATTTCGTACTGGCTACCGACACATCCGCTATCTCTGGAAATCGTATCTGCTGCACCGCACCAATCGCGTTCCGAATCGGCACCCGCATCAATGCCTGCTGAACTGCTCGCTTGTAACGCGCATCACCCCGATGTTCCGCCTGTAACCATACCTCCCCGCTCCGCTTCGGGTTATTCCACCCCACACGGTCAAACCGGAGCGTGAACAGCCCCCCGCCAAGTGACTCTACCGGACCACAAAGAGACGTGATTCGAACCCCTTCAACATCCGCCGCGTGCGCAATCGCCTCTCCCTCCCGCAAACGCGTCCAGCGCTCCGGTCTTCCCGCCGGTACCTCCGTCAAAAACGTGCCTTCCAGTCGAAACACCAATCCATCCAGCGCTCGCTCAGGCAACCAGCCAAGCGTCACCTGCTGATGCGTTCCGCGAACCTGCGGAACCAACACCCCTGCCTGTCGATACCCCACCAGTTGAGGATCTTTCCATTGATGCCTCCCTTGGTACTCCTCCGTCGCACGCGCCTCCGCTTCATCAAAACACCAGAACGTCTGAGCACGATCCCCCGAAAAAGCCGATACTTCCGCTGCCGCAGCCCGAGGCGGTTTGTCGGAGCGCCAACGATCAATCAACCACCCAGACTCCGACGCAAACACCGGCTTCAACGGTGCGCCACCGCGCCAACGTAACGCCGAAGCCACATAACTTCCCAAGCGCTCGGCAAGCCGATCGTGGAGATCAAAATGGCCCGCCCCAACGTCCGCCAACATTGAAAACGGTGCGTCCGGAAACTCGTTCCGAAACGCCAGCGCACGCCCCGCACGCTCATCCGCCCACTCGTACTCCCCACTCACAAACAGGACCGGCACCTCCGAACGTCCGAACGCCTCATACCAATACTGACGCGGTTCCTGCCCCCGATCCGGCCAACTGCCCTTTAACGAAATTCCGGCTAAACACCGCACCGGACGGTGAACAGCAAATCGATAGGGAAAATCGCCCTGAGCGGAATGTCCCAACGCCACCACCGGCACCGTCGCCAACTCCGCATACCCCGAAAGGCTCCCCAACTCCCGCAACGCCCCCTCAATCCCCACCATATCCTCTTCCCCGCCTTCAAACGAAACCGGCACCGGCGGAGTCACCCAAAGCAACCCAAACCCCGCGCGCTCCATCGCGTTCCGAAACCCAGCGTGCTTGAACAATGCCACCTCAAGCAAGTTGTGCTGCGCAACCACCACCCCGGATAAGCGCCGGCAAGAGGGCGGTATCCAAAGGTACGCGCGCGGCGACTCCTGCGTCTCCGGACTCTTCGCCCCAGACACCTCGACGGACCACTGATATTCAGCCGCGCACACCCTCCGCCCCCAACTCGCCACCGCACACAAAAGCAGCCAACCCAAAATCATCCCTAGCCGACGACACACGCCCGCCGCACGCCGAAGCCATCCCGTTAGCCCTTGCTCAACCCTGCCCCGCCTCATCAAACCACTCACCGGCATCATTCAAACCGGAACGAATAAAGGTCTCCCCTCTGCAGGACCCAACGAACCCGCAACGGCTTGCCTCTCAGTGAGGAAACATCGTTTCCCCCTTTCCAACCAACCTTTACTTCCAACGAATCCCCCTCGAACGGAACTGAATCCTCCAACGAGAATCCCGGATAAGCGCGTCCCGCCGCATCCTGCAACTCAACCCTCAACGAACCTCCCATCCCCACTTTTGCATTCACCGACAACGCGCCCCCAGCCATCGCGAAATGTCCACTCACGGCCTCTCCCTCTTTCTCGCCCGCACGCAACGAGACAAACCCGTCAGCACGATACACAAAGCGACGCAACCTGCTTCCCGGTCCCTTGTAATACGCCTCCGTCGCGTAAACCGAGATTTCTCCCGGCGCGCCCGGCAACTCCAACATTGCATTCGCCATGTAGTTGCTCCGATTCCCATCCCGGTCCATCGGCGCAGAAATCGGAACCACCGCCTCAGGCCACCGCTTAAACTCCACACCATCACGACTCGACATCAACACCGGCTCAACCTGTTGCGTCTTCGACTGATACCGCGTTGGAAAACCAATGAACACGTGGGGAGCACGCCCGTAAGGCCGAATCGCATTCGTGTACAACTGCTCCTGCGGCGCATCGCGAAAACGCAAATCTGTCGGATACTCCCAATGCACAAAATCCCTCGAAACCGCCGTCCGAATCGTTCGCACACCCGAAGGTTTCCACGTCACCGCATCCGCCACCCCCGCCGTGAAAATCCGCCAGTACGCACGATATTCCCCACGGTCCCCATCCCAAAAGGCCAGATTCTGCGAATCAAACGCACCATTCCGAATCACGGCGCCGTGCAAGGATTTCTGCCAGTTCACCCCGTCCCCCGAGACATAGGCCGTCAACCCCGTCCGAATCCCCGCCAATGCCTTAAACCGTTCCGCCTTCGGCACCGCAGGATTGTTGTCCACGAACGGGGTGAAGTTATGCGCCAACTCAACCTCGCCCGCCTTCTCACCTTCCCCGCCCTTCAACACCACATTATTCAACTTACTCCCCCCAATCTCGACCAACCCCAACTCCGGCTTCACCCACCGAATGCCATCCCGGCTCTCCGCGTAGCACACATACTCCGGATGCGCCGTCCGCTTCGATTTTTCATCAAAATGCGAACCCCGATAATACATCCGGAACAAACCGCCCTCCTCTAAAATCGTGAAATACGCCGACGTGTTCCCTTCCCACGCCGCATCACAGGTCAACACCACTTCTCGCGCCTCCGGCACGTTCATCCGCCACTCCAAACCACGAACCGAAACCAAAAACGCATCGTCCAAAAACAACTCCCGCCGCGTCCCAATGTCAGCAATCCCCGCAAAACTCGACGCCGTAACACCCCACAAGAACCCAACAGCAACACCACGCCCCAAACGCCGAACCGTCGTCGAACAACTTAGATCCGTAATCATGGCCCTTCACCCACGCAGGAAAAACGCCCCAGCCCCCACAAACAACTATCGTTGTTGAAAAAAACTTACCCCCACGCCCACCCCGAAGAGCTCGCATTCAGTTCAGATAAACCGAATCCGCCACCAAAGATTTCCTCAAGGAACCAGAAAAGTCCCTCCAGTCTTCGGGTCTCTTGCCTCGGCGCCAGGAGGCAAATCAGAAACATCCAACATCTCCCCCGGAACAAACGGATTCCAAACGACCCCAGGCTTCCCAGGAACCTTTTTAGCATAAACCGGCGACTTCTTCGGGGCTGCCGTCGTCTTGCCCGAGTCCGTTTTGCCCGTTCCCTCCGTCTTAACACCAGCCTCGGAGGACGGTTTGTTCGCCTGACTCTGCAACCTCCGCTGCGCCTCATCCAACCAAGATGGATTCTGGTACTCCGTCCGCCCGCCAGCCGGTGCCCCACTCTGCCCAGAAGGTCCGTTCGGTGCGGAACCCCCCACACCTCCCGTTCCAAAGTTCCCCGGTGAACCCGTCGTTCCGCTGCCGTCAGGGTCAGGCGCAATCGCAAGGCCTGTATTGTCAACCGGCGGCAAAAGATCGTCGTTCACGGCGCTTTCCGCCGGCCTAAAACCCACCTTTCGGTCGGGCCGATCGTCGCCTCCATCCTGACACCCCACAAAACCCGCACAACCCACGGCCAAAACTACTGACGACACCCAACGGTTCACCAAGAACTTCTTCATCGCTCGAATCTTATTAAAGTTTACTCGAGGCACCGGCACATCCTTCAGACGGATGACCCTTAAGCCATGCTCTCCAACTGCTCGATTATCGCGTTCTTCGACTGAACACCCACCTTTTGAGCAACCACCTGCCCGTTCTTGATGAACACCAAGAGCGGAATCGAGGTCACTCGAAACTTCGCTGCCAAATCAGCCTCCTCATCCACATTCACCTTACACACCTTCGCAGCCCCCGCCTTCAAACTCGCAATCTCATCCACCACCGGACCAAGCATTCGGCACGGTCCGCACCAAGGCGCCCAAAAATCAATCAAGACGGGTTGCCCCGAGTTCGCCACTGCTTCAAAGTTAGCCGATGTGAGTTCAATAACGTTTGCGTTTGCCATAAATAAAAACTGTTACCTTTGATTAGTTTCAACTCCGCACCTGACCTCACTGATTCTCAGGAGCCGAAGACGGCTTCACCGAGGCATCCGAAGCTGAAGTGGGCTCAGGGGCTGGAACCGCCGGAGCCGGAGCCGCTTCGCCATCCGACGCAGGCTGCACTGCCGGTTTTTCCGGTGCCGCGTCCGACTTCGGAGTAGATTCAGATTGCGTGTCCATGGGAACTGGTGCCCCTGGCTTCACTTTAGAGGGTTTTCGAAAAACCACCTCCTCCGGCGGCTTCGGAACCGACGAGTAAACCATGAAAACGCTCCCGAACGACAGAAGAGCTACCACCATCGCAGCCACACTCAGCATCATCGATGACCCTCCCTGTCCCTCCGCATCCACACTCCCTCCTCCAGAAACACCAAAATCAACCGGTGGAGCCGGAACAGACGCTTTCTTGCTCACCGGAGCCGCCATCGGAGGAGCCGGCATAGCGGCAGGAGCGGGAGCCGAGACTGGGGCAGGCGCAGCCGCGGGGGGCAGCGCCACCGCAGGGGCAGGAACCCCCACAGGAGAGGGCGCTGGCAGCGATCCCAAGGGGGCCGTAGCTGGTGCCGGCGCAATCGGCGATCCCGCTTTCCTACCCGGATTTATCGGGGCCGTGGGGATCGGCTTCCCTCCCACCGGAGGAGCCGCCGCCATCGGAGGCGCCGCAGAAATCGGAATCGTTGCCGCAGCCGGTCTCGCAGGCAACCCGCCCGGAGCAGCAATCGGGGCTGCAACAGGAATCGCCGGAGCAACAGGGGCTACCGGTGCCACCGCCGTCGTTTGAGGCGCCAATGGCTGCGTAGGAACCAACTTAGCCGGTGCACCTGACCCCGGTATCAAAGGAACCGAAGGAGAAGCCCCCGCGGGTTTGACACCCGCTAACGGGACAGAGGGCGGCGATGGTGGCTTCGGTGCCCCCGCCACAGGAACCGTCGGACGAGAAACATTCGGCGGCGCCGGAATCAAACCCGTCGCTCCGCCCACCTTCGGAGGTGCTGGAATCGATGGCGGGGCAACCACCGGCGCTATGGGAGGCGTGCTAACCACCGGCGCGGGAGCACTGCTGACAACCGGAGCGGGAATCGAAACCGTTGACTCCACCGAAGTCACCGGCGCACCCATGACCGGAAGCGGAGAAGCCATGCCCACCCCAACAGGAGCAACAGGAGCAACAGGAGCAACAGGAGCAACAGGAGCAACAGGAGCAAGCACCGGCGACGTCGGACGCGCAACAACGGGAGCCGGAGTCAAACCCACCGACGATTGGGGAATCGAAACACTCCCGGCGGAACCTGTAACGCCTGAACCCGGGGCCAACGCAGAGGTGTTCGTGCCCACCAACCTCACCGTCGCCTGCTTCGCCGGCACCGCTTCCGCAGGAACCACCTGAGCAACCGTCAAACGCACGGTCTCCCGCTTTGCAGAAATCACCGAAGGCTTGGGAGGCAAGGTGATTCGAATCGTCTGGGAACTCGCGCCGGAACCAGAATCGGGGGAGGGGGAAGCCGTTTCGGACATGTCAGAACTTAATCACCTCAGAGGGACGGGTTCAAGAGGAAGGGATGCATCCCACACGTTTCATCAGCAACGCCACTCAGGGAGCAGGCGCATCCTTCGCACACCGAAACCCCGTGTGCTGTAATCCCGTGTCGGGAGAGGTCTTCTGGCGAGCCGACGGACGATACCCTCGGCAGTACATGTCGCTACACAAAAACGACCCCCCTCGCCCCACCCGCTTCTCCACCCCAGGCTCCGCCGGATCAAAGCTCTTCTCCGGCCCCTGAGGATTATCGCGCGGACTCACCGCATAGTAATCCGGTGTGTACCAGTCAGAAACCCATTCCCACACGTTCCCCGCCATATCAAACAACCCGTAGCCATTCGGAGGAAAGGACGACACCGGCGAAGAATACACGTAGCCATCCTGCTTCGTGTTCTCATTCGGAAACTGGCCCTGCCAGATGTTCGTCATCCACGCTCCCTTGGGATTTTTCTCTGCCCCCCAGATAAAGGGGGCCCGATCCAAGCCGCCCCGAGACGCATACTCCCATTCCGCCTCCGTCGGCAATCGCTTCCCCGCCCACTTCGCATACGCCACCGCGTCAAACCACGAAACATGCACCACCGGATGCTGCTCCATCCCCTTAATGTCGGAATCCGGCCCCGTCGGATGACGCCAGTTCGCCCCAGCCACGTACTGCCACCACTGCATGTGATCATTCAACGAAACCACATTCGGTGGAGGAACAAAACAAACCGAGCCCGGCACCAGCTTCTCCTCGGGAACCCCCGGAAAATCCTTCGCATCCGGCTTCTTCTCCGCCGTCGTCACATACCCCGTCGCCTCCACAAACCGCGCAAACTGTCCGTTCGTTACCTCCGTCCGATCCATCCAAAACCCGCGCACCTTCACATCGTGCAAGGGCAACTCGTCCGGCTGCCCATCCGCTCCACCCATCGTAAACTTCCCCCCAGGAACCCACACCATCTCGCCCCCCAACTCACTCCGCGACGCACGACTCGCCTGCTGCTGCCGCTTGATTCGCTGCGCCTCGCGGTACACCGCAAACGTGGCCAAGGTCAGCCCCGAGCCAAACAACACCACAATCACCAAAAAGGAACGCGTCGCCGGTTTCATAAATCTTACCCCTCACGTTGCAGGGCGCCCGCCAACCCCGCAAAAACAAAAGCGGAGCGATGCATCAACACCGCCCCTCTTCAAAAGTTCAAACCCAACTCCAAAAAGCCTACGCCAACTTCACCACCCCAGACCCCGACGCAATCCGCCCAATCACTTTGCCTTTCACCGAGCGCACCACCGAAGCCGCATCCTTCTCCCGCACAATCAACACCATCCCGATTCCCATGTTAAACACCTGATACATCTCGTCCGCATCCACTCGCCCGCCCTCCCGAATAATCTCAAATAACCGAGGCACCTTCCACGACGCCCGATCAATCACCGCGTCACAATCCTTCGGCAAAACCCGCGGCAAGTTGTCCACCAACCCGCCACCCGTAATGTGCGCCATCCCCTTCACCACCCCCGACGCCAACTTCGCCACCACCGGCTGATAGTTCGTGTGCACCCGCAACAACTCTTCCCCCAGCGACTTCGTCAACCCAGGCAACTTCACATCCAAACCCAGCCCCATCGTATCAAACAAAACCTTACGCGCCAACGAGTAACCGTTGGTATGCAATCCATTCGACGCCATCCCAACCAACACATCCCCCTTCCGAACCGCGCTCCCATCCAACATCCGGGGCCGATCCACCACCCCCACAATCGTCCCCGCCAAATCGTATTCCCCACGCTGGTACATCCCAGGCATCTGCGCCGTCTCACCCCCAATCAATGCACAGCCAGCCCCTTTGCACGCCTTCGCAAACCCTTTCAAAATATCCTTGAAAACCTCAGGCTCTAACCGCTCAGCCCCAATGTAATCCAAAAAAAACAACGGACGCGCCCCAATCACCGCAATGTCATTCACACAGTGATTCACCAAACACTGTCCCACCGTGTCGTGACGCCCCGTCGCAAACGCTAACTTCAACTTCGTCCCCACCCCATCCACACTCGACACCAACACCGGGTCCTTCATCCCGCGAAAGTTCGGACGAAACAACCCGCCAAACCCCCCAATCCGACCCAACACCTCCGGACCGTGCGTCCCCTTCACCAACGCCTGAATCCCACTCTTCACCCGATTCCCCAAATCCACATCCACCCCCGCCGCAGCGTAAGCCTTCTTCGAAACCGCCCCCGCAGGAGCCTTCTTCGTCACCGTTTTTTTCATAAACTTCTTCAAACCAATCCTTAAATCTTCGTCCCTGATTTCGGAAACAACGCCGGCGTCGCCTCAACACCCCCCAACAAGTTCACCCGCCGCCCGCGCCGCTCCATCACGTGCTTGTCAATGTTCGGATCCACCGGCACCGGATACTCCCCGTTAAAACACGCCAAACAAAAATCGCTAAACGGTTGCCCCGTCGCACGAACCATCGCCGGAACCTCCAAATAACCCAACGAGTCCGCGCCCAAATATTCGCAAATCCCCTCAGGCGTCAGTTGGTTCGCCAACAACTTCTCCGGATCCGGAAAATCAATCCCATAATGACAAGAATGCCGGTGCGGCGGACACGAAATCCGCACATGCACCTCCTTCGCCCCAGCCTCCCGCAAACTCACCACACGCGCCCGTGCCGTCGTCCCACGCACAATCGAATCGTCCACCACTACCACCCGCTTCCCCTCCACCGCCTCGCGAATCAGGTTCAACTTCACCCGCACATTAAAATCGCGCGTCGCCTGCGCCGGCTGCAGAAACGTCCGCCCAATGTAATGATTCCGCACAAACCCGTGCGTGTACCGAATCCCCGACTCCTCCGCATACCCTAACGCCGCATACACCCCAGAATCCGGCACCGGAATCACCACGTCCGCCTCCACCGGATGCAACCGCGCCAACTCGCGCCCCATCTCCACACGCGCTCGAGCCACATTCATCCCATCAATATTCGAATCCGCCCGCGCAAAATACACGTACTCAAACACGCAAAACGCCTTCCGCTCCTCCTTGAACGGCCACTCCGAACGCACCCCGTTCTCATCAATAATCACCACCTCCCCAGGCTCCACCTCCCGCACAAACTCCGCCTTAATCAGGTCAAACGCACACGTCTCACTCGACAACACCCACCCCCCATCAATCCGTCCCAACGCAAGCGGACGAAACCCAAACGGATCCCGAACCCCAATCACCTCCCGCTCACTCATCATCACCAGCGAGAAAGCCCCCTGAACCTGACGCAACGTCGAGAAAACGCTTCCCGCCTCCGTCGAATGCCGAGCCAACAGGTGCAAAATCACCTCAGAATCCACCGTCGTCTGAAAAATCGACCCCTCCTCCTCCAAATCCTCCCGCAAAATGGCAGCATTCACCAAGTTACCATTGTGCCCAATCGCAATCTGACCGCGGGCCGTATTCACCACAAACGGTTGCGCATTCGTCAGGTTACTCGAACCCGTCGTCGAGTACCGCACATGCCCAATCGCCCGACTCCCCGTAAGTTTCGCTAAATCACTCTCCCCAAACACCTGCGACACCAACCCCATCGCCACATGCCGCTTAAACGGCATGTTCGGACCCTCCGCCGTCACAATCCCCGCACTCTCCTGCCCTCGATGCTGTAACGCATACAGACCGTAATAGGTTAACACCGCCGCGTTGGGGTGGCCAAAGACCGCAAATACCCCGCACTCATGAGCGGGCCGATGTCTGGAAAATTCGGGTGGATTCACTCGGGAAAAAATTCGGGGCGGTAAAAGAGAAGAGAACGGTGAAAACCTAGGGATTCACCCCACGGAATCAAGACATCGAGGCACGCCGTCACGAAGATTCCCCGTCACTCACCCTCCCTCAGGTTCCTTCCGAGGTCCGCCAACCCGCCCCCCCACGCCCCACCCAACGACACCCACCTGCCAACCCATCACCCTCTGCGAAAACTTCATGTCAAAACAGGTATACCCCCACTCGGCACCTCCCC
>JBIIXW010000106.1:0-11146 GCA_044347165.1 Chthoniobacteraceae bacterium
TGCACCCCAACCTCTCTGTCGGCATCCTCGGCTACCTTCGATACAGAACGACGCTCAATCCGCAACGCCGGCACCCCACCCCCCTCAACCGGTCGCCGAAGCGCCTCTCGATTCGCCTGCTTAATCTCACGGTAAATCTCGTCGCGATAAATCAACGTCTTCGTCGGCGCCGTGAACCCAAGTTTCACCGCATCGGGATCAATCCGCGTAACCGTCACGCGAATCTGGTCCCCAATCATCACGCTCTCACCCTCTTTGCGGCTTAAAACGAGCATCGCCGAAAGAACTTAAACTTCGCCGCCGACCGTATCCACCGACCGCTCATCCACCAACACGTGGTGCGTCGAGTAGTTCGCCGAGTTAGCCAAAATCACCTGCGCAGACCGACCCGTCGCCGGGTTCGTCACAATCGGCCCCGCCAAGTTCACCGTCGCAAACTGGGGCGAATGCGAACGTATCGTCACAATCGCCAACGCTCGCGCTTCCCCCCCTGTCCCAATCCCGAGATGGTCCGCGTCCTCCTCCCGCAACTCCACCGCGTAGTCCGAATCGATCTCCGCGGGGTCAACCACCACAAACTCCACCGGGTCTGTGCCAACCGATGTCATACTCAAAAATGGAGCCCCGCCCTCAAACGGAGTCACCACAAACTCCGTCAACTCCGGCAAGCCAAAAAGCCCCAGTGGGAAAGACAACCGAAACGATTTACCCGCGTCGCTCGCGGTTGAGTCACTTGACATGCTGGAAACTTAACCCACCACCATCCCGAGATGCGAAATAAATCCCGTACGTAAATCCCCCGTGGCCCGAAAATCGCAACGAAAGGATCGCCATGCGTCCCTCTTTTCTCCCCTCTCTCCCCCACGCAAAACTCGTCGCCGTCGTCACGCTCGCACTCCCCCTCGCCGCCGTCAGCGAGACCGCGCCCGACATCACACCGCTCCTCGCCGTCGGCCCCGAAGCGCTCAACAACTCCACCGCTAAAACCGCCCTCGCTGCTCTCTCAAAATCGCCCGCCTCCCGAATCCCCGAACTCCTCTCTGCCATCGGTGACGCAAACGACCTCGCCGCCAACTATCTCCGCTCCGCCATCGACACCATCGTCGACCGCACCCTCGCCACCAACGCCACCATCCCCACTCGCGAACTTAACGCCTTCCTCGCCAACACCAAAAATCACCCGCGCGCTCGACGCCTCGCCTACGAAATCCTCCTCCGCGTCGCCCCAGAAGAAACCTCGCGCCTCGTCCCCTCCTTCGCCAACGATCCCAGCGTCGAACTCCGACACGACGCCGTCGAACTCCTCATCAAATCCGCCGAAGCACTCAAGTCAAATCCCGACAAACCCACAACAATCAAAGCCTTCCGAACCGCGCTTGACGCCGCACGCGACCAAAAACAAATCGACGCCATCACCACCGAACTCCGCGCCCTCGGTGAAGATGTCGATCTCCCCAAACACTTCGGCTTCCTCACCCACTGGAAAGTCATCGGCCCCTTCGACAACACCAACCTCGCCGGATTCGATAAACCCTTCCCCCCCGAGGCCGAACTCCACTTCGACGCCGAATACGACGGCAAAAATGGCAAAGTCAAATGGAAGGAAACCGCCACAGGACAGGACTACGGAAAAGTCGATCTGAACAAACCCCTCGGAGAACTCAAAGAGGTCACCGGATACGCCACCACGGTGTTCAATAGCCCCATCGCCGGCCCGGCAGAACTGCGCCTCGGTTGCAAAAACGGTTGGAAGCTCTGGCTCAACGGCAAACTCCTCTTTAGCCGCGACGAGTACCACCGGGGCGCCCGCATCGACCAATACCGGATGAGCGTTTCCCTTAACAAAGGCCCCAATACCCTCCTCATCAAACTCTGCCAAAACGCAGACGTGAAAGACTGGACGAAAGAGTGGGAGTTCCAGCTCCGTGTCTGCGACAGCACCGGGACGGCCATCCTCGCCACAGACCGCCCCCCGCGCCCCACCGAAACCAAAGCGCCCAAAAAAAAGTAACCCCGCGCCGCATCCGTCCCCCCACCTCACACTACCCCGACCATGCGTCTCTTCCGCCTCTCCCTCGCCGCTCTCCTCCCCACCCTCGCCTCCACCCTCGCCGCCGACTGGCTCCAGTTCCGAGGCCCCGCCGGAACCGGCGTCTCTCCGGAACCCGATCTTCCCACAACTCTGTCTGAAACGAGCATCGCTTGGAAAAAAAGCCTCCCAGGCCGAGGCATCTCCAGCCCCATCCTCCTCGGCAACCAACTGTTCATCACCGCATCCAGTGGCCCCGAACAAGACCGCCTCCACGTTCTCTGTCTGAACGCAGACTCAGGCGAAAAAATCTGGGAACGCCAGTTTTGGGCAACCGGACGAACCATGACCCACCCAAAAATCGGCGTCGCAACGTCGTCACCCTGCAGCGACGGAAAACACATTTTCGCAGCCTTTTCATCCAATGATGTCGTAGCCCTCGATCTCGAGGGAAACCTCCTGTGGTACCGGGGCCTAACCCGCGATTACCCAAACGCCAGCAACAGCTTGGGAATGGCATCTTCCCTCATCTTTGCAGGAAATACCGTCGTGTTCCCCGTCGAAAACGACAGCGAATCCTTCACCATCGGACTCAACCCAGCCGACGGCTCGAACCGCTGGAAACTCAATCGCCCAAAAGTTTCCAACTGGACCACGCCTGTCTCCTTCGACGGAGGCATCGCCCTCATGTCCAACTCCGGCGTCACCCTCATCGACCCAGACTCAGGCAAAACGAAGTGGACCTTTGAAGGCGGCGGATCCTCCATGTCCTCGCTCACCGCGACCAGTTCTTTGCTTTTCGTTCCAACGAAAGGCACCACCGCCCTCAAACCCGCTCAAGCCGCTCAGGAACCGGAGTCCGCGTGGCAAAATAACCAGATGCAAAGCTCGACCGTGAGCCCGGTCCTCCTCAAAGACAGCATCTATACCCTCAACAATGCTGGAATCCTCAAGCGTTCCCGCGCCGCCGATGGCGAAAAATCGTGGCAACTCCGCACCACCGGTCCCTACAGCGCTTCCCCCGTCGCCGCAGGAGACTTCCTATACCTCGTGAACGAAAAGGGCCTCGTGCAAACCGTCGATACAACCGCCCCCGAGGGCAACGTCGTCTCAACCCTCGACCTCAAAGACACCGTCATCGGCACTCCCTCCATCGGAAACGGCGCCCTCTACATCCGAAGCGACTCCACCCTCTACCGCATCGGACCCAAGAAAAATCCCTAACCTCAAAAATCCATGCCGCGCACGTCAGCCTCGGGGTACCGCTCAGTCATCCGCGCTTTCCTGCACGTCATCGCCCTCGCAGTCCTTTCGCGAGGCCCCCAAACAAATGCGAGCGACGCCAGCGGCAAGCCCCCCCACCCACGACCCAACATCGTGTGGTTCGTCGTCGACGACATGTCCCCCCACTTCTCCTGCTACGGAGAAACCGCCCTCAAAACGCCACACGTCGATCAACTCGCCAGTGAAGGCACCCGTTTCAAACACGCCTTTATCACCGCCCCCGTCTGCTCCCCCTCCCGGTCCGCCATGATCACCGGGATGTACCAAACCACCATCGGTTCCCATCACCACCGCAGTGGACGTGGCGAGTTGCGAATCCGGCTGCCCAACGGCGTGTCACCCGTGCCCGAACTCTTCAAAAAAGCAGGCTACCACACCTGCATCGGAAGCGGTCTTCCCGGCCTCGACCACGCCGGTCTCCCCCTCCGCAACAGCCGATCCGCCCTCGGCAAAACAGACTACAACTTCGACTGGGACTCCCCTCTCTATGACGGTCCCGACTGGTCCACCCGAAAGGCCGGACAACCCTTCTTCATGCAGGTCCAACTGCACGGCGGCAAACTCCGCGAAGGGGGACCAAACGCCGCTCAAAATCTCACGCGCAGAGCCGAATCGATCCTCGGCTCGGCACTCAACCCAAACTCCTTTCGTCTTCCGCCCTACTACCCCGCAGACCCAGTCATTATTCAAGACTGGCACGCCTACCTCGACTCCGTCCGCCTCACCGACCACCACGTTGGATCCGTCCTCAAACGACTCGATGCCGAAGGGCTTCGAGACAACACCCTCGTCATTTTCATGACCGATCACGGCATCAGCCACGCTAGGGGTAAACAGTTCCTCTACAATGAGGGAACGCACATCCCCTTCATCGTGCGCGGCCCCGGCATCCCCGTCGGGATGGAGCGCGCCGATCTCATCGAACACATCGATATGGCCGCCATCTCCCTCGCCGCAGCCGGCATCACCATCCCACCTGCTATGCAGGGAAAAGACGTTTTCGCAAAGGATTACACACCCCGAACCCACGTCTTCGCCGCACGGGATCGCTGCGACGAAACAGTCGAACGCCTCCGCAGCGTCCGCTCAGACCGTTTTCTCTACATCAAAAACTTTCACCCAAAACGACCTCACCTCCAGCCAAACGCTTACAAAGACGGGAAACCCATCATTCAAAAAATCAGAGCGTTGCATGAATCACATGCACTCTCGCCGCTCCAGGAATCCCTCCTCTTCGCCCCCGAACGACCTGCCGAAGAACTGTACGACTGGATCAACGATCCTTGGCAGGTGAACAATCTCGCGGACCAACCCGAATACTCCGAACACCTTTCAGCTCACCGCGACACCCTCCATCAGTGGATTCGCGACAGCCACGATAAGGGGCCAGAATCCGACGCCATGTATGACAGCGACATGGCCGTCTACCTCGGCAAACGCAAGCCAGGCGCCGACGATACACCCTCTCCTGTTCAACAAAATATCACCCAGATGAAACGCTGGGCTGCAGAAGGTCGCTAAGCTTACCCGCCATGAATACCTCATCCCCCATGACTCGCCTCTCGCTCCTCTCCCTCGTCGCCGGCGCAACCGCCTCGCTCTCCCTACCAGCAACCGCCCAAACCACCCCGACTCAAGACGCCCCACCTCGCTTGGTCGTAGCCATCCTCGTGGACCAACTCCGTTACGATTACCTCGAACGCTTCCACACCCATTTCTCACCAGGCGGCTTCCGAACCTTCACCGAGCGCGGAGCGTTCATGACCTTCGCCCAGTACGACTACGCCCCCACCGTGACCGGACCCGGACACGCCTCGTTCCTCAGCGGCGCAACCCCAGCCACCCACGGCATCGTTGGAAACGACTGGTTCGACAAAAAAAGCGGCAAATCCATCAACTGCGTCAGCGACCCCGATGTCTCCGGCGTCGGCGTCAAAAGCCCCTCCTCCGGAAAGCGCTCCCCAAAAAACTTCATCGGCTCAACCCTCTCCGACGAAATGCGACTTCGGTTCCGCTCAAAAGTCGTTGGCATCTCCTTGAAAGACCGTGGCGCCATCCTCCCCGCCGGCCGAAACGCGGACGGCGCCTACTGGCTCGATTCATCAAACGGTCACTTCGTCACCAGCACTTGGTACCGTAACGCACTCCCAGACTGGCTCACCCGCTTCAACAACCGACAACTCCCAGCCTCCTACGTCGGACAAGTCTGGAAACGACTCCTGCCCGAATCCGCTTACCCGTGGTCTGACACCTCCGTCGGAGAAGGAAAACTCGCCGGAGAAAAGACATCCACCTTCGACCACGTCATCAAACCCTCGCCCACCGAAGGCCTCGAAAGCATCGTCCCCACGCCCTTCGGAAATACCCTCCTCCGCGAACTCGCAGAGGCAGCCATCGACGGTGAACAACTCGGACGTCCCGGCAACACCGACTTTCTCTCCATCTCCTTCTCCTCAACCGACGCCTGCGGACACATCTTCGGCCCCTACTCGCAGGAAGTGCAGGACATCATCCTTCGCCTCGACCTCGAACTCGAACGCCTCTTCAAGTTCCTCGACCAACGAATCGGCCTCAACAACGTCACCATGGTGCTCACTGCTGACCACGGAGTCGCACCCGTACCCGAGTTCGCCGTCGCCAACGGATTCCAAGGCGGAAGAGCCGATGTCCCAGACCTCAAGCCCGCCGCTCCCACGGAGCCCGCAAAAGACTCAAAACCCGCCCCACCCACGATTCCCCCCACCCCAAACGCAACCTCCACGTCGATTACCTCAACCGAGCAGAAAGACTCTTCAAAATCCGAAGAGAGCGAAAAACCCGTCACCGCCCCGCCCTCAGGCCTGATGGCAGATCTGTTAAAGGCACTCTCCCAACGCTTCCAAACCCCGCGTATCCTCCTCTCCCCAAGATTCTACGACGGACACCTCTTCTACGATCACCGAGAACTCGCCGCGCAACGAATCTCACTCGAAGACGTTAACCTCTTCGTCCGTGAATGGGCCCTCTCGACCGGACGCTTCCAATCCATCTTTACGCGCAGCCAGTTGCTAGACGGTCGCGCCCCCGGCGCGCTAGGCGAACGAATCATCAACGGCTACAACGCCGAGCGCGGAGGTGACATCGTCCTCGTGCTCAAACCCTTCATTCTCCCCGGAGGCGGCCGCAGCGGCACCACCCACGGCGCGCCCTACAGCTACGACACGCACATACCCGTCGGTTTCCACGGACGCGCTTTCAAACCGGGACGATACGCGGATCCGTTCAACATCACCGACATCGCCCCCACCCTCAGCGCAGCCCTCCGCATGAATGAACCCTCCGGCAACATCGGCAAACCGTTCGTCAAAGCCCTCAAGTGAGGCGTCATCGCACTTGCCGTATCCTTTTTCCCGAAACAACCTCTTCACCATGAACTATTCAGCCCGCACGTTCCCCGTCATCGCTGCACTCGTTGCCGCTCCCTTCGCACACGCTCAGGAAGGTCCCAAATCCTTCGAAGTCGGTGGATTGAGCTTCGAACGCCCAGCCGACTGGAAATGGGTTCAAGTCGCCTCCATGATGCGGAAGGCCCAACTGGCCGTTCCCTCGAAAGGCGACCTCAAGGCCGCAGAAATCGTGTTCTTCCACTTCGGCCAAGGCTCCGGCGGCGGCGTTCAAGAAAATGCTCAACGCTGGCTGAACCAGTTCGATAAAAAACCCGATAACGGGAAAGTCGAAGAAACCTCGCTCGGTGGAAAAAAAGTGCATCTCGTTTCAACCGAAGGAGTTTTTCAGAGCGGAATGCCCGGTGGCGCCATGACCCCCATGGAAAACTACGCGCTCCTCGGCGCAATGGTCGAAGGACCCGAAGGCCTCATCTTCGTCAAGATGACCGGCCCAAAAGCCACCATCACCGAATCCCGCGAGAAGTTCCTCGCGTTCATCGGCTCCGCAAAGAAATAGACTCCTCCCAAATCTTCTCGAGAACGGCCCGCCCGCGTGGCGGGTCGTTCCGTTTACACCCCAAACCCCTTATGGCCCTCGACTTCTACGTAAACTCCTTCATCGAAATCGTCCGCTTCCTCAGCAACGACCACGTCAACTGCGACGCCTCCACCAAACTCCGAACCATCGTCGACGAAGACTTTAATGAGAGCGACTTCGACATTGCGCTCAACACATTCGAAGCCACTCACCGCCTGGCATTTAACGATTCCCTCTTCGAAGTCACCTTTGACCTCATCGGGGAACTCTCCATCGAAGAAATGCTCGAGAAGTACCTCGACACCAAGACCGAACAGAAAGACCCCCTCTTCGTCGCAGAACGCGTCCAGATGATCATGGACAACCAGTACCGCGACATTTTTGGCGACGAAGGCGAGTTCCCAGTGGAGTAATCGGCCTCGACAACACTTTGTCTCACTTTGCACGTCGAAGTTAGACAAAATATCTTGTTTAAGTTTTGAACCTCCAGCCACCGAGGTTGTCTATTCCTGCGTAACCAAAACCACGCGATGAACAGACTCTCTTCCGCAAAATCCGGCGATTGGAGTGCCCTCGACTCTTATCTTCGCGACGTATCCAAATATCCAAACCTGACCGACGAGGAGACCATCCGTCTCGGGACAATCGCCTGCCAAGGCGACGTCGACGCCCAAGAAAAGTTAGTCAAATCGCATCTTCGTCTCGTTGTGAAAATCGGTCATCAGTACGCCGGATTCGGGCTGCCCCTCGCCGATCTCATCGCGGAAGGGAACCTCGGCCTCATCCGCGCCGCCGAGCTCTACAACCCGAAGTTCGGCACCCGATTCCTCACCTACGCCTCCGTGTGGATCAAGCAACGGATCCACCGCGCCATCACTTCCCAAGCGCGTGCGGTTCGAATCCCCGTGTGGCGTTCACAGCGGTTGCGCAAACTCACGCGAATCCACGAAGAAATATCCTCCCAACTTGGGCGACCCGCCTCCGAGGAGGAACTTGCCGACCGTCTCGGCATCAGTAGCGATGAACTCTCCGAACTCCGCGCTGACCGCATCGAAGTCATGTCCCTCGACGCTCCCGCTGCGGGCGCAGACTCCGACTCCGACGCGCGGCCATTTTCCGAGACGTTCGCCGATGAAAACGCTGAAATCCCCGGCGGCAAACTCTCCACCGCCGAGCTTCAGGAGGAGATGATCGCTTGCCTCCACGAACTCGAGGATCGCGAACTTGCTGTTCTCTCGATGAAGTTCGGACTGAAGGCGCAGCCCGCTCTCTCCTTCCGAGAACTTGGCCGCCGCATGGGCGTCTCCCACGAATGGGTCCGTCGCATCGCAGAGCTCGCCATCGTGAAAGCCCGGCGCGCCCTCGAAGCCATGGCCAAACTCCCGCCTGCCGAAAGAAACCGCCGCCGCACTTCCGTCATGAAGCGAGTGGCGGCCCTCTCGTGCTAACGGCACCCCGGCCACGCTGGCCTTTGCGTCTCCGAAAAACTCTCGCGTCGGTTCGCCGAGGCGAGAGTTTTTGCTTTTGACGCAACACTGCGGAACATCACCCTCTTCCACCTCCCCCCGCCATGGTCAAAAAACTCCTGCACACCCGCTACCGCGTCAACGATCTCGAACAAACCATCCGGTTTTACACCGAAGTCCTCGGCCTAAACGAAGTCCGCCGCCACCGCTCTCCCCGAGGATCCGAACTCGTATTTCTCGAAACACCCAATAGCGAGGAACTCCTCGAAATCTGCAGTTTCCCCGCCAGCGGCCCCGTCACCTTCTGCCCCGACCTCACCCATCTCGCCTTCGAAGTGGATGACATCGAAACCTTTGCACAGCACGCCGCATCGAAAGGCTACCCCCTGTCTGACGGCCCCACAAAAGGCTCAAACAGCACGTTCGCCTTCATTGATGCGCCCGAAGGCTACGAAATCGAGCTCATCCAGTACCACCGCTGAACAGCCACATCCGCCCCGCTCGAGCCGATTTCATCGTCAAATCGGCAATCCGTCGGCAGCGGAAGAGTAACCGGTATTCTCCGTGCCGATGCCCGTGGTCGCCGGTGATAAGCCAGATACGTTACCGAAATTGGAAATGCGCCCGCCAACGGCCCAAATCTAGCACCAGAGCAAAAGTTCATCCCTCCCCGTAATCCCTCCGTATGATCGACTTCCTCTCCACCCTCCCCGGCAACGGCGGCCTCTGCAGCGCCTCACACCTGAAACGGCGCGAGTTCCTCCAAGTCGGCGCCCTTTCCGCCATCGGCCTCTCCCTCCCCCAGTACCAAGCCGCACTCGCCGCCGGTCAGGTCGATAAATCCAAGGACAATCGCGCCTGCATCCTCCTCTTCAACCTCGGCGGTCCCAGCCATGTCGACCTCTGGGACATGAAACCCGACGCCGCCGCCGAAGTCCGCGGCCCCTTCAAACCCATCAACACCAAATCCCCGGAAATCCAAATCTCCGAAGTCCTTCCCAAACACGCCGCCATCGCCGACAAGTTCTCCCTCGTCCGCTCCTGTCACCACGACGGCGCCGCCGTCCACGACGCCGGTTGGCAAATCATGCAGACCGGACGCCGCTTCAGCGGCGGGGTCCAAAGCCCGCACGCTGGTTCTGTTCTCAGTTACCTCCGCGGACGAAAAACCGATCTCCCGCCCTTCGTTGTCCTCCCCGAACTCATGGGCCGCGGCGGTGGCAACCTCCCAAACGGTCAGGCCGGCGGCTTCCTCGGAAAGGCCCATGACCCGTTCGCCCTCATGGCAGACCCCTCCAAACCCAACTTCAAAGTCCCCGACCTCCTGCCCCCCGATCAACTCGCCGCCCTCCGCGTTGAACGCCGTCAACGCCTCCGTGACGTCGTCGACCAAACCATCAAATCCTTCGAAGCCAGCGAAGACGCGCGCCTCATGGACGACAACTTCCACGCCGCATTTCGCATGATGTCGAGCGAACAAGCGCGCGCCGCCTTCGATCTCATGAAGGAGCCGCAATCCGTTCGCGAACGCTACGGCATGAACCGCTTCGGACAATCCTGCCTCCTCGCACGCCGCCTCGTTGAACACGGTGTCCGCTTCATCACCATCAACACCTTCCTCACCGTCTTCGGGGAAACCACGTGGGACATTCACGGCTCCAAACCATTCACCTCCATCGACGGAATGAAAAACGTCGTATGCCCCATGTACGACCAAGCCTACTCCGCCCTCATCGAAGACCTCCACCAACGCGGCCTCCTCGACACCACCCTCGTCACCGGCCTCAGCGAGTTCGGTCGCACCCCCAAGGTCAACCCCGCCGGAGGCCGAGACCACTGGCCCCAATGCTTCACCGTCTCCTTCGCAGGCGGTGGCGTGAAGGGCGGCCGCGTCATCGGCAAAAGCGACCCCATCGGTGGCTTCCCCGCCGAACGCCCGGTCCAGCCCGGCGATGTTGTCGCAACCATCTTCCACAGCCTCGGCCTCGATCACCAAGCCCACCTGCCCGGCCCCGCCGGACGCCCCTTCGGCCTCGTCGACTTCGGACGCGAACCCATCCGCGAACTCTTCTCTTAAGACGTCCCCCTCAGCTCCACCCTGCCTCCCGCCATGAATCACGCTCCGATTCCCCAGCGCGCCGCGTTCTGGCTCGCCGCACTGCTCGCTCTCATCACGCCGCTCCACCCAACCAAGGCCGCCCCAACCACGGCGCCTGCCGCACGCATTTTCCCGGAAACCGTGCTCCTCGACGGAGCAGAAGCCCGCCAACAGTTGCTCGCCTTCAAAACCGAGGCCTCCTCCAACACCCCCGCAGGAGAGATCGCCAAAGCCCAGTTCGTCGTGGAAAACGCAGCGGTCGCAACCGTCGATCAAGCCGGCAACCTCCGTCCCGTTTCCGATGGC
>JBIIXW010000107.1:0-11106 GCA_044347165.1 Chthoniobacteraceae bacterium
GTCAGAGTGGTGGGCGTGCGGGTCGGGCGGCTGAGCGGTTGGCGGGTGCGGGAGTGGAGGGGTGTGTGGTGGTTGAGGGGGGGATGGATGCGTGGGTTGCGGCGGGGCTTCCAGCGGTGCAAGGAGTGGGCAGTGGGCTGCCATTGATGCGGCAGGTGCAGTTGGTGGTCGGTGCTTTAGGTGCGACTGGTGCGGGCTTAGCCCTTTGGGTTGATGTGCGTTGGGCGTGGATGCCGCTGGTGATCGGGGCGGGCCTCTTGATGGCGGGGGCAACGGGCTTTTGCGGGCTTGCGTTGTTGCTGGCGCGGATGCCTTGGAATCGCCGTGATCGAGGGGCGATGTCTTGCGAGGCAACGAGTCAGGCAAGCTGTTGTGGTGGTGGGGAAGGAGGGGCGGTATGAGTGGCGCGACGACTCCGCGGCGGATTCTGATTGTGGGCGGGGTGGCAGGTGGGGCTTCCGCTGCCGCGAAGGCGCGTCGCGTGGGGGAGCAGCATGAGATTCACGTCTTTGAAAGAGGGTCCTACATCTCGTTTGCGAACTGTGGGTTACCTTATCACATCGCTGGAGATATTCCGGACCGAGGGAAGTTGGTGGTGATGACTCCCGAGAAGTTGGCGTCCCGCTCGAACATTGTGACGCATCTTCGGCATGAGGTGGTTGGGATTGACCGGGATCGGAAGGTCATTCAAGTGCGCGACGAAGCAGGCAATGAGCGGGAGGAGCGGTACGACAAGTTGGTTTTGAGTCAGGGGGCGCGTCCGTTTGTCCCAGAGATTCCCGGGGTTGGGTTACCGCATGTATTCACGTTACGGGATATCCCGGATATGGACCGGATTATTGCGTTCTTGGAGGAGCGTCGTCCGCAACGGGCGGTGGTGGTCGGGGGTGGGTTCATTGGACTGGAGATGGCGGAGGCGTTTTATCATCGGGGCATATCTGTGACGGTGGTGGAGCGGAATGGGCACTTGCTGCCGCTTTTGGATGGTGACATGGGGGCGTGTTTGACGGAGCGATCGATCCGAGATCGGTTTCAGGTTGAGACGCGCGTGGTGGTGAAGGGCTTCTCAGAGGCGGGCGTTGAGTTGGAGGATGGGCGCGTATTAGAGGCGGATGTGATTTTGTTGAGCGTGGGTGTGCGTGCGGAGGTGGAGCTTGCGAAGCGATGTGGACTGGAGATTGGCGAGACGGGCGGGATTCGGACCAATGGGCGGATGGAGACGTCGGATCCGGACATTTACGCGGTGGGTGACGCGGCGGAGACAGTGCACTCGGTTTCTGGGGGGAGAGCTCGGATTGCGTTGGCGGGGCCGGCGAATCGGCAGGGTCGTGTAGCGGGGGCGAACGCGGCTGGGGCGCGGATGGTTTTCCCCGGGGTGCAGGGAACGTCGATTGTTCGGGTGTTGGATACGGTGGCTGGCTTTTCGGGGATCAACAGTCGCGAGGCGAAGCGGTTGGGTTGGACGGTGTTTACCAGTGTGACAAGGGATTTTAGTCACGCTCATTACTATCCGGGAGCGAAGCCGATGTTTGTCAAACTGATCGCGGAAGAGGGGAGCGGCCGGTTGCTGGGGGCGCAGGTGGTAGGGGAAGTGGGGGTGGACAAGCGGGTGGATGTTTTGGCGACGGCGATTGCAGCGCGGATGAGTGTTTTTGATTTGGAGAACCTTGATCTGGCCTATTCGCCGCCGTTTGGGTCGGCGAATGATCCAGTGAATGTAGCGGGTTTTGTTGGGGGGCACATTGCGCGCGGTGATGTCGCGACGGCGGATTCTTCGGTGTGGCGTCCGTCTGGGGAGGTTGTTCTTGATGTGCGTGATCCGGATGAGTTGGCGGAGTGGGGATGGATTCCTGGGGCGTTGAATATTCCTTTGGACTCGTTGCGGGCGAGGTTGGCGGAGATTCCGGAGGGGCGTGAGGTTGTGACTTACTGTCAGAAGGGGCAGCGCGGGTATTTGGCAGCGTGCATTCTTCAAGGGATGGGGCGTTCTGTGAAAAACCTGCGGGGCGGCTTTTTACAGGCGCGGTTGAATGGAGTGTCCGTTATGCGTGCATGAGCGGTGGGAGTTCTGCCGATTGTTGTTTGAGCGGGAGCGTTTAGGGTGACGGGATGAAGCGTTTATCAGAACTGCGTTGGAACTCTGTGTTCGGGGTTGGTTGTGCGGTGGTCGGCTTAGTTGCGTTTGGGTCGCTCGGGGCTGCGGAATGGACGTTTTATCGGGGGCCTGGGCACGACGGGGTTGTTCGGGGAGAGATGTGGGCGGTTCCGGGCAAAGCGATTGGACCGGCTTGGCGTACACAGGTGGGGGTTGGGACGGCGTCGGTGGTGGGGCGCGGCGGGCGGATTTTCACGGCGGGTCATTTGGGCGGACGCGAAGTGGTTCAGTGCATTGATGTGGGGACAGGAAAGTCGGTGTGGCAGTTTGGGTTCGATCAGCAGTTGGATCCGAACTTGTTCGAGGGTGGGGCGCGGGCGACTCCGACGTTGAGCGGGGACCGGTTACTGGTGCAGGGGCATGAGGGGGACTTGATTTGTTTATCAGCGGCCGAAGGGAAAGAGTTGTGGCGCAGACATTTGGTTCGGGATTTTAAGGGGATTCGTCCGGAGTGGGGATATTCTGGGGCGCCATTGGTGATGGACGGGGTGGTGTATCAGGATTGCGGGGGGCGCGGTGCGTCAACGGTGGCGGTGAGTTTGGCGGATGGCCGGACGGTCTGGAATGCTGGGGATGATCGGGCGGGTTATGGGACGCCGGTTGTGATGGGGATTGATGGGCGGCGGTGCTTGGTGATGTTTAAGGCGGAGGCGTTGGTGGGATTGGATTTGGCGACGGGGGGGGAGCTATGGCGTTTCCCTTGGAAGACGGCGTATGACGTGAATGCCGCGACGCCTTTGTTGGTCGGGAAAGATCGGATTCTGATTAGTTCTGGTTACAATGCAGGGGCGGCAGTGGTGGAGATTAACGCGGGAAAAGTTTCGTTGGTGTGGACTTCGAAAGTTTTGCGTGCGCACATCAACTCGCCGGTGGTTTTGGGGGACTTTGTGTATGGGATTGATGGCAATACGGGGGGGGGGAACTTGGTATGTTTTGATGCGCGGACTGGGCAGAAGGTGTGGGAGGAGAAGAGTGTGAAAGGAGGCGCGCTGGTGTTGCGTGGGGAGGATTTGGTGGTTGTGAGCGAGAAGGGAGAGTTGGTCTTTGCTGCTGCATCGCCGAGCGGGTTCAAGGCAAGGCAGCGGTTTGACGTGTTATCGAAGCGGGTGTGGGCGCAGCCTGCGGTGATTGACGGACGAATCTTTGTTCGGGACAACGCGGGGACGATGGCGTGCTTGGAGGTCGGAGCGGGGTTTGGGCGGTAGAGATTTTTGTGCATCTCTGTAAAACACGTTGGTGACGCCTTTTTTACAAAAGGCGGTTTGTTTTTCCGCGATTTTGTGAGAGATACTGGCCACGCATTCGGAACGTAAGATGTCGACGTCTTGTGTTCTGATGTTGTTCCCCCCTCGCAGCGAGCACTCCGTGACGGACTGTCGCTAGGTTAATCCTAGTGGTTGAGCAGTCGGCGCAGAGCGGGGGGATCGATGCGGGACGAAAGCAGGGTTTGGTTATTTGGGGCGTCGGTTCGGATAAGCAGTTCCATAATCAAAGATCGAAATTGTTATGAGTCGCGCAAAAGAAAGCATTCGTTGGGTAGTGATTGGGTTGGCTCTGGCGGCATTAGTGCCTGCGGGGTTGGTGTTTCTGGCGAATCAGAATGGTGAAGATTCTCCGGGCAAGTCGGCGGTTGAGAAAAAGGTTCGCCTGAAGGACCGAACCGACATTTTAAGTCGGTAGTGCGGTCACGGTTTGAGAGGGTTTCGTTCGTTGGACGAAGTCCCTTTCTGCCGTTGGTTGAACGGCTTCGGTTGGCGGAGTGGTGTCTCGCGCGGAGCCGGATTACGTATCGCGATGGGTGGGTGTCGGTCGTCCGGGGCGGAAGTGTTCGAGGTGAACGACGGAGGCTTTGACGACTTGGAACTCGGGTGTTTGAGCGAGAGAGGATAGGGTTTCCCGAACACAGGAGGCGATGTCTTCGGGGCTGAGTTCGGCTCGGCAGTTCACGATGACTTGCGCTGAGGGGATGTCAGTGCCGATGGTTTGCGAGAGTTCTGGAATGAAGTCGTTGCGGACAAGGTTGATAATCGCCAAGTCACCGGACAGTGCGTGATCTGGGCTGAGGGTCATCTTGAGGTGGGCGATTTCCGCGCCGAGATTCGCGATTCGGTTGCGCGTTCCTTCGGCGAGGGCTTTGAGAAAATCGTCGGGTTGGAAGTTTGCGGACGACTGGAGGTCGAGGGTGGCGTTGAGCCATCCGAGAAGGGCTTCGCCTTCCGCGTAGGTGTCGTAGTCGATTTCCATGACGGTCGCTGCGGTTTGCTCTGCGGAGAGGATTTGTTCGATCCAAGCCTGAGTGCCTTCGCCTGTTCGTGCGGAGAGGGTGTGGACGGGTTTTCCGGGGAATCGTTCTTCGAGGGCGCGACGGGTAGCGGTGAGGGTGTCCAAGTCGAGTGTGTCGCACTTGTTGATGACAAGGATGTCCGCTTCCTCCAACTGTTTGAGAAAGATGTAGGCGACCTTTGGAGAGAAGGATGCTCCGGGATCGAGGCCCAAGATTCTGCGGAGTCGGGTGGGGTCGCAGAGGACGCTGAGCGGGGCGATATGGAAGCGGTCGCCGTAGATTCGTCGCAGGGGGTAGGTGACGGTGGCGACGAGGTCGGTACAACTGCCCACGGGTTCGGCGATGAAGATGTCGGGTCGCGTGGTTTCCGTGAGTTTGGTGGCTGCGTCGACGAGGGAGTTGAAGCGGCAGCAGAAGCAGCCGCCGGGAATTTCTTCGGTAGCGAATCCGCGGTTGCGGAGCATTTGGGTGTCGACGAGTTCGCGGCCTTGGTCGTTGGTGATGAGGCCGACGCGAAGGTTTTGCTCGGTGAGGCGCTGTGCGAGTCGAGCGACGGTGGTGGTTTTTCCTGCGCCGAGGAAACCGCCGATCATGATGTATTTAGCGGACATTTTTTTGGGGGAAGCGTGTGAAGTTGTGAAAAAGGCCGGCTCGGGGCCGGCCTTGTTTCGGTGGAGTGAGGGTGGCTAAGCGCTCGATCAAGGGAGCGGGAAGCGGCAGGTAAGGTTGCGTACCTTTTCCTTTACGCGACTGAAGACAGCGGGGTTTTGGATGTCTGAAAGAACCTCGTTGATGAGGTCGGCGATTTGAGTCATTTCGACTTCTTTCATCCCGCGAGTGGTGACGGCAGGGGTGCCGATGCGGATGCCGCCTCCGAGCGTAATTTTCTCCGTATCGAAAGGAATCCCGTTTTTGTTGACGGTGATGCCGGCGTGATCGAGAGCTTCTTGTGCTTGTTTGCCGTTGAGACCTTTTGGTCGGAGGTCGACGAGCATGAGGTGGTTGTCTGTCCCGCCGGAAACGATTCGGAACCCGTGTTCGGCGAGGCGCGCGGCGAGGGTGACAGCGTTTGACACAATCTGCTTGGCGTACGTTTGGAAGGAGGGGTTGAGGGCTTCGAGGAAGCACACGGCTTTGGCTGCGATGACGTGTTCGAGGGGGCCGCCTTGACCGCCCGGGAAGACCTGAGAATCAACGCTTTTTGCGTATTTTTCTTTGCAAAGGATGAGGCCTCCTCGAGGGCCGCGGAGGCTTTTGTGCGTGGTGGTGGTCACAAAGTCTGCGAGCGGCACGGGGGTCGGGTGCACGCCTGCGGCGACGAGTCCCGCGATGTGGGCCATGTCGACGAACAGGTAGGCGCCGACGGAATCGGCGATGGCGCGCATGCGTTCGAAGTCGATGACGCGGGGGTAGGCGCTCGCTCCGGCAGTGATCATGCGCGGTTTGGTTTCGAGCGCCATTTTCGCGAGGTTATCGTAATCGATGCGCTCGTTTTCTGCGGATACCCCGTAATGAACGATGTCGAACAGTCTACCAGAGAAGTTGGCTTTGTTTCCGTGGGTGAGATGACCCCCGTGCGCCAGATCCATGGTGAGGATGCGGTCGCCGGTTTGTAGCACTGAGAAATAAACAGCCATGTTGGCTTGGGAGCCAGAGTGTGGCTGGACGTTGGCGTGTTCTGAGCCGAACAGCTTTTTGGCGCGGTCGATGGCGAGTTGTTCGACGACGTCGACATTCTCACACCCGCCGTACCAGCGTTTTCCGGGGTAGCCTTCGGCGTACTTGTTGGTGAGGCAAGAGCCTTGGGCCTCCATGACGGCCTTTGAGGTGAAGTTTTCGGAGGCGATGAGTTCGATGTTTTCGAACTGGCGCAGGGCCTCGGCTTGGATGGCCGCCGCGATTTCTGGGTCGGTGCAAGCCAGAGCGCCGGAAGTGTTTTCCGAAAGGTGTGAAAGCTTTTCCACACGACGTTCATGTCGTCCGCCCTCAAAAGCGGTAGAGACAAATGCGTCGATGATGGCGCCAACGGATTCTGGACGGACGTGGTTTGAGCCGATGCAGAGGACGTTTGCGTTGTTGTGTTGGCGAGTGGTTCGGGCGTCGTCGACGGATGCGATGAGCGAGGCCCGGATATCGGCGAAGCGGTTGGCGGCGATGCTCATGCCGATTCCACTTTTGCAGACGAGGATTCCGAAATCGGATTCGCCGGCGGCCACGCTTTTGCAGACGGCTTGAGCGAAGTCTGGGTAGTCGACGCTCTCGGCATTGTAAGCGCCGAAGTCGGAGACGAGGAGGCCGCTGAGGTTGAGGTGAGAGAGCACGGCTTGCTTGAGATCGAATCCACCGTGATCGGCTCCAATGGCGATACGGAGTGGGTGGCCGGGAACGGGTTGTACGGGGGTGGCGGTATGGTTCTCGTTACTCATGGTTGTGTCAGAGGCGTGGATCGTTGCGCTTTTGTTTTTCCGCCGCGATGCGGCGTTTTTGGGAGGGAAAGGAGACTCGCGGAGCAAGTCGATGTAGTCGCGGAGTGCGGGGATGGCCTGCTGGATTTGCTCACAGGTCCTTCGGTAGGCGGCGAGGTTTTGTCCGAAGGGATCGCTCACATCCTTTGGTCGGCCATTGGATTCGCTGGCTCCGAGGAGGAACTCGCCGACGAGGAAGGTTTTTTCAACGGACTCTGGAGCGAGGTTTCTCACGGCCGATCGATGACTTTCTGTCATGCAGAGCAGGAGCGTGGCTTCCTTGATTAGGCGCTTGCCGAGTTGGCGGGAGCGATGTCCTTGGAGCGAGAGGCCAAGTTCACGAACCGCCGCGATGGCGTTTGCGCTTGCAGGGCCATCTTCGTAAGCAGCCACGCCTGCCGAGCTGACTTCGACATCGGGATGGTCGCGGAAGGCCTCCTTGAAGACGGCTTCTGCCATGGGGCTGCGGCAGGTGTTGCCTGTGCAGACGAAAAGCAGGTTGATTTTGTGGGAGGCCGACATGGTTCGAGAGGCGAAGACACTAGGTTTGTGGTTCGGGCAAGTCAACGCGACCGCCCCAGCGATTTGTCGGATTGGAGAGCAGGGTTGCAATCCGGTTGAGCGGGGAGAGAATTCCTGTTTTCGAGCTATGGGTAAAATCTATCAAAACATCGTTGAGACCATCGGGCGCACGCCGTTGGTGAAGTTGAATCACATCACGGAGGGTTTGGAGGCGACGATTGCATTGAAGTGCGAGTTTTTTAATCCGTTGGGGAGTGTGAAGGACCGGATCGGGATGGCTATGATTGAGGCGGCGGAGGCGGCGGGTTTGGTCAACAAGGACACGGTGATTATCGAGCCGACGAGTGGTAACACGGGGATTGCGCTCGCGTTTGTCTGCGCGGCGAAGGGGTACAAGCTGATTTTGACGATGCCTGAGACGATGTCTTTGGAGCGGCGGACGTTGTTGGCGATGTTGGGGGCGCGTTTGGTTTTGACGCCTGGCTCTGAGGGGATGAAGGGTGCGATTGCGAAGGCGGAGGAGCTTCGGCTGGCGACTCCGAATGCGTGGACTCCGCAACAGTTTAACAACGAGGCGAATCCCGAGATTCATCGAAGGACGACTGCGGAGGAAATCTGGGAGGACACGGATGGAAAAATTGACATTTTGGTGGCTGCCGTTGGAACGGGCGGCACTTTGACGGGTTGTTCGGAAGCGTTGAAGCCTCGGCGTCCGGGGATGCGGGCAGTGGCGGTGGAGCCGAAAGATTCTCCGGTGATTTCGCAGACGTTGGCGGGTGAGCCGGTGAAGCCGGGTCCGCACAAGATTCAGGGAACGGGGGCTGGTTTCGTGCCGAACAATCTTCATCTGCCGGTGGTGGACGAGGTCATCACGGTTTCGAACGACGATGCTTTTGCGATGGCGCGGAGGTTAGCGAAGGAGGAAGGGATTTTGGCGGGGATTTCGTCGGGAGCGAATGTTTGGGCCGCGGTGGAACTGGCCAAGCGTCCGGAGAATAAAGGGAAACTGATTGTGACGGTTGCGTGTTCGACAGGGGAGAGGTACTTGTCGACGGCGCTGGCGGCTGACGCGCGTGCTGAGGTGGGGGCGTAGTCAAACCGTTTTTGAGCAGGTTAGGCGCCGAGTTCGCTCGGCGCTTTTTTTTGGAGTGATGGCGCACCCGCGTGAGGGGTAGGCGACTTCCTGAAGGGGAGGACGAGGTCTTGGAAAAGTTGCTGCGTCTTTTTTGGCATGCTGCGAAACTTTTCGAGCTGAGTCGTGTTACTCTGTCAGAAATCGGAAAGAACTTATGAAGACGCGACACCAGTCAGATGACCCGTTTCCGCGGGGTGATGAGATGTGGAGCGTGTTGGGGCGGGGGCAGCGGGGTGAGCGCATTGAAGGTGATCGCACGGAACGTTTGATCAGGGGGGTGATGGGGGTTGTGGCAAGAGAGGCGGCGGTTTTAGTTCGCGTTAACTTCCGGAGCGCTGCGATTTGGGGGAGCTTTGTGGGGGTTGCTGCGGCTTTGGTGGTGTCTGGGGCGGCGTTGTTCTTTGCCTCTTCGAACGGAGTGAATGCAGAGGTAAACGCTTTGGCGAGCCTTGCAGAAGTTCACGGGATTGATTTGGGCGGAGGGGACCAGTTTTTGATCGCGAACTTGGACGAGTTGTTGGAGACCGATGTGCACGCACTGTGGCTTGAGCCGTCAGTGCGGTAGGAACGGAAATGGATGCTGGGGTGACACTGTGGCTTGGGGAGTCATGATTTTGTGTGAGATGAAACGGTTTTTTTTCGTCAGTTTGTCGTGTGTGGGTTTGGTCAGTGGCGCCTCGTTGTTGGGTGAGTCGGGGAGCGTTGCGTTAGCGTCGGAGAAAGTAGAGAAGGCTTCTGAAAAAGGAGATAAGCCGGAGAAGGGCGAGAAGACCAAAAAAGGGGGGAAGGTAACGGATCTTGAGGGGATGCGGAAATGGTTGCGTGGGTTGACGGAGGAGCAGCGGGCGCGTGTGTTTGAGAACCTGCAGAAGTGGTCGGAGATGAGTGTGGATCAGCAACAAGCGTTGAGAAGTCGGGAGGAAGTTTTCCGGAAGAAGGTGCAGGAGGAGATTGCGCAGGCATGCGAGGGGTTGGCGTTGTCGGGAGAGGATCAGAAGATGTTTGCTCGGAGGTATATGGAGGAGCGCAAGGGGGTGGAGGCTGCGATTCGGAAGGACATGGAGGAGCGGCGGAAGGCGGAGTTGCAGGGGTTGAAGTCGAGGTTGCAGAGTGAGTTTCGGGGGCGAGTGCAGAACTGAGGCGTTGAAGATTGTTTTTCGGGCAATTTTTGTAGGGGCGCGTGCCTGAGGTTGGGTGGGGGCGAAAGTTGCTGAGGGACCGGGTATGCTGGACGATGCATCACTGCGGCGGGATTTTCCTTCGTTGGAGGGATTGGCGTATTTGAACACGGCGGCGGAGAGTGTCCCGCCGGTGGCGGTGCATGAGGCGGTTGAGGATTATTTGCGCGATAAATCGTTAGGGATGAGGGGCAGAGACGGGCATTTTGGGGCGGTGGAGCGGTGTCGCGAGGTTGCTGCGAGAATGGTCGGGATGCGGAGAGATGAAGTTTCGTTTTGTTCATGCAGTTCGGAGGCATACAACCTTCTGGCTTCGGCGATGGAGTTTGGCTCTCGAGATGAGGTGGTGGTTTCCGATCTCGATTTTCCTGCGGGAACGACGCCTTGGCAGCGCATGGCGGTTCCGCCCGTGTTGAGGGTGTGGCGCTCTGCGGCGGGAGCGTTGCGAGTCACGGAGTTGGAGGGCTTACTCGGGCCTTCGACGCGCATCGTACAGGTGTCGCTGGTGAGTTTTTACAACGGACATCGACTGGATTGGGCGGACTTTATCCGCACGGTTCGTGCTTTGGCGCCACAGGCAGTGGTGGCGGTGGATGTGACACAAGCGCTGGGGCGTGTGGGGTTGGATTGTTCGGGGGCGGACATTTTGATTTCGAGCACGCACAAGTGGACTTTGGGGATTCATGGCGGGTGTGTGGTTGGTGTTCCGGAGTCTGGCGCGGAGCGACTGACGACGCGGGCTGGGGGTTGGTATCATGTGACGAATGCGTTTGATGCGGACCGGTTCGAGCGCGCGTTAACCAAGCGTGGTGCGGCGAGTTTTTCTGTGGGGATGCCGAACTTTGTCTCGTTGTACGCGTTGGATGCGGCGTTGCGGTATGTGGAAGGAGTGGGAGTTTCGGCGATTGGGGGGCATGCGGATCCTCTGGTTGCCCGCGTGGATTCAGAGTTGCGGGCGCTGGGGTTGGCGCCTTTGTGTGATTGGTCTGAAAAGAATCCGTCGGGGATTGTGGCTTTCCGGCACGGGCAATCGGAACGGATGGCGGCTGAGTTGAGAGAGGCGGGGGTTGAGGTGATGCACCATGCGGGACGGATTCGCGTCGCGGTGCACGGGTACAATCGGAGGTCTGACATCGACCGGTTGATGGCGGTTCTGGCGAGGTGCGTTTAGGTGCGACGCCGTGAAAATGTCGCTGGAGGCGCCTTGCCATTGGCGGCAAAACCCGTTGGGGTGTCCTGCGATCTTTCTCCCCCTTTTATGCAGGAAAAACTTGGACAACTTTTGGCCACCTACGGACCGTTGGCGGCGTTTGTGTGGGGTTTACTGGAGACGGATATTCTTTTTCTGGTGGTGGGAGCCTCGGCGG
>JBIIXW010000020.1:0-35027 GCA_044347165.1 Chthoniobacteraceae bacterium
GTTTGGTTGCGAAGCGGAAGGCGAGGAAGGAGGACGAGGCGCGGGGGGATTTATTTCAGGCGTTGAGGGATGGGGGGCGGCAGATGGAGTCGGTTGGTTATGCGAAGGGGTTGGGGGAGGAGTTTTGGAGGAAGCACGGGGAGAAGCTTTCGGAGAAAGCGCAGAAGCAGGCTGCGGACATGGCTGAGGCGGAGCGGATGGCGAGGAAGGATCCGAGTGTGATTGGAGAACTCATCAAACGGCTTGAAGCGAAAATGCTGCCGGTGCCTGGGACGGAGATTTTATTGAGCAAGACGGAGTTCACGGTTGGGGAGTGGAAGCTGTACTTGAAGGCGGAGGGTTATCCGGAGTGGCAGCAGCCAGATCCGAAGGAGTTCATGCAAACGGACGAGCATCCCGTGGTGAGGGTTAGTTGGAATGACGTGGTGAAGTTTTGCGAGTGGTTGAGCAAGGTGAGTGGGAAGAAGTGGCGTCTGCCGAAGGAGGCAGAGTGGGAGGCAGCGGTCGGGAAGACGAAGTATCCGTGGGGGGATTATTATCCGCCGAAGAAGGAGGATGGGAACTACGCGATTTTGGCGGATGGGAAGGATGATCCCGCGAGGGTGGGAGTTGACGGGGTGAAGGGGACGGCGCCAGTGGGGAGTTTCAGGGCGAATGCAATGGGGTTTTATGATTTGGGTGGCAATGTGTGGGAATGGATGCAGGACGGGTATGATGAGAAAGATCCGAAGGCCGCTCGGCGGTACCGGGGCGGCGGTTGGTTCTACTTTACGAGCAAGTGCGCCGTGGTGGACCGGCTCAACAGCACTCCGACCAACAGCGGCAGCAGCAGCGGGTTCCGCCTCGCCCTCAGTTCAGTCCGGTGATTTGGCGTGGGACGGAGGCGGAGCCGGAGGAGCGCCCGGCGCTGGGCGGACGCGGTGGGGACGGGGGTGAGGCTTTTCGGTAAGGGGGAAGAGGCGGGTTTCACACCGCGTCCTTTTTCGTGGGTGCCGAGAATGCCGCCCGCGAAGAGTTCAATGAACTTGGCTGAATGGGGAATCGAGTCAGATACCGGTGGAATCTCAACGGGCGGTTTTCAGTCCAGTTCGGTCAAATTTGAGCCGATTCGACGGTCTCCGGTTTGCGCAAGGGCATTCCTTGCGCCGGTGGTCCGTTTGCTTTGCGCCTTCGTGGGGAGGTCGGGTGCTGGGTGGGGGCGGCGGACAAGAATGTCCGCCCTCCGGGGGGCGTTACGCGAGGGGGCAGGGGATGGCGTGTTGTTTGGAAGTGCCTAGGCCTTCGACGCCGAGTTCAACCACGTCGCCCGCTTTGAGGTAGAATGGCGGTTTTTGTCCGAGCCCGACTCCGGGAGGTGTTCCCGTGCTGATCACGTCGCCAGGCAGCAGAGTCATGAACTGACTGATGTAGCTGACGATGGTGGGTACTTTGAAAATCATCTGCGCAGAGGTGCTGTTCTGAAGGGGCTTCCCGTTGACGGTCAGCCACATCTTGAGGTTGTGGGGGTCCGCGATTTCGTCCTTCGTTGCGAGGAAGGGCCCGAGTGGGGCGAAGGTGTCGCAGCTCTTTCCCTTAACCCATTGGCCGCCCCGTTCGAGCTGCCACTCGCGCTCGCTGTAATCGTTGTGGAGGGCGTATCCCGCGACGTGGTTGAGCGCGTCAGCCTCGGAGACGTAGGACGCTTTCTTCCCGATGACGATGGCGAGTTCGACCTCCCAATCTGTTTTCTGAGAGTTGCGCGGGATGACCAAGTCATCGTTCGGGCCGCAGAGGGAGGAGGTGCTTTTGAAGAAAAGGACAGGCTCCTTGGGGATGTCGACGCCGGATTCTTTCGCGTGGTCGGCGTAGTTCAGTCCGACGCAAACGATTTTGCTGGGACGAGCCACGCACGAACCCAAGCGGGTGGTTGAGTCCACAACGGGCGCGGATGCGGCGTTCTTCGCGGCCCATGCGGCGAGGCGCTCGAGACCGTCGCCGGCAAAGAAGGCTTCGTTGTAGTCGGCGACCGCGGCGGAGGCGTCGATGCGTCGTCCATCTTCCAGTTGAAGGCCGGGCTTTTCCTGTCCGAAGTTTCCAAAGCGAATGAGTTTCATGGGAGTTGAGGGAATGAGGAGGGAAGGGAAACGGAAACCTGCCGAGAATCAACCCCGTTTGAATGGGGGGACAACAAAAGGGTTATTTGGTCTGGAATGCAGGATGCAGGACGAGGTGGCGGACCAAATCGCGGAGCGTTGCGGGTCCGGAGGTGCGCGACTGCTCGATCACGGTTTCGGCGAGTGCCTCGTCGGAGAAGCCGAAGGGTCTCCCAAGGGCATAGGCGATGAGTTGTTCGGTGAGGCCTCGCACGAACGCGCGTTCGTGTTTCAGGAGTTCGTCACGGAGTCCGTAGAATCCTTCGAAGGACGATCCATCCGGCAGTGTTCCGCGCGTGTCGATGGGGTGATCCATGGTTTTACGAACGGAGTTTCCAGCAGCAATCTCGGTGTATTCCTTTGTGCGCCAGAGGCCTACGGCATTGAAGTTTTCGAGTCCGAATCCGATGGGATCAATCTTTCGGTGGCATTGGGAGCACTGAGGTTCCTCCATGTGCGCGGCGAGGAGTTCTCGGGCGGGTAGAAGTTTTCCGGCGTGTCTACTGAGTTGCGGGACGTTCGCGGGGGCTGGAGGCGGAGGTTGGTGGAGGAGTTTTCGAAGAACCCATGCGCCGCGTTCGACGGGTGATGTTCGCTCTCCGTCGGAACCCATCGCGAGGATGGCAGCCATTCCGGGGAGGCCTCCGCGCGGCATGCCTTCGGGAACGGGCACCCGTTGGAACTGGCGTCCTTTTACGCCACTGATTCCGTAGAAGTCTGCGAGCAGGTCATTGATCACGATGAACTCTGATTTGATCAACTGCGCAGCCGGCAGATTGTCGTGCAGGACGTGGGCGACGGTTTCGAAAACCTCCTCGCGCGCAGCGCTTTTCACGCTGTCGTCGAACGTGGGATGGAGGCGGTGGTTGAACTGGAAGAAATCGAGCCGTTCGAGGTGAAGCCATTGGTGCGTGAATCCATGGATGAAGCCTTGATCACGCGGGTCGTCCAGCATTCGTGCGAGATGTGCCTCGAGCGTTTTGCGGTCGCGGAGGCGGCCCTCGGATGCGTCTTGAAGTAACGCGGCGTCGGGGGGTGTGCTCCAGAGGAAGTAGGAGAGACGTGAGGCTAGTTCATGTCCCTCAAGGGAGCGCTTGGTTCCGGAAGGGTCCGCATTTTCGGCGAGGTAGAGGAAACTGGGGGAGGCGAGGATGATGGCAAGGGGCGTTTTGACGGCCTCCTCGAACCCTGCGCCGGAGGCTTGCTGCTCTCGAAAGTGAGCAACGAGACGGTCGAGATACGATGGTTTAACAGGCTTTCCACGAAAGGCTTTACGTGCGAAGCGCTCAAGAATGCGGCGGGCGTAGGCCTCGTTTTTTTCCGTGGCTTCGCCTTCGAAGAAGATGTCGTTGTGGGCAGCGGTGGGCCATTGAGGAAGGAGGGGGCCTTCCCATTCGACCCAGTCGATCCAGAGATTGGGTTCGGCGCCGAAGCCGGTTTCCTCGAGAGCTTTCCGGTGTTTGTTGGAGGCGTATTCGCCGTTGTTGGGTTGGCGTTCACGAAAGGCGATGACTCGGTCACCGAGCCAGATGCGCTTCTTGGTCTCCGGCCCGATTTCTTCTTTCAGGGGATTTGAGACGGTTGGCAGAACAATCTCGGTTTCAATGATTTCAGGCTGGTCGTAGGTGCCGTTCACGCGCAGGCAATCCATGAGGTTCATGGCGTCGTTCAGTGATTTGCCGCGTTGCCCGATTTCGAGAAAGCAGCGCGACGAATCGGCACCTGGGAGAGAGCCGGCGCGGGCGCGGATGCGGTATTTGCCGGAGGGCATGTCATCGGGAATGGTGAGCGCGACTTGGCCGTTGGGCTCGCTGAGGGTGAGGAGCGCCCCCGTCTTCGTTTCGGGCCGGGTGAGGTAGTCAATCATCGGCGCGGTGTTGCGTTCCCAGACGGTCATCCGGAACTTGAGTTCGCCTTCATCGATGATTCCAAAGTCCGAGGTGGGGCGGTCTTTTGCGGCCTTCCACATCTTGTGCGCGCGGTAGCCTCCCATTTGGTAGCCACGGAGAATATCGGTGATGCGATGATTGGCTTCGAGTTCGACCTCGGTGCGAACAGTGCGGGTTTTGGGTGGCGGCCCCGACGCGATGGCGAGGTCGAGTGCGCGGCGTGCGAGGCTGAGGTACTGCTCGAACTGGTCGCTGGAGAAGAAGAGGGATTTGCCGTGCGTGTCGAGCGCACTGCCGCCGCCATCGTTGGGGAGTTCGTTGGCCGTGAGTTTGACGCCGAGCAGAGACTCGATGGTGCGTTCGTACTCGCGTTTGTTGAGGCGTCGCATGGTGATGGCGCCTCCGGTGTCGCTGAGGGTTTTGCGCGCGGCGACCATCGTTTCCGAGAGGGCTTCGAGAAAAGCTGCCTTTGAGGGGGCGTCGGGACGTTCCTTTTCCTCGGGGGGCATTTCACCGGAGTTGAGGACGTTGAGTACTTTTTGCCAACGTTCCGCTGTCTGCACATCGTTGAAGGTGAATGGAATGTCATCGAGGCGCACCTTGCCTTTTTGTTTGTCCGCATCGTGACACTCGGTGCAGTGCTTCTTCAGAAACACTTGTTGATCAGCGCGCAGGGAGACGGAGCGGACGTCTGGGTTTGCTCCGAATGCGGGTCGAAAGGCGGTGAGAACGAAGGTTGCGAGTGCAACCAGCAGAGGCGAGCGCATGGCGGAATTAGGCGAGGATCTCTGAGAGAGTGCCGGTGCTGTCTCCGTGGGTTTCCACGGGAACACCGGAACCTTTGAGCAGGGTGAGCCAGAGGTTACACAACGGAGTCTTTGGATCTTGCACCACCATGTGTTCTCCGAGGCGAATGCCGGAACCGCCTCCTGCAATGAGGGTTGGACAGTTGGTGAGGTAATGGATGCTTTGGATGTTGCTGCCGTAGACCACGGTTGTGTGGTCGAGGAGCGTGCCGCCGTCGGATTCTTTGGTTGCCTTGAGGAGGTCGAGCAAGTGGGCGAGAAGCTCGGATTGTTTGCGGTCGCGCAGTTGGCTCGATTCCATGCGAGGGCCGGGGGAGTAATGGCTGAGGTTGTGTCCGCTAAAGCTGATTTTGAGGCTTTTGAGCAGGGTATCGACGGGTTGGCGGTAGGAGGCGACTCGCGTGGAGTCCGTTCGAAGCGCGGCGGCGAGCAGGCTGTACATCAGTTTGATTTCCTCGAAACCCGCGAGGCTTTCGCTGGGTTCGTCGACGAGGCCGAGCGGGTTGGGCTTTGGGCGCTCGAGCCATTGCTCCTCTTTCGACAAACGAACTTCGATGTCACGGATACTTTGGAGGTATTCGGAGAGTTTGTCGGTGTCCTCTTTGTTCAAGCCTCGCGCCACTTGGCTGGCGTCATCGAGCACGGTGTCGAGGACGCTGCGGCGTTGGCGGAGGAGGGATTGTCGCTGGGCGAGCGGCACGTTGCCGTCCGAGAACAGGGCGTTGAACGCTTTGACGGGATTGTTGAATGCGGCGACGGGTTTTCCTCGGCGATTCCATGCGAGGGAGAGGCCGGGCCCGTGGCCTGATTCGTCGCCTCGTTCGCAGCTGAGTTGGAGGGAGGTGAAGCGGGTCTCTTTTCCGAGGTGCTCTGCTGCGACTTGGTCGGCGGAAATGCTGTTGGAGAAGCTTTGTCCGGGTTCCGCGTAGCGATTAGCGCCGGTGAGCCAGAAGGTGCTTCCCCAATGGGCTTCGTTGGTGAACTTGTTGCTCAGGTTTTGAACGATCGAGAAGTTGGACCGATGGCGTTCGAGGGGTTTGAGACCGTCGGGCAGGGTGTACTCGCATCCGGTTTGTTTTACGTCGGGGAACCATGTTTCTTTGGTGACGCCCCAGCCGAAGCCGAGGAAGAGGAACCGTTTGACGGGAGCCGGGGCTGCGTTGGCGATGAACGGGCGAAAGCCGAGCGATTCGAGGACGGGGAGTGCGATGAGCGCGGTTCCGCTGCGGAGGAAGGAGCGTCGGGGGAGGGGCATACTGAGTTACTGCATGACGTGAGGCGAACCTTAGCCGCGGGTGCGGAGGCGGGATTAGCGCTTCTGAAGAGGCTCGAAATCGGATTCGTTGACCCATCCTGCTTTGATGCGTTCGCCGCGCATGAAACGTTCGTAGAATCCGGCGTGTCCTTTGTTGGAGTGCGGGTACGCGTCGAACTCGGCGCCGCGTCCGGATTCGCGAGGGTCGTCCTGCGCGAGAAGGGCTTTGTGGAGGCGGTTTGAAAGTTCCTGAAGCGTGGCTTGTTGCGCGGCTTGGGTTGCGAGGTTGGTGACGTGGTCGGGGTCGGAGGGGAGGTGGTAGAGTTCTTGGTTGGGCCGGTGTCCGAAGCAGAGTTGCCAGGAGGCGTCATTCGGGTCTTTGCGATGTGCTTCGAGGACCACTGTTTTTGTGGGGCTCGCGTCGGTATCGAGGTAACCGGTTTCGGGATTGCCGGCGGGCCAGCGAGAAGGTTCGAGATTTTCGAGGTAGCAGTGTGTTTGGGTGACGATTCCGCGAACGGGGAAACCGGCGTCGCCGGGGCGTCCGATATCGTTTCGCTCGCGTCCGATGAGCACGTGGTCGCGTGCGGGATCGATTTGACCGGATTTCGGGCTTTCGAGGAGGGGTCGGAGTGTCTTTCCGGTGAAGGCAGCCATTCCTGAGGTGGCGACGGGAATTTGCGCGTAATCGAGGAGGGTCGGTGCGAGGTCGATGAAGCTGACGAAATCGTCGATGGTGCGGGATGGCTTGAGGTTGCCTCCGGTCCACATGATGGCGAGGGGCACGTGGTTGGCGGTGGGGTTCGTGTTTCCTTTGCTGCGTGGGAACGGCATGCCGTGGTCGGAGGTGACGATGACGAGGGTGTTTTCGAGGAGGCCGCGTCTTTGGAGGGAATCGAGCATTTTGCCGAGGTGGGCGTCGAAGTGTTCGGCTTCGAGCGCGTAGTCGAGGATGTCGTTGCGCACGGTTTCGTTGTCTGGCCAGAAGCGTGGGACGCGTGGGATGTCGGCGAGTTTTTTCCCACCCTTTGCGATGCCGGAGCCGTATTCGTAGCCGCGGTGCGGTTCGAGTCCGCCGTACCAGAAGCACCAGGGTTTGTCGTTGGGTGCGGCGTCTAGAAACCGGTCGAGGTTTGCCGCGTAATCGATGTTGGAGATGCCGTTGGTGGGGGACGGGGTTTTGGCTTCGTTCCAGACTTTGCCGGTGAGGCTGCGGGGGTTTCCGGAGGCATCGAGGGCGATGCCTGGGCCCCAGCCTTTTGCGGTGAAGCCGACGTTCCAACCGTGTTGGACGAGGGTTTCGGGCCAGGACTGAAATTCAGGCGGGAAAAAGCAAATGTGATTGGCGGCGGCTTTGAGTTGCCACGGGTTACGGCCGGTGAGGATGCAGGCGCGGGAGGGGGCGCATTTTGCGTTGGGGGTGAATGCGTTATGAAAGAGAACTCCGGATTTTGCGACGCGATCGAAGTGAGGGGTTTTCACCCAAGGCGTGCCGTAGCTGCTGGCGTGTGCGCCCCAATCATCGGCGATGGCGAAGAGGATATTTGGTGGGGCGGATTTTGCGGAATGGAGGAGAGGGTGGAGGAGTACCAAGAGGACCAAGAGGAGGCGTCGAGGGTTAGCGAACGAGTGTGAGTTCATGGGAGGAGCTCCGTTTGGGGGCAGGGTATGTGCCATGGGCTTTGGGTGTGTTGCGGGATTCACGGGCGGGCGACGTTGGATGGGCGAGTCTGCGCGGGTGTGGTCTGTTGTTGCTGTTGGGGTTTGAGAGGCTGAGCCGGGCGCTGAAGGATACTTTTCGGGATGTTTTTTGACGTGAACGGGTACTGGGGCGGAAATAGTTGTGGCCAAATGTGGGAACGGGGCGATACTTGCCACCGTTCGGGCCGTTTTTGGACTGATGGAAGATTGCTGGCGGTGTGGTGGCTGAGGCCTCGACTCCCTGTGTGGCGTATCGCATCCGGTTGACGGATCCCTGACCGAAAGGGCTCGTACGCATCACATAACGAAAGAAAAAACAAATGGGCAGTAAACTGTATGTAGGCAACATGTCGTATGACACGACAGAGGGTGAGTTGATGGACCTTTTCTCCGGCGCGGGATCGGTAACTGACGCGGCATTGATGATTGATCGCGACACGGGTCGTTCGCGTGGATTTGCGTTCGTGACGATGTCCTCGGATGACGAGGCACAGGAAGCGATTCGTCGTTTCAACGGGTTCGAACTCGGCGGCCGTGAGCTGACTGTGAACGAAGCTCGTCCGAAAGAATCCGGTGGTGGCGGCGGTGGTGGACGTCGTTTCGGCGGTGGTGGTGGCGGCGGTGGCCGTGGTGGTGACCGCGGTGACCGTGGCGGACGTCGCTACTAAGCACGTTGTTTCCCCGTGAGTTTCGCGGGGAAAAATCAAAAAGCCCTGCGCAGAAATGCGCGGGGCTTTTTTGTGTCATCGCATCATGGCTCAAGCCAACCCAGACAAATCATTTGGGGAGATTGATTTCGGTTTTCTTTTTGATGGCGTCGAGTTCTTTGCGGAGTTCGCGGGTGGTGGTTTTTAGCTCTGAGATTTCAGTGCGGAGGGTGGACAGTTCTTCCACGGTTTTTTTACCGGACCGGAGTTTTTCGAGGGCTTTGATGGCGGGTTGGGTTTCGACGTGGGCGGTGGAACGTTCGGCGAGGGGTTCGAGGAGAGCGATGGCTTTGGGGTCTTCGAGGTGACCGAGGCCGTTGATGGCGGCGAGGCGCACGCGTTCGCGCGGGTCGGTGAGGTGGCGGGCGAGCCGATCGCGCACAGTGGCTTTGTCAGTCTCGTGGCGTTGCAGGGAGGCGACGGTATCGAGCGCGATCGCGAGGGTTTGGGAGGGGAGATCTTTGCGTGCGTCGAGCATGGCAAGAATCGGGCGTACATGGGCTGGGTCCTCTTGCGCCTTCATTGCGCCGAGTGCGCCTTCGATGATGCGTTCGCGGAATGTGCTGCGTCCGAGAGATTGGGCGAGGAGGGTTCGCGTCTCGGGGGAGTTCCATGCTGCCAATGCACGCAGGGCTGTGGCGGCGATGCCGGGGTTTTGCTCGTTGGTCGCAGCGGTTCGGAGCGTTTGTGCGGTGTCATTTTCAAGGAAACCGCCGATCGCGCGCACGATGGCGTTTCGGACGCGTGCGTCAGGTTCGCTGAGGGCTGACTTGAGTGCGGCGTAGGCTTCGGGTGTTCCTGCTTTTTTGAGGGTCTCAGCGGCCTTGATTCGGACGGCGTGATGCTTTGCGTTTCCGAGTGCTTTCTGGATGAGTTTAACGGCATCCGCATCCGGTTTTTCCGCGAGTTGGTCGAGGGCGAGGAGTTGTCCGATGTGATCCTCGTTGTCGGCCAGTTGCAGCGTCAGCATCGGTTTGGAGGGCTTGAACTGAATCTTGGCGAGCAGAGCGGTGTTCGGGTCAATACGAACGAGTTCTGGGGCGGAAGGCAGTTGGAAATGGAAGTCCTCTTCTTTTTCGCGGAGGCGGACGGTTCGTTCGATGGTCTCCGACTTCGTGCGTAACCGGACGGTGAGCGGGATATCAAACAGGTGGGTTTCCTCCGAGATTTTCTGGGTTTGTTTGACGCTGATCTTTGCGGAGCTGCCGCGTTCGTCCCAGGTGTAGCTGACGTCAAGCTGCGGGGTGCCCACGCCGTAAACCCATTGATCAAAGAACTTTTCGAAGCTTCGTCCGGACAGTTCCTCGATGGTTGCTCGGAAGAGGTCGGTGGTGACGGAGCCGAGTGCGTTGCGTTCGAGGTAAGTGCGAATGCATTTCTGGTACAGGTCGGTACCAAGGTCGGAGCGGAGCATGTGGAGAACCCATGCACCCTTTGGGTAGGCGAGGTAGTCGAACATTTCCTGCGGTTGGTCGAACTTGCGCCAGACGATGCCGCGCGTTTCGTTGGTTTTGTTGGTGATGTCGACGGCGGCACGGTGGAGGGAGTTGAGCATTTCTGGTCTGCCGTGGTCTTCGCCCTGCCAGAGCCAGTCGTAGTAGGTGGCGAATCCTTCGTTGAGCCAGATGTGGCTCCAGTCGCGGCAGGTCACAAAGTCGCCGAACCATTGGTGCGCGAGTTCATGGGCGACGAGGCTGTCGCCGTTGTAGAGGTTGCCAGTGTCTTTTGAAAACAGGCTGCGGTGGTTGAGCGTCGTGAGCGTGGTGTTTTCCATGCCGCCCCAGTGGTAGTCGTGAACGGCGACCTGCCCGTATTTGGACCATGGATACGGCACGCCGATTTCCTTTTCGAAGAACTCCATCATGCGGCGCGTTTTCCGGAACAGGCTGGAGGCGTGGGCGAACTCGTCGGGGGTGGTCCAGAACTCAAGTGGGAGTTCGCCGTGACGATCCTCCGCTTTCTTGAGTTCACCGGCAACAAGGGTGACGAGGTAGTTCACGTGCGGTTTGTCTTGGAGCCAGTGGAATCGGGTGAGTCCGGATTTTTCTTTGGATTCAGAAAGCTTTTTGCCGTTTGAGAGGGCGACCATGCCATCGGGCACGCGGCAGGAAACCTCGGTGGTGAACTTCTCGACGGGATGATCGAAGCAGGGGAACCAGTGGCGCGATTCGGTGGGTTCTCCTTGGGTCCATAAGTGGTTGGCGGGATAGCCCATTTCTTTGGTGCGGAAATAGAGTCCGCGACGGGGTTCCGCTTTGTAATCGACGCTGACGTTGGCTTCTTTGCCGACGGGAACTGGAGGGTTGAAGGTGAAGATGATTTCCGAATCGGTGAGGTGGTGTCGGAAACCGGTTTCGGAGCTTCCGGTGCCGAGGATATCGAGTTCGACGGCGTCGAGACGGAGTTCCGTCAGTGGGGTTGCGATGGGTTTGAATCGGAGGACGACGTTTCCTTGGATGGTGCGTTTTTTGAAGTCGGGGGTGATGTCGAGTTTGAGGTGGAGAATATCGACTTTGCGGTCGGGCGCGTATTTGCGGTATGCGGGGGAGTCGGGGCGGGTTGCGGGGGCTGCGAGGGTGCAGTGGCGGCAGGATAGCGCGTGGGTCTCCGTGAGGTTTTCAGCGTGAATGGGATGCAGTTGGAACAGCGTGCAGAGGAGAAAGATGGCAACAAGTGGGGAGGTGATGCGGCGCATGGAAGGGACGTTATGCCGCATTACGGGTTTGGACAATGGCAGGCGCGCGAGTGCGGTGGGCTTGGCAGTGCGAGGTGCTGCGGGCAAGGTGGGATCATGATTGCGAGACAGGTCTTTTTTGAGGGACGGGTTCAGGGGGTTGGATTTCGGTATGCGACTCAGCGGTTGGCGTGCGGATTCGACGTGACGGGTTGGGTTCGCAACTTACCGGACGGACGGGTTGAAGTTCAGGTGTGTGGGGAGGCTGAGGAGGTGGCGGCGTTTATTGAGGGCATTCTGGAAAGCGAGTTGAAGGGCAATATTCGGGGGCACACGGTGCATGTGATTCCGGCGTTTGCAGCGAAGGGGTTCACTATTTCCCGGTGATTCTTTGTGTGAGCGGCGCTGTGGGCTGACGCGTGGCGCGGTTTGCGCTGGAACGGGGCGCATGAACAACATCACACGTTCTTTGGTTGCTGCGACTGCACTCGTTGCTGCGGCGCGTCCTTCGTTTGCACATGAGATTTCCGAGCACATGGCGGAGGCGGCGAGTAACTTTCTCGCGGCGTTGACGGATGAGCAGCGGGCGAAAGCTTCGTTCGCGTTTGATTCGGATGAACGGAAAAACTGGCACTTCATTCCGCGGCCGCGCTTGGGATTGCCGATCAAGGAAATGACGCAGGAGCAGCGATTGTTGGCGCACGCGCTGTTGGTAACGGGCCTGAGTTCGCAGGGTTATCAGAAGGCGACGAGTGTGATGAGTTTGGAGGCGATTTTGGCGATTTTGGAAAAGGACCGTAAGGGTGGGCCGGTGCGTGATCCGGAGTTGTACTTTTTCTCGGTGTTTGGGACTCCGGGCAAATCGGTGTGGGGCTGGCGGGTGGAGGGCCATCATTTGGCATTTAACTTTACGTGTCCGGGCGAAGGGGTTGCCCCGGCTTTGACGCCTTCGTTTTTGGGAACGAATCCTGGTTTGGTGAAGGACGGACCTCGGAAGGGGACGCGGGTGTTGGGGCGAGAGGAAGATTTGGGGCGCGAGTTGGCGCGTAGTTTGACGGCAGAGCAGCGGAGGAAGGCGGTGGTGCTGACGGAAGCGCCGAAGGAGATTTTGAACGATCCGAAGCGTGTGGATCCAACCAAGCCTGAGGGAATTGCGGCGAGCGATTTAACGGCTGGTCAGCGCAAAATTTTAGACCGGTTGGTGATGGAGTACATTGGCCGTCATCGTCCGGAGTTACAGGAGGGCGAGAAGAAGCGTGCGGCGACGGGCGGGGATGAGGCGGTGTTTTTCACGTGGGCCGGCGGGATGGAGCCCGGACAGCCACACTATTATCGGGTGCAAGGGAAGACGTTTGTGGTGGAGTACGACAACGTGCAGAACGATGCGAATCATCCGCATTCGGTTTGGCGCGATTTTGGACGTGATTTCGGGGTGGATTTGCTGCGTCAGCATCGTGCGGCAGCGCACTAGGTGGACGATGCGGCCCGGCGGTGCGGGTGCAAACCCGCCCGCAGTGCCTCGTGAGGCCACGGTGACTCGGCGGTGCGGAGGTTGACGGGTTGGGGGGCTCTGGTAGCTTGCGTGCACTTTGAGTCAGTGAGGCTCAGTCGTGTTTGTTTTACATGGATCAATCGCTTTTTGAGACGGTGGTGGGGAAGTTGTTGGAGCGTGACAGTCGCTATCACGCGGATGCGTACGAGTTTGTTCGGAGCGTGGTGGAGGAACTGACGGCGGCCGCGAACTCTCGTGGTCGCGAGGCGCGTCCATCGCGGAAGGGGAAGATGACGGCGCAGCATGTGAACGGGGCACAGATTCTTGCGGCGGCGCGTTCACGGGCGCTGGGGATGTTTGGTCCGATGGTGCCGACGGTTTTTGAGCACTGGGGGATTTTGAAGACGCGGGATGTGGGGAACATTGTCTTCAATCTGATTGAAGGGGGTTACTTCAGCGCCTCAGAGACGGATCGCATTGAGGACTTTGACGAGGGTTTTGATTTTCACGAGGCGTTTGTGAAGCCGTACTTGCCAGAGACGGAGGGCGGTGCGGACCGGCTTCGGAAACCGCGCGGGGGCAATCGGCGTCGTTCGACGGGCGGCATGGTTTGACGGGTGGCGCATGGGGCACGGCTGCCTCGGGCGGATGGGGTTTGGGGTGTTGAAAAAGGTGCGTGTGGCGGGTTGGGTGGTGTAGTTTGTGGGGATGAGTGAAGAGAAGACTGCGGCACCTGGACGAGTGAACTTGCGGACGCCTGACGTGATGGAGGCGGTTCAGGCGCAGGTGGAAAAGCATTATCGCAGCGAGATTGTGGAGCGGTTGCGTTCGGCGGGGGGAGTGCTGACGTTTGGGGGGCTGACGATTCGGTTAGCGAAGCAGTTTGGCTTTTGTTACGGGGTGGAGCGGGCGATTGATTTGGCTTACGCGGCTCGGCGCGTTTTCGCACAGAACCGGTTGTTTATCCTCGGGGAGATCATTCACAACCCGGAGGTGAACCGTCAGATCAACGAAATGGGGATTATCAATCTCCTGGAGTTTGGCGGAGAACCCGATGTGTCGAACTTAGGCCCAGACGATGTGGTGATTGTGCCTGCGTTTGGTACGGACGTGACGACGCTTGCTCGCATCAAAGAGCGCGGATGCAGGCTGGTGGATACTACGTGCGGCGATGTGATGAGCGTCTGGAAGCGCGTTCGGCAGAATGCGAACGACGATATGACGTCCATCATTCACGGAAAAGCCTCGCACGAGGAGACGAAGGCGACGGCTTCCCGTGCGATTGTGGGGGGACGCGGGCACTACCTTGTGGTGTTGACGCTCGACGACACGGACTACGTGTGTCGGTACATTGTGAGCGGCGGGGACAAAGCGGCGTTTTTGGACCGTTTTCACGGGGCCTACAGTGATGGATTTGATCCGGACGTGCACTTGAAGCGTGTGGGAGTCGCGAATCAGACGACGATGCTGCGTGGGGAGACGGAGGAGGTGCAGCGCCGGATCATGGAGGCGGTGAAGCAACGTGACGGGGATCGTCAGCCGGCGGGGAACTTCCGGTTTTTTGACACGATTTGTGGGGCGACGCAGGAGCGTCAGGACGCGTTACGGGAGATGTTGGGGCAACCGATGGATTTGCTGTTGGTGGTGGGCGGGTACAACTCGTCGAACACGTCGCATCTCGCGGAGATGGGGAGCGAGCAGTTGCCGACCTACTTTATCCGGAATGCTTCCCGTATTGAGTCGGAGGATCGCATCACGTGCTACGATTTGGCGAAAAAGGCGGAGGTGTCGGTGTCGCCTTGGTTACCGAAAAGTGACCATGTGACGGTGGGAATTACGGCGGGGGCGAGTTGCCCGAATAACCTCATCGAGGAGACGATCTTACGGCTGTTTGAGTTGCACGGCGTGCCTGCGTCGGCGGTGCTGGATCGATGAGCTGTGATGAGGGTGTGGATCGGGCGTATGGGGAGTATGGGGCGCGCGCATGGTGGATGTCAGTTTGGGATGACATCGACTGCGACGGTGGAGTTTCCGAATCGGGCGAAGTCGTCGTAGGACCAGACGACTTTTTTGTTTTTATCGACTTCGATGCTGAGGGGGTTGCCTTGGCCGGCGTGGCAGTTTCCGAAACGGGTGTTGCCATTTGGGAGGCGTTCGACGCGGGTAAGCCATGCGAGGGTGATTCCGGGCAGGTCCTCTTGGGTGAGTTGCCAGACGATGGAGCCCTCTTTGTTCACTTCGAGAACGCGGTGACCGTTTCCTGTGGTGAGGAGCGTATTGCCGTTTTCTAGGCGACGTGCGCAAAAGGTCTGGTTCCCAAATGCCTCGGGGCCGTGTCCGCCCTTGGGGGCGCGGTCAAACAGGGGGACGGCGTATTCCCAAACGACCTTTCCGTCGCGCGCGTACTCTCTGACTTTTCCATCACCTTCGTGTGAGACGAGGTAGGTTCCTTGGGGAGTGCTTCGTACGAGGCGCGTGTCTCGGTGTTTACTAGGTTTTTCGAGTTTGAGTTTAATCTCGAGCATCAGCTTGCCGGAGGCGTCCACTTCAATGATGCGGCCGATTCCGGATTCCGCGATCATCGTGTGACCATTTGGGAGTCGTTCGAAAGCATGCACTTCAAGTGGTTTTCCTGCATTGCCATTGGACGTTGCGCAGTCGTACTCCCACACCGTTTTTCCCGAAGAATCCGCTTCAACGAGTTTCGTCCAACTGCTTTGGAAGAGGATGTTCCCGTTCGGCAAATAAGAAACATCGTGTAGTCCAGAGGTTTTCAGTTCGCGTTCGATGGAGCCATTGGGCGCGACCACGGCGACGGTGCGTCCGTTTGAAACGAGCAGACGGTGTTGGGCTCCGGTTTGTCCGGCGTGGAGAAGTGAAGTGAGGCTTAGGAGCGCAGTCGCAGCGAGGGTGAGGGATCTCTGATTCATGCTGGTGGAGGGTGTGGGATGGGTGTTGGTTGAGCGAGGTGGGCGAACGTTCGTGTGGGTAGATCAGGCGAGAATCGGGCGAATGGGCTCCGCTCCCTCCACGCCGACGAGTTTCTGATCGAGGCCGCCGTAGAAGAAGGAGAGAGCGTTTGGGTCAATTCCGAGGAGGTGTAGGATTGTGGCGTGCAGTTCTTTGACGGTGGTGCGGTCCGACACGGCCTTATTGCCGAGTTCGTCGGTGCTGCCGAAGCTGACGCCTCCTTTGATTCCGCCTCCAGCGAGCCACATGGTGAAGCCTGCGGAGTTGTGGTCGCGTCCGGTGCCTTCTTTGTATTCTGCGGTGGGCTGCCGACCGAACTCCCCGCCCCAGACGACGAGCGTCTCGTCGAGGAGTCCGCGTTGCTTGAGGTCGCGGAGGAGTCCTGCCACGGGAAGGTCGGTGTTGCCCGCGTGAAACTCGTGGTTTTTCACGAGGTCGCCGTGTGCGTCCCAGTTGTGATCGGTGTGATTGCCTCCCGAGTAGACCTGGATGAAACGGACGCCGCGTTCTACCAGGCGTCGTGCGAGGAGGCATTTTTGGCCGAAGTCTTTCGTGCGCTCGTTATTGAGTCCGTAGAGTTCGCGAACATGAGAGGGTTCGGAGGAAAAATCGAGTGCCTCTGGTGCCGCGGCCTGCATTCGGAAGGCGAGTTCGTAGCTATCAATCCGTGCGGCCAGATTGGAGTTCTGCGGGTGCTGCTTCAAATGTCCTTTGTTAAGCTCGTTGAGTGAGTTGATGAGCAGGCGTTGTTGCGATTCGGTCATTCCTTCGCGCGGGGCGAGATCAAGGATGGGCGAGCCCGAGGAGCGAAATACGGTTCCTTGGTACTTTGCGGGCATGAAGCCGGACGTCCAATTTTTGGCACCGGAGATGGGGCCGCCTGACTGGTCGAGCATCACCACATAGCCTGGGAGGTTTTGATTGCTGGACCCGAGGCCGTAGTTGATCCAGGAGCCGAGGGAGGGTTTCCCGCTGAGGATGGACCCCGTGTTCATCTTCAGCATGGCGGAGCCGTGGAGGGGAGATTCGGCGATGAGGCTGTGCACGAACGCGATGTCATCGACGCAGGCTGCGATGTTGGGGAACAGGTCAGACACCCACTTTCCGGATTGCCCGCGCTGTTGAAACTTCCAACGAGGCTCGACGATTCTGCCCTCATTTTTGGAACCGCCGCGCCCTTTGGTTTCGAGGCGCACGGTCATGCCGTCCTTTCCGATGAGCTCGGGCTTGTAATCAAACGAGTCGACGTGGCTCGGGCCGCCGTACATGAACAGGAAGATGACGCTCTTGGCCTTCGCGAGGAGCGGCTGGGTTTGGGGAGTGGCGCTGTGCCCCTCTTTGGCGAGCAGCCCGGCGAGAGCGAGGTGCGCGAACCCCCCGGCAGCTGTCGTGATGAGTTCCCGCCGGTTGAAACTGCGGCAGAAGCGATTCGTGGTTGGGGAAGAGGGATTCATTCGAGGTAGATGAACTCGTTCAGGTTCAGGAGAAGCAATGCGACCCGGCGGAGTGCTTCCTCCTCCGATAGACCGGTCTCTTGCATGAAGGCGATATGTGTTTTCTTAAGGGTAAGCACTTCAGAATCTTGCGGATCGCGTTGGAGGGTGAGTTTGAGGCCAAGCCGAATGGCGGACTCCGTATCTGGTCCGGCCTCCTTGGAAAGCCGTGTGGCGAGGAGGGAGGCGTGTTCTTCCATAAACGCTGAGTTCAACATCCCGAGCGCCTGAGTGGGTACGGTGCTCACAAAGCGCATGGCGCATGGCGTATCCGTGGGGGCCTGGTCGTGTTCAGCGAGAAGGGGGAGGGAGAGGCTTCGTTTCACGTGGACGTAAATGGTTCTGCGGGAGGTTTGGGCAGTGGTCTGTTTGGGCCAACCGCGTCCGGGCACTGATTGCGTTTGGAGCACTTCCTCAGGGAGCGGGGGATAGACAGGAGGCCCGTGAAGTTCGAGGCGAAGTGTCCCTGCGACCGACAGCACGGAATCGCGAACCTCTTCAGCGGTGAGGCGGCGCATGGGGAATCGTCCGAGCAGAAGGTTTTCGGGATCTTGAGCGTCATGCTGAGCAGAGGGGGTGGATGCCCGTTGGTATGCATCGGAGTTCATGATGAGGCGATGCATCGCTTTGTGACTGCCCCCTTCCTCGATGAATTTGCTGGCGAGCCAATCGAGTAATTCGGGGTGCGAGGGTTGGTCTCCGAGCCGGCCGAAATCGGTCGAACTTGCGACGATTCCACGTCCGAAGTGGTGTTGCCAAATGCGGTTTACCGCGACGCGCCAGAGCATCGGATTTTTTGGATCCGTCATCCACCGTGCGAGTGATGACCGCCGACCGGAGGAGGCGCGCTCGGTGATGCGCTGTACGTCGGCCTTGGTGGGGCGTCCTGTCGCGGCTTCGAGAACAGCGGGGTATGCGGGATAAACGGCATCGCCTTTTGAAGTGGGGTTGCCGCGTCGGTGAATGTGAAGCGTTGCGGGGACGGGGATTTCCGTGACTGCGTTCAAGGGAATGCCTACCTCGCGTTGTGCTTCGTCGAGCCATGCGGTGCGGTTTGCTTTTAGGAGATTGAGTAAATCACCGCCGGCTTCCTTGTGGATGAGTCTCAGGGCATCAGCCCCCAGTTTTTTCAGATGTCCTTCTCGGCGTAGGTGTGGTGAAAGGCCTTTTCTCAGAGAAGGTAATGCAGGATATTTGGCGGTCTGCAGCGTTTTGATGCAGATGAGGTTGGTGCCGGTGTGGAGAAGATTGACGGCTTTTGGGGGGAGATCGATGACGCGCCGGCCCTCAGGGAGGGAGTTGCCGTCGAACGCGACGGATCCGTTGATGAAAATCTCGGTTTCGCCGGCGTACGCAAAGTCCATGTGAAGCACCTTTGGCACTTCGGCCACACCGAACAAGGCCCTAAGCCAGATGGGTTTGCCAGGGTTTGCCTTGGGTGTTCCTTCGGTTTGCCAGTCGACTGGATCGAAGTTTTCTGCCTGCCAGTTTGAGGCGGGTTCGGTGGTGATGAAGCTCCAAGCGTTTTCCTTCCCCGTGGATGGTTCCACCAGAGCAGGTTGGTCTTTGATGGGATTGATGTCGTTGGTGTGGCGCTCGAGCAGTTCGGAGAGGCGGTTGTATTTGCTGTCGAGCGCCTCGATTTTTGCGGTGCGCTCTTTTTCGAGACGGTCTCGCTCGGAGGTGTCAGCCCACACGACCGGCTTGTTTCGGGTGATTGCGTAGTCCCTGACGCCGTGGAAGAAGGACATGAAGCTGTAGTAGTCCTTTTGGGTGAGGGGATCTTTTTTGTGATCGTGGCAACGGGCACATCCGAGACTCATTCCGAGGAAGGCTTCTCCGGTGACCTGCACGATGTCGGCGAGTACATCGTATTTCGCGAGCGTCGCGTCTGCGGGACTGATGTCACATTGCATGACGCGCAGGAACCCCGTGGCGGTGATGGCTTCACGCGTTGGGGGGATTAACTCGTCACCAGCAACCTGTTCCGTGACGAAGCGCGCGTAAGGGATGTCGTTGTTGAAGGCGTCGATGAGGTAATCACGGAAGCGCCAGATGTTGTCCTTGGTTCCGTCGTATTCGAATCCTTCTGTCTCGGCGTAGCGAATGACGTCCATCCAGTGGCGCGCCCATTTCTCGCCATAGTGCGGACTTGCGAGGAGGCGCTCGATGAGGCGTGGCCATGCGTCGGCCGTTTGGTCAGCGACGAAGGCGTCCACCTCCTCGGGTGTTGGTGGAAGGCCGATGAGATCGTAGGTGGCGCGTCGGATGAGCTGTGCCTTTTGCGCTCGGGGTGCGGGTTGGAGACCGACCTGTTTGAGGCGGGCATCGAGGAAGCGGTCGACGGGGTTGGATGCGGTTCCGTTGGGGGGTAGGGGGTTCGTGGTGGGGCGATAGGCCCACCAGTCGGAAGCCGGTGACTCAATCTTGGAGGCGGGCGTTGCGGAATCGGTTTTCTCGAGGGCGGGGTCGTACGGGGCGCCGCGGATGATCCATTCGCGGAGGGTTGCGAGATCGGGTTCTGCAAGTTTTCCCGCTGGGGGCATTTCGTGGTCCGCGTCTTTGTAGCTGACCATTGCCAGCAGGTGGCTTTTTCCTGGGTCGTTGGGTATGTCAGCGCTGAGAGCGGGGCCGGAGTCACCGCCCTTGAGGAGGGATGCTTTGCGCGTGAGATCGAGTCCTCCTCTCGTTTTCTCGCCACCGTGGCATTTCACGCAATGGGAGGAGAGGACGGGGTGAACTTTTTCACGGAAGAAAGCGAGGTCATCCGGAGTTGGGGTCGGGCTTGCGGCTCTCGCGGCTGAGGCGAGGGAAGCGGCGAGGAGGATAAGTCCGCTGAGGAGGTTACGATTCACGGGAGGAGTGCTTCAAAGGGTGAACCCTTGGAGTAGGTGCAGACGTTGCACATCCAGCTATCCAGAACCCACTCTTCGTATTGAAACCGCATCCTTGGAGCGTTCGTCGTTTGCGGGGTTGAGCGGTCGAGCGTGGCATAAAAATGGCGAGAGCACGGGCGTGCAAGAAGGGTTCCAGATACGGGGATCAATGGTGGTGTGTGTGGGGCGAGTTCGGCCGCCCTGGATCAACCCCTAAGGATGGCAAAGACGCCGCGGGGCACACTTGCGCGCATTCACCTTTTGGTTGGCGAGTGGCGGGGTGAAGTCACTCTATGTGCTTGTTTGCAAGAATGATGCGAGTGCTGAGTGTGTTGAGGGAAAGGTGCATTTCCGCGATTTGCACGCCACCATTCTCCACCTCCTCGGGTTGGATCATGAAAATCTGTCCGTTGTTTCGCGCGGGCGCCGGATTCGTTTGAACGGTGTGGAGGGAGGGCGTGTGGTGAGCGATCTCTTTGCGTAGTGCGAGAGATCTCGCGTTTGCGGGACGAAGGCTCGCTAACTTGAACCGCTGCGGGGTTTTGAGGTGCTCCACGAGGATTTTTGCTGGCGGTGTAAAAGTTTGTGCTGGAGGTGTTTGCTTCGTGGAATCGGTTGATGTGGAGGGCGGATGCGTCTCACGCCTAGGTGTCGGTGTTTTGTCCGGTGAATGGTGGGGTGGATTTTGATTCGACGAATGACGTGGTGTGATTGGATGGACGCGTGGGAGTCGCGATGGGGCGTGATTTCATTGAAGGGAGCCCGTTGAACGGCGTGTTGACGGGTGGGGGTGAGCACGTTGTTCGGGTGGAGGTGGATATGATCCCGGTGGGCGCCTGATTTTGTCCGGCGTTCGGGCGTTCGGTGGCTTAGGAGGCGAGGAGGAGGAGGGCGCGGAGGGTCCAGGCGACGGTTCGGATGTGGTTGGTGCGAACGAGGCGGCGATGGAGGTTTTGGTTGAATCCGGATGCGAGCCCGTTGTGGAGGGGGACTTGGAGGAGAGCGGTGGAAATCCAGATCAGCGCGAGGGGAGGGAGGCTGGCGAGGAAGAGGGGGGAGTTTGGAGTATTTTTGACGAGCATCCACGCGGCGGTGAGGAGTTCGAGGACCATCAGGGGAGCGACCAGCCGGGTGATGCGGGTAGTGTGTTGGCGGTGAAATTCTGGGAAGTCTTGGGAGCCAACATTTTTGAAGAGGGGATAGTGGACCCACTGGATGGTGTGGATGAGTCCAACAAGCGCCCACGTGACGGCCGAGTGGAGGGTGAGGAGGTCGGGCATGGCGAGGTGTTGTGTGGGGGGGAGGGGAAAAACAAAAACGGCGTGGGGGATACCCACGCCGTGAAGCTGAACCGGAGACCGGTGCGAAACCGTTACTTGATGGGTACGGTCGCGATGGTCTGAAGCACGCGGCTTGCGATTTGGTAGGGATCGCCTTGGGAGTTTGGACGCCGGTCTTCGAGGTAGCCCTTGTAGCCGTTGTTCACGAAGCTGTGTGGGACGCGAATGGACGCGCCGCGATCGGCGATTCCGTAGCTGAATTTGTCGATGGATTGCGTCTCGTGGAGGCCGGTGAGGCGGAGATGGTTATCAGGGCCGTACACGGCGATATGTTCGTTTTTGTATTTATCGAACGCAGCCATGAGGGCTTCGAAGTATTCCTTACCGCCGACTTCGCGGAGGTGTTTGGTGGAGAAGTTGCAGTGCATCCCGGAACCGTTCCAGTCGACATCTTTGCCGAGGGGTTTGCAGTGGAAGTTCACGTCCACGCCGTATTTCTCGCAGAGACGGACGAGCAGGTAGCGCGCGACCCAGACTTGGTCTGCGCAGGTTCGGGAACCTTTCCCGAAGATTTGGAACTCCCATTGGCCTTTGGCCACTTCGGCATTGATGCCTTCGTGGTTGATGCCGGCGTCGAGGCAGAGGTCGAGGTGCTCTTCGACGATTTCGCGGGCGACTTCGCCCACGTTTTTGTAGCCCACGCCTGTGTAGTATTCACCTTGGGGGTAGGGGTAGCCACCGCCTTGGGGGAACCCGAGGGGTACGCCGTCGCGGTAGAGGAAATATTCTTGTTCGAACCCGAACCACGCGTCGGAGTCATCAATGATGGTTGCGCGAGAGTTGCTGGGGTGGGGTGTCTTGCCATCGGGCATCATGACTTCGCACATCACGAGCACGCCATTGCGGCGGGTGGGGTCTGGGTAGCACGCAACGGGTTTGAGCATGCAATCGCTGCTCCGTCCTTCGGCTTGGCGGGTGGAGCTACCGTCGAATCCCCACATGGGCAACTGCTCGAGCTGCGGAAAGCTTTCGAAATCCTTGATCTGCGTCTTGCTACGGAGGTTCGGGACGGGAGTGTAGCCGTCCAGCCAGATATACTCGAGTTTATACTTAGCCATGAATGTTGATGTTTGATGGATTAGTTGGCTCTGGTTGAAAGAGCGAGCGGTCAATAGCACCACCTGTGCCAGTGGTTGTCACGCCGGAAACGGAGTTGTATGGAACTATCTAAAGGTGAGTGCGATGGGATGGTCCCGAGTGTCTATTTCATGGGATTATGGGTGAGGTGGCTGTTTTTGAGGGTGTGTTGGTTTTTATACATCCTGGTTTCAAATGAGCAGGGTTGGTTTTTTTGGCTTCGTGCGGAGTGGGGTGGTGAGAGTATTTAGGTATGCGCGTTACCGGTTCGAAATCATCGTCGGTTTGGGGAGAGGGGGGGCCGGGATGTTGAAGGTGAAGGATACGCTTCGATCGACGGTGCATCTGTCGTTTGATGGGAGGGTGGTGAAGGTGTACCACGGGTTGGATGCTCGGGCTCGGTTCGAGAATGAGGTTCGGGTGTTGAGGTTGTTGGAAGAGCGTGGGTGCGGGTTTGTGCCTCGGTTGTTGGAAGCGGATTCGGAAGCGATGCGGATTGTGACAACGAACTGCGGGACGCGGGTGGATCACTTGGATGAGAAGCGTCGGGTGGAGTTGTTTGCGGAGTTGGAGGGGTTTGGGGTGCGGCATGAGGATGCGGATGTGCGGAATGTGACGTACCGGATGTCTGACGGGCGGTTTTGCGTGATTGATTTCGAGTTTGCGACGGTTTTAGGCGAGGGGCTGAAAGGGGAGGCTCGGGGATGAGCGGCGGGAACGTTGGAACTTCGGGAGGGTTGCGCTGGTTTGGTTGGACGGATGTGGGGCGTGTGAGGAGGAACAACGAGGATGCGTATTTGGCGATTCAGTTTGATGCGCGGGAGGTGCAGTTGTTGGGGCGCCTCGGCGAGGGAGGGCTCGAGGAGGTGGATCGAGCGTTTGCGGTTTGCGATGGGATGGGGGGTGCGAAGGCGGGGGAGTTTGCGAGTCGTGTGGCGGTGGAACAGATTACGAAGTTATTGCCACGAAGTTTTGCGCAGCGAGCGGCGGGGTTGGCGGCTGGGAATCCGGATTTGTTGAACGAACTGTTCACCAAGATTCACAAGGCGTTGGTGTATATGGGCGGGTGCTATGAGGAGTGTGCGGGGATGGAGACGACGTTGAGTTTGTGCTGGTTTTCACCGGGCTGGATGCACTTTGCGCACGTGGGCGACAGCCGAATTTACTACTTACCGGGGTCGGGATCTGGGATTCGTCAGTTGAGTCATGATGACACCTATGTGGGGTGGCTCTTTCGATCGGGGCAGATTAACGAGCGAGAGGCACGGACGCACCCGCGACGGAATGTGCTTCAGAAGGCGTTGGGAGGTGGAAATCAGTTTGTGGATCCTCAACTGGGTGCGGTGGGGACGGAGTCGGGCGACCGATTTGTGATTTGCTCGGACGGTCTAACGGAGGGTTTGTATGGCCATCACTTGGCGGATTTAGTGCAAAATCCGGGAGCCTCGGGAAACCCGGCGAGGGCATTGGTGGAGGCTTCAGTGGATTTGGATGGGAAGGACAACACGACGGCCTTGGTGATTGAAATCCTGTGAGAGTCTTCCCTGCGGGCGGGCCCTTTCGAATCCGTTTTTGGGGGCGGAAGTTCCGGCGCATGACGCGGATCGATTGTTAACCTAAAAACGGGAATGCGGTTGGCCGTGTCATCGTGGAAAAATCCGCGGCTGTGCATCCTGCAGGTGCAAGCGGAGTCTTTTTCGACTCACCCACAGAGTGAGCCTGTTTTCCGCCCCCTCAGAGCGCGCCAAGGTATCTCGCCGCTACAGGGCGCAGATGGTTTTTTATCTTTTCCTCGGGCGTTGCCCGAGGCTGTCATGAAGTGCCCCGCTGGGGGCACCGGAACTCCACCATTTCCGTAACAGCATTCATGCAAAGTCCGCCCGAGTGCATGCGGAAGCTTTGTACATTAGAGGTTTAGCGCTAAAGCGTGACCTCATGGCCCCATGCGGGTGCTTCCGTTCGCGGTTCTCGTCGTTTTGACAGCTTGGTTCAGGCGAAGCCTCGGACGTAGTCGTGGAAGAAACTTGCTGCGAACTCGACCTCTGCGATGGGTACATGCTCCGCCGCAGTGTGCGCGAGGTCGATGTCGCCTGGTCCAATAATCAGACTCGGAATGCCAATCGCCGCCAGCTTGCTCGCATCGCTTCCGAAGGGAACGCCGCAGGGTGTGCCGTCTCTGCCTGCAAGGTGGAGAACGTTTGATGCGGCAGTGACGGCGGGGGTGGTCGCGTCTGTTTCGAGGGGAACATCGACAAGCATCGGAGCGTCCATCGAGAAACGGAACTCTGGGATGACGTGGGCGATGCCGTGCAGGAGATTTTGGTAATGTTCGAGAACGGTTTCGGCCCGTTCTCCGGGCAGAAGACGTCGGTCGACTTCGATGGAACACTGGTCGGGCACGAAGTTGACTTGAACCCCGCCGTGAATGACGCCGACATTGGCGGTGGCGGGGCCGAGCAAGGGGTGCGGGTGCTGGGCGAGCTCGCGCGCATCGGCTTCGATGGCTTGGATGACTCTGGCCATCATTGAGATGGCGTTGACCCCGAGATGCGGTTTCGAGCTGTGGGCGGCACGGCCGTGTGTGTGGATTTTCCAGCGCAACACGCCTTTGCTCGCGATGACGGGCCGCATCCCCGTCGGTTCCGCGACGAGTGCGGCCATGGCCTTAGGACAACCGGGTTGGCGGAGCCGTTCGCAGAGCGAGACGACGCCGCGAAAGCTGTATTCTTCGTCCACTGCCGCGCAGAACCAAAGATCCAGCGGGGGCGGTTCGTTGGAGCGGGCGATGGTTTCGACCGCATGAAGCATCGCGGCAAGCCCGCCCTTGGTGTCGCAACTCCCGCGGCCGTGGAGATTGCCGTTCGTGATGACGGGATCAAAAGGCGGAATGGTCATGCCTTTGACGCTCACGGTGTCGGTGTGCGCTTCGAAGACGATGCAGCGGGAGCGGTCTCTTCCGGGGATTTTCGCGAGCACGTTTGGGCGACCGGGAAAGACTTCGTGCGATTCGGTTTCAATGCCGAGCGATCGGAGGCGATTGAGAAGCCAGTCTGCGATTACACCCTCGCCGGGGCCGCCCTCATAAGCTGGGTTGACACTGTTGATTCGGACGAGTTCTGCGAGGAGTTCGATGACGGTGGAAGCGCGGGGGGACGGGCTCATTTGGTGGCAGACTTTTTCTGAACCGGCGGGTTGAGGGGCCAGTCCGGATGGGTGGAGTGGGACTTCGCCATGAACGCGGCAAGTTCGGCGACTTTGTCGGGATGAGCTTCTGCGACGTTGTTGGACTCGGCTGGATCGTTCGCAAGGTCGAAGAGCTCGATGGTTGCGTTGGGTGCATGTTTGACGGCTTTCCAGTCACCGATGCGGGCAGCTTGTTGGGGCTTACCTTCGTGCAGTTCCCAGTAAAATCCGGGGCGCGTTGGGGCGTCGCCTCCTTTGAAGTAACTCACCAGAGAAAGGCCGTCGGGCTTAAAGCCCTTTGGCAATTCGGCATTTGCAAGTTCGGTCGCCGTGGGAAGGAAGTCCCAGAACGCCCACGGACCTGAGGCGATTCGGTTGGGGGGAATCGTGCCGGGCCAGCGTGCGATGGCTGCTTGTCGGAGGGCGCCTTCATAGAGGCTGCGCTTGTAGCCGCGTAAGCCGTTGGAGGCTTGGTCGAAGAGCTTTCCGATTTCTGAGGAGGGCGCGAACGATGAACCGTTATCGCCGGTTGTGATCACGAGCGTTTTTTCGTCCAGACCGAGCTCTTTGAGCAGTGCGAGGAGTTGGCCAATGTCAGAATCAAGTCGGGTCACTTGTGCCGCGTAAGCTTTTTGTTGAGCGGTCCACGGCTTGTCCGCATAGGGGCCGAGGTTGTCGATTTCGTGGCGTCCGTGCGGGAGGGTGATGGCGTAGAAGAGGAAGAATGGACGGTCTTTGACGGAGCGAACCCAGCGCAGGGATTCGTCGGCGATGAGGTTTTGCGCGTAGGTTTTGCCAACGGCTTTTCCGTCATTTCCATCGAGCGGGATTCGTTGTTCGTCGTTGTACAGGTACTTTGGAAAATAGCTGTGGGCGTGGCGTTGGCAGTTGTATCCGAAGAAGTGGTCGAACCCGTTTTTCAGCGGGCTACCGGGGGTGTCGAACATGCCCATTCCCCATTTGCCGATGCAGGCGGTTGCGTAGCCAGCGTCTTTGAGAATGGATGCGACGGTTGGCGTGCCCTCCGGTAGCGGCTTTTGACCTTCTGGCTGGATTTCGCGATTTGCGCGAATGGGGCAATGGCCGGAGTGGAGACCCGTCAGCAGCGAGGCGCGGCTGGGAGCGCAAACGCTAGTGCCGCAATAGGACTGGGTGAAGCGAGTCCCCTCGGTTGCCATGCGGTCGAGGTTAGGGGTTTGAATGAGCTTTTGGCCGTAGGCGCCGACGTCCCCTTGAGCGAGGTCGTCGCTCAGGATGTAGATGATGTTCGGACGTGTATTGGCTGCATCGGAGACGGCGGCGAGGAGCAGTGAGAGGAAGAGGGCGAGGCGCTTCATATGAGGCGGTCGAGTTAGCGCGGGGACGCCGCCGATTTGTGAAGGCGTTGCATGGCCTCTGCGTAGCGCTTTCCAAAATCGCGAAGAGCGGCAGTGTCGAAGTGCAGGCGATCGCCTTTATGGCCGAGGCCCTCTGAGGGAACGACTGCGGCGTGAGGGACGTTGGAGGGAAGGCTGTCGATTTCCTCGTTGATTTTGCGCCAGAGGTTTGGAGTTCCATTTGGGTTAGACTCCACGATGAACGTGCCGAGATGCCCGGCGACAAAAGGCATATTGGGGGACGAGATTTGCGTTCGTAAGTCAGACACCATTGCGGCGAGTCGTTTCCCGTAGGTTGGTGCGAGGGAGGTTGTGCTGTCCGCCTCGCCTTGGTGCCAGAGGATCCCTTTGAGGGTTCCGTGTTGACGCGCGATTTCGAGTCGCGCGAGCGCTTGCTTCCAGAGGTCGCCGTCTTTCTCCCATCGGGAGAGCGGCGTGCCTCCGACTGCGCAGGGGATGAGGCCGATGGTGACGGATTCCGGTGCTGCGTCGGCCATCGTCGCGGCGAAGGAGGTTCCGAGGGCTGCGCCGGCAATGGGTTTATCGAAGTGGAGGGGTTCTGTTGCGGGCGCCCACTGGTTTTCCTTATCGAGTTTCAGGACGCGTGGATGGGGCTTTTGATCTGGCGGAACGGCGCCGCGGCCGGCCATGTTGGATTGGCCGATGAGGAGGTAGAGATGGAAGTCCTCCTTTCGGGTTGGGACAGGGGATTGCGCGGAGGCGCGTGACGTCCCTAGCGTGCTGAGGCTGAGGAGGAATGACGCGAGGGAAAAGAGGCTGAATCGGAGGGAGGCTTTCATGGGGTTGGGTCGTAGGTCGGTGCAGGGATTGTTCCATGCTCAACCTTTGTGGGGGGCCATTGAGACAATCCTGCCGGGTTGCGGAACCATCTGCGCGCGACAGTGGGGCGCCGGCGTGGCATGTTAGGCCGGTTATGAAAGAGATTCGAATCGGTATCATTGGAGGCGGTTTGATGGGCCGCGAGATGGCGAGTGCATTTGCGCGTTGGTGTGCGCTGACCGATGTGGCGGTTCGTCCTGTTTTGACGGCGGTGGCTGATTTGAATCCAGCGACGTTGGAGTGGTTCAAAATCATTCCCTCATGCCAACATTTGGTAACGGATTATCGCGCGTTACTCGCGCTGCCTGATGTGGATGTGGTGTATGTTGCGGTGCCGCATAATTTGCATGAGGCGCTTTATTTGGACGTATTGAATGCGGGTAAGGATTTGTTTGCGGAGAAGCCATTTGGGATTGATTTGGCTTCGGCGAAACGGATCGCGGAGGCGGCGGAAAAGTCCGGACGGTTTGTGCGGTGCAGTTCGGAGATGCCATTTTTTCCGGGGGCGCAGCGGGCGTTTGCGTTGGCGCGTTCCGGCGGGTTAGGACGGGTGCTGGAGGTGGTTTCGGCCTTTCATCACAGCAGCGATTTGGATCCGACAAAGCCGGCGAACTGGAAGCGGTTGAGCCACACTTGCGGCGAGGGTGGGGTGTTGAATGATCTTGGGATGCATGCGTGCCACATTCCCCTGCGATTGGGGTGGAAGCCGTCGCGGGTTTTTGCGCAGTTGCAAAAGGGTTATGCGGAACGACCGGATGGGAAGGGCGGTGTGGCGGCGTGCGACACGTGGGACAACGCGCTGGTGCACGCGTGGATTGATGCGGGTGGGTGGGAGGTGCCGATGCGTCTTGAAATGAAACGGTTGGCCCCTGGGGCGACGAACTCGTGGTTCATTGAGATTCTTGGCACTGAGGGAGGGGTTCGCTTTTCGACAGCGGAGCCGAAGACGTTGTGGCAGTTTGAGCGCGGGAAGGAGCAATGGTGGAAGCGAACGGACCTTGGTTTTTCGACACCCTTCAAAGTTGTGACGGGCGGGATTTTTGAGCCGGGATTTGCGGATGTGATTCAGCAAATGTGGGCAGCGTATTTGATGGAGCGCGAAGGGTTGTTGGATGGCAGGTTTGGGTGTGCGACGCCTGCTGAGGCGGTTGCATCGCACGAGATTTTCCACGCGGCATTGGAATCGCACCGCGCATCAACGGTTGTGTCGATTTGAGAGAACCCTCTGAGGGAAGAGGTAGCGAGGCACTTGAGCTGGGGGTGCGTTTTTGTCGCTCGCGGCTATCGATATGTGCCCTTAACATGCTTTGCGTAACGAATGTGAGGTGAGTCTGTTCCTGCAGGCAATGGTTCAAGGTGTCGAAAACTCTCTTGATTTTGCAGAGGGCAATGAACCCCAGAACTCCCTCTGAACAAACTGCTTCCTGAAGCGATGGGGTTCGGCGTGCTTGATGCGCGATGGGGATGAGCCTCAACCCATTTGCAGGACACCGCACTCGGTTTTTGCTTCTTTCCGCGGGCATTATCCGGAAAATGTCAGCATGAGATTTCTCGGGAACGTTTTCGAGCGGTTGAGAAGAAATCCGAAGCGCATCGTTTTTCCGGAGGGTACTGAGCCCCGGGTGATTCGGGCTGCGGGCCGTTTCGTCAAGTTGGGGCTGGGCACTCCGATCCTGCTTGGGCCGCGACTCGAAATTGAGGCTGCTGCAACGGAATTGGGGGTGAGCACGCAGTTCATGGGGATTATCAATCCGCCGAAAGCGTCTGATTTACCGATTTTTGTTGAGCGATTGAATCGGTTGAAGCGCTACCGCGATCTCGGGAAAGCGGAGGCCGAGGAAACCATGAAAAAACCGAACTATTTCGGGGCCATGATGGTTCAGTACGGGCATGCGGATGGAATCGTGGCGGGTGCGGGTGAAGAAGCGTCGAGCACCTTAAGGCCGCTTTTACAGTTGGTGAGCCCGCTTCCTCATGTTCGAAGCGTGTCGTCTTGCACGGCGATGGATTTGTCGAACAAGCGTTACGGAGAGCGAGGCCTGATGTTTCTCGCGGATTGTGCGGTAATTCCAGATCCCACGATTGAGCAGTTGGCGGATATTGCCGTTGAAACGGGTGTGCTGTGTAAAACGTTGACGGGGTTGAAGCCGCGAATCGCGATGCTCTCGTTCACCACGCACAGTGGGGGGCGTCTTCCCCAGCCGGCGAAGATGGCAGCGGCAACCGCGCTTGCGCGTCAGAAGGCGGTTCAGCGGAACCTTGAGATGGAGATCGATGGGGAAATGCAGGCGGATACCGCGATTCTTCCGGAGTTGGGGATGAAGAAAGCGCCGCAAAGTCTGGTGGCAGGGCGAGCCAACATTTTGGTGTTTCCCGATTTGGCGAGTGCAAATATTTCCTCAAAGCTGGTGCAACATCTTTCTGGGGCGGAGGCGTATGGGCAGTTGCTGCTCGGGTTGGCGCGTCCGTGCGCAGACCTTTCTCGCGGCGCTACGGAGGACGATATCCTTGCGGTGGCTGCCATCATGGGCGTCCTCGCCATCGAATCGCGCAAGGTGGTTTTATCCTAAAAACGGCAATGCGGTTGGCTGTGTAATCGGCGAACACTTTGCGGTTGTGCATCGTGCAGGTGCGAACGGAGTCTTTTTCGACTCACCCACAGAGTGAGTCGATTTCCCCCCCCTTGGCGCGCGCTCCTCATGACAGGCAATGGGGCATTGTCTCATTGTGCCGAACCTTCCTTCCCAGGGCCTGTAGGTGCGCAACGACGTATCTCGCCCCTACAGGGCTCAGATGGTTTTTGATCTCTTCCTCGGGCGTTGCCCGAGGCTGACATCAGGTGCCCCGTTGGGGCACCGGAACTCCCGCATTTCCGCACATTGCTGCGTTGGGTTCGGATGCGATTTTTTTTTGGGGGGGAGCCGGTGGATTTTGGGTTGTTCTCGAGTGCAACAGCTTTCATGCAAAGTCCGGCTCAAATTCCAGCGGGAGCCTGTACCCATTCCCGGTTTCAGGTTTATCGTGATTGGCCGGCGAGACCCACTGGAGATGGGGCTAAGCGTGTGGGACTCATGCGCGGGCTGAGTAAACGGCCTCGAGAATGTCTGCGGGGCTTTTGAAGCGACTGGCAGTTCTTCGCTCTTCGATTTGCTTCACGAGTTTCGGTCCTAGTTTTAACCAAGTGGATGAGCGGCCGAAGTAGTCCGTGTCGGAGTTTGCCGCGAGACGCGCGAGTTCGTGCTCTGCCCCGGCTAGGCGTTGGATGACTTCGTTCTCGGAGAGGGCTTCTCCTTTCCGGAAGACGCCGAACAGGTTTCCGCCGTCTCCGGCTTCGCAGCAAATCAAGGGGTGAAGCCCGGCACGTAGCGCGGTTGCCTCTAGCGTTCTTGCCGAGAATCCGCTCAGGTGGCCCCGATGCCATTTGTGGCGGAATCGCATTCCTCGGTAGAGAATGTTTGGTACTTCGATCACGAAGACGCCGTCGTTTGAAAGACAGGTGGTCAGGCGCGCAACCTCTTTCACTGGAAACTCAAGGTGCTCCAACACATGGAACATGGTGATGAGGTCGAAGCGCTTTCCTTCCACCTTGAACTCCGAAAAGACTCCGCTTGTTACATCCAGTCCCAAAACTTCTTTGGAATGAGCGGCATAGCCTTCATGCGCCTCCACGCCGGAAGCGTTGTGTCCGAGTTTTTTCATCAGGAACACAAACTCTCCGCTGCTTGCGCCTGCATCGAGTGTTGTGAGTTTTTTGTCAGCAATGTCCGGAAAAAGTTCGCGGATTCGGCTGAATCGGTCGAGCGCAACTCGTGCGGCACGAAGCACATGGCGTCCGCGTGGCGAAACGGCACCCTTGTACTCTTGGCGATATTCCTTTTTGTAAAATGTCTCTACGTTCGAGATGGGGATGGGGTCGACGCCGATGAAGCCGGTGTCTTTCCAGCAGACGTTACGAAGCGGCGCGCCGTGCCTGTCCACCGTCGCGACGATGAACGCGTCCCGTCCTCCAGTCAGGGGGTTGGCGCGGTGCGTGGTGACGGATTCAGAAAACATAGAAAAGCGCTACCTACTCGGTGGCCAGAGGTCAACCCGAGTGTCCGTTCGCGGTTTTGTTGCGCTCGAGCTTGGTGCGGAGCGTGACACGATTCATCCCGGTTTCGCGGGCCAGCACGGTGGGGCGTCCATCGAAGCGTCGCAGCAAATGCCTGAGGATCATGGATTCGATGTCGTCGTGCAGTTCCCGGTAGGTGCGCTTCTGTGCGAGTTGCGAATCGAGCCAGATTCTGAGGGCGGCGTCGAGGTCGCTGGTGGTGGGGGCGTGTTGTGACGCGGATATGTCCGCGGGAAGATGATTGCTTTGAATGACGGTGCCAGTGCAGACGGCCACGGCGTGTTCGATGGCGTTGCGGAGTTCGCGAAGATTGCCCGGCCAGTCGTGTTGCGTGAGGGCGCTGATTGCGTCTTTTGAGAGGCGCAAGGAGCGCTTCGCGTTGGCGAGGAAGTTTTCTGCGAGGCAAGGGATGTCGTCGGCCCGTTCTTTTAAGGCGGGCAGATGGATTTCGAGCACTCGTAAACGGTAGAAGAGGTCTTCACGGAAATGGCCTTTTTTGACTTCTTCGCGAAGGTCTCGATTGGTGGCAGTGATGAGGCGGAGCTCTATGCGGATGTCAGACCGTCCGCCAACCCGGGTGAATGCTCGCTCTTCTACGAAGCGCAGGAGTTTGGTTTGGACGCCGGGCGAGATGTCTCCGATTTCGTCGAGGAAGAGGGTGCCTCCGGCGGCTCGCTCGATATGGCCTAGACGATCGGAGGTGGCTCCGGTGAATGCGCCTCGTTCGTGTCCAAAAAGCTCACTTTCTAGGAGATGCTCTGGAAGCGCTGCGCAGTGGAGGGCAACGAAAGGGGCGTCTTTGCGAGAGGAGTGTTGGTGGATGGCGCGCGCTGAAACGGATTTTCCGGTGCCGGTGGGTCCTGTCAGCAGAACGGGTGCGTCGGTGGTGGTTGCGTGCGCGATTTCGAGGAAGACCCGTTGCATGGCCGGAGCGGATCCGAGCAGTTCGGGGCGCGGGGCAGGAGGACGTTTGGAAGCAGTTGAGGAAGGGGGTGGCTCGAGAATCTGCCGAATCGCTTGTTGAAGATCCGCGAGATTCAGTGGCTTCACGAGGTAGGCGGCGGCTCCGAGTCGCCGCGCGGTGACTGCGTTTTCCAAGGTGCCGTGCGCAGTGATGACGATGATGGGAACGTCGGGTGCCTGCTGGCGGGCTTGCTCGAGGACTTCGAGGCCGCTGATGTCTGGCAGGCCGATGTCGAGGAGGACGAGGCGTGCTTCGGCGAGGCGTGCGAGGCCTTCGCGTCCGCTTGCGCAAAGTTCGGAGGAGTAGCCGAGTTTGCGTGCGGCCAGAGCGAGTGCGGATGCCAGAGACGCTTCGTCTTCGATGATGAGAATCATGATTTTTGGACGGGGAATGTGAGGATGACGGCGGCGCCGGTGTTGGTGTTGGTGAGACGCAGGGTGCCGCTGGAGGCGCGGACAATTTCTGAAACGACGTTGAGACCGATCCCCATTCCGCCCTCTTTTTCGCTGTAAAATAGTTCAGTGGCGTGGACGAGCGCTGAGGGGGTGAATCCTGGGCCTGAATCCGCAACGGTGAGAGCGATGTGGCCGTCGTGGGGGGCGGTTTTGATGCGAAGCACACCGCCTTGCGGCATGGCGTGGATAGCGTTGATGACGAGGTTCTCAAGCGCTTGGAGAATGCGTTTGCGGTCTGCTGTCACGCGTGCGGGTGCGATTTCGAGTTCGACGCGGATTTTTGCATGTCGGAGCGCGGGGGCTGTGGTTGCGAGGGTTTCTTGAATGAGTTCGACGAGGTCGTATTGGCTCTGGGCTGGTGCTTCGGGTCGTGCGAGAAAGAGCCATTGGTTGACGAGGGACTCGATGCGTTCGGTGGCGGCGACGATGGTTTTTGCGGATTCGGCGGCTTCCGTCTCTTCGATGAGTTGGGCGTGAAGGCGGATGGCTGCGACAGGGTTATTGATTTCGTGAGCGAGGCCGGTGGCCATTTGACCGAGGGAGGCGAGGCGTTCGGCGTGTTCGCGTGCGCGGCGTTCTTCCTGCCAGCGGACGCGGCCATCATGGAGCGCGCGAGCGAGATCGCCGATTTCGTCGAAGCGGTTTTGGACTGGGATGGGCTGAAGGGGTGTGGAATAGAGGAGGGGGACGCTGTCGGCCAACGTTTTCAGGGGTAGGACGATGGTGCGCGAGAGAATGGCAGCGAATGCGAGGGAGAGTCCGCAAAAGACTCCGAGTGGGATGATGTAGGGTGCGGCAGTGAGTGTATGGCGAGGGGGACGGTCGCGTTCGAGTACGAGGTGGTAGCCGTCGCGCACGGGGACGGTGACGCGTTGGCGGTTTCCGAGGATGGGCATGACTGCTGAGTCGGAATCGCTGCTTGGTTGGAGCTGATTTTCGGAAGGGCGCGCGAATCGGACATCCATTTGAAGGACTTCGCTGAGGCTTTGGGCGGTTTTGTCTGAAAGCGGCGCCCCCGTTCGGATGAACTGGGCATTAGCTCGGGCGGTTTCGAGAAAGAGCCGATCGGATTGCACGCGCGATTGGTGGTCAATCCATGCGAGGAGGCTGATTGAACCGACGAGCACGAAACACATCGAGGCGGCCATGAGGCGAAACGTGATGCGCTGCGAGCGATGGGTGTGGGGTGTCCCGCGCATGGCGGAGAGTTTGAGCGGGGAGGTTGCAGTGAGGCGAGAGAAGAGACTCTGCTTGGAGCTTCATCAAAAAAAACCACCCTTCTCCGGTACGAAGAAGGGTGGGGGTATGAACTTCAGAATCTGTTTCCCTTAGTTCACGAAGGCGAACTCATTGGAGAAGATGATGGCTTGCACCAAGGTTTCCAACGGAGTGAGGACAGCGGCGCCTTGTGCATCCCCTTCGTTGGTGATGCCAATCTCGGCGTTGCCGGCTTCCATTTGTTCCGCGCGTTTCTTGTTCGCCTCCATCATCTTCGTGAAGTACTCCACGCGATCTTTGGACGCGCCTTCTTCCTCCTTCTGGCGGCGGGACTCTTTCTCTACCAAGTTTTGGCAAATCTTGAGCGTGTACCCTTGGAAGTTACCGGCGCCGAGCGCTTGGAGTTTGGCGTCCATACTGCCCATCGAGCGCTGGAGCACCATGCGGAAGAAGGTGTCGTACACGGCG
>JBIIXW010000108.1:0-11042 GCA_044347165.1 Chthoniobacteraceae bacterium
CGGGCGATGAACTCGGCGGAGGTGCTGGATATTTTCCGGAGCAAGACGGCGCCTGCGTTTTCCGTGGCCTTGCGGATTGGGGCGGTTGCGGCGGGGTTAGACGTTTTCCGCGAGGTGGATGAGGTGTTGGGCAAATACAGCGAGGCGCTCGGGATTGCCTATCAGATTCGGGATGATTTGCAGGATCACCGCGGAGCGGACGGGAGCGATTTGGAGGCGGGTCGTCCGAGTTTGGTGATTGCGTCGGCGGCTGAGCGGGCAGACGGGGCGGTTCGGGAGCGGGTGAATCAGTTTATGGCCCGAGGCGAGGGGGTAACGGCTGAGGAGGTGGGTCGGATGTGCCATGAATCCGGTGCTTTGGAGCGGTGCGAGGATTTGTTGGAGCGCTACAAGGAGGAAGCGATTCGGAGTTTGCGGGAGGTGGAGTTGGCGAGTTTGAAGGGGTTGTTGCGCCGGGTGATTGGAAAAATCTTCAACGACACGGAAATCAAGGGTTGGTGTAAGGAGTTCGAGGAGAAGAACCTCGGTTCAGCTCGGTAGTCCCGGGAACGCACATCATGGGGCCTTGGTTCAGGAGAGAGGGATCAGGGTCGGGAGGCAATGGGGGTTCGGGCTGTCTCCGAGCGGTAGCATTGGCGGTGGGCGGGATGATTTTTGGTTTTTTTGCTGGGGCGGCGGATTTGGTTTCGATTGAGGATTGGCGCAAGGCGTGGAATGAGGGGCGGTACGCGGAAATGACGGGGTTGACAGAGCGGGAGGAGGTTTTTTGCTCTCCGGCGGAGGGTTGGTTGACGGGCGAGGCGCTGATTGCGTTAGGGAAGCGTGCGGAGTTGGAGAAGTGGGCGGAACGGATGGCGAAGCGGATGCCTGAGACGCTGATTGGGCCGTATTTGCGCTATCGTGAAGCATTTTCGCGGGGCGACACGAAGCTCGCTCGCGCGCTGGCAGAGGAGGGTTGCCGGGTGTCGGACCGGCAGAGTTGGTGGGGGCGCCGCTCGCTGGATTTGGTGATGCTCGGCGTGATGCGATTGGAGGCGGGGGCGGATGCGAAGACGGTGTTGAACACATACTTTTTGCCGGCGTTGCAGAAGTCGGCCGAGTGTGAGGAGGCGTGGGAGGCGATTGTGCGGTTGGCCTTGGATCGCGGAGATCATGAATTGGCTGCGAAGAAGGCGCGGGAGGGTTTGAAGAAGTTTTCGTCGAACGTGCGGCTGAAGGTGATGCTTGGGGAAGCGCTGCGGAATACGGATGCGCGGAAGGCAGCTTCGCTATGGATGGAGGCGCTCTCGGTCAACCCGGAGATGTGGGATGCGATCTTTCTGTTGGGGTTGGGTCACTTGCATTCTGACACGAAAGACGCGGCGAGGTTTTGGCTGGATCAGATTCCTGAGGGGCACGTGTATTCGCGGGCGATGCGGTTGGCGTTTGGAGTGATGGAGGGGCGATCGGGCAGCGAGTTGGTTTCGTCGGCGGGTGGTCGGCGTACGGCGGGGACGGATTGGAAACGGGATTTTCGTGAGGCGACCCCGTGGGTTTTGAGTAAGGCGGGGGAGTTGGTTTCCGGAGGGTATTTGTTTGCGGAGGGGGCGGCGCTTCAGGAAGCAGCGAGCGGGTTGGACGGAGAGTTTTTGATGGCGAAGCGATTGCGGGGGGAGGATTTGCTGAAGCTGGGGCGTGTGGAAGAGGCGTGGAAGCTTCTCGAGGAGGTACACACAAAGGACGGGTACGACGTGACAGTGTTTAACTTGTTGGAGTTGCGTGATCGCACGAAGGGGCACGTCGAGCGCTTGAGCGGGGATGTGTTGGTTCGGATGTCGCCGTTGGAGATGGAGGTTTACGGGGACAGGTTGTTGACGTTTTTGGGTCGTGCGCGCGAGCGACTGGGGGTGCTTTACCAGTGGAAGCCTGAGGTGCCGACGCGGGTGGAGGTGTTTGATGTTCGCAAAGATTTCGCGGTTCGGACGTTTGGGGCGCCTCGCGGGGAGGGGTACTTGGCGGTGTGTTTTGGGGACGTGATCACGGCAGGCGGACCGAGGACTGCGGATGCCCGAGGGCATAGCTGGCAGGCGACACTTTGGCATGAGTACACGCACACGGTGACGCTGGGTTTGAGTCGGAACCGGATTCCGCGCTGGTTGAGTGAGGGGATTTCGGTGATGGAGGAACAGGAGATGGATCAGGGGTGGGGTCATCGCTATCGTCCACGGCATCGGTCACGGTTGATGCAGGGTCAGTTGTACGGTTTTGCGGATATTGCCGACGCATTCGGGTCAGAGGAGCCGACCGAGATCGATTTTGCCTACTTTCAGGCGGGATTGATGGCGCGTTGGATGGCCGAGGCGAAGGGGCGCGCGGTATTGCGCGAGGTGCTTACGGAACTCGGAGAGGGCGTCTCGGTGAAGAGGGTGTTGGAGAAGCGGTATGGCAAGGTCGAGGAAATGGACCGCGATTTTTTTGCATATGCGAAGCGTTGGGCTGCGGCGCAGGGGGGCTCGTTGGATTGGCGCGATGGGGCGGATGCGGCGACGGATGACGCAGCGCGGACGGATTACTTTTCGGCAATGGCGCGAGTGCGGAGGGCGATGGGGGCGAAGGATTGGAAGGCTGCGGAGCAGGAGTTGCGGCGGGTGGTGATGGAAGCGCCGCTGGTGCGCGACGAGGAGAAAGGGCCGTGGATGCTTTTGGCGCGGACGCGTCGGGAGTTGGGGGACAGAGCGGGAGAGCGACAGGCGTTGGAGGAGGCGTTGAAGTTGGATCATTCGATGCCAGCGGCATGGGAGCGCTTGATGGAGTTGGTGGAATCGTCGGGTGATGACGAGGAACGGTTACGCGTGAGTGAGGGATATTTGGGAGTTGATCCGTTGAATGCTGGGCTGTTGACCAAGCGTGTTGATTGGTTGGAGAGGACGGGCCGGATTGCTGAGGCGGTCGGCGAATGTGCGCGACTGAAGCGCCTTGAACCGGAGCGAGAGGCGAGGTGGGATTCGCGGATGGGTGTGTTACTTGCGGGAATCGATAACGTTCGCGCGAAAAAGCATTTACTTGATGCGCTAGCGACGAATCCCCGTGATCGGAGGGCTTTGGACACACTCGAGCGGATGGACCGAAATGCGCAGGGGGAGAAGGTTCCAGCTATCGAACCGGCAAAAGGCGGAGGGGGGACGCGATGAAGCGTTGGCGGAAGCGTTTGCTGCGGATGATGTTGGCGCTTTGGGCGCTTTTGGCGGGCGTCTGGGTGTACCGTGGTTTTGCGGATGGGATTCCTCCGCCAGGCGCGAGGACGGCGCGCGAAGCGTTGCGCGATCCGGATGAAGTCCCGAGGTGGAAGCATCGTAAGGGCTTTGAGAAAGATACGTTCACGTTCGTGCGTTTGCGTTACTCGGTTGCGGGATATACGGGGCGTCAGAACCCTTACCGTTGGGCGATTGATTATCCGGATGCAGACTTAAATCTCTCGTGGCGGTTGCATCAGATGACCTCGTTGAAGGTGGATCCGGACACTCGCATTTTGGACATCATGGATCCTGAACTTTTTCGGTATCCGTTTGTGTACATGGTTGAGCCGGGTGATTTGCATTTATCTGACAAAGAGGTGGTTCAGTTACGGAACCACCTGATGAATGGCGGATTTTTGATGGTGGACGATTTTTGGGGTGAAGCGGAGTGGGACGGTTTTGAGTCGGAGATGCGCCGGGTGTTTCCAGATCGGAAGTGGCGGGATTTGCCGCGTTCGCATCCGCTGTTTCACTGCGTCTTCGATATTCCGGATGCGTTGAATCTGCAGTGTCCCAACGTGATGCTGGGGACGAGGAGTGAGTACACGGGGGTGACGTGGGAACGGGACGACGCGCGAGACGCGCACTTTCGCGTGTGGGAGGACGACCGCGGTCGGATATGTGTCATCGCGTGTCACAACACGGACAATGGAGACGGTTGGGAGCGCGAGGGTGAGAACGAGTATTACTTCCGCAACTTCTCGGAGAAGAAGGCTTATCCGTTGGGCATCAACATCATTTTTTGGGCGATGACCCATTGAGCACACCACGATTTCGAACCCATGAACGACGACGGCACATTTGAAAAGTTAGCGGGGGCGCGGGCCCGAATTGCGGAGCAGTTGAGCAAGGTGGTGGTGGGCCAATCGGAGGTTGTGGAGCAGGTTTTGACGGCCTTGATTGCTGGTGGAAACTGTTTGATTACGGGAGCGCCAGGATTAGCCAAAACGTTGTTGGTAAAAACGTTGGCTGACATTTTTTCACTCCGCTTTCAGCGGATTCAGTTCACGCCGGATTTGATGCCGTCAGACATTACGGGCATGGAGATTTTGTCGGAGAGCGACGGTGTGCGGTCCATGAAGTTTGTGGAGGGCCCCGTGTTTGCGCAGATGTTGTTGGCGGACGAAATCAATCGGACGCCGCCCAAGACGCAGGCGGCGTTGCTGGAGGCTATGCAGGAGCGGCAGGTAACAGTGGCGGGGAAACGGTATGAGCTGCCGCGTCCGTTTTTTGTGTTGGCGACGCAGAATCCGTTGGAGATGGAAGGCACGTACGTATTGCCGGAGGCGCAGCTGGATCGGTTCATGTTCAACGTGGTGATGGATTACTTGCCGGAGGCAGACGAGGTGGAGGTGATTCGGCGGACGACATCCTCACAGCGCGCGGAGGTGGAGGCGGTGTTCAATGCGGAAGATGTGTTGGCGTTTCAGAAAGTGGTGCGTGATGTGCCTGTGGCGGAAGGGATTATTCGGGATGCGGTGAAGTTGTCGGCTGCGAGTCGTCCCAACCGTGAGGGGGCGAAGGATTGGGTGAATCGCTGGGTGGGATGGGGTGCGGGAACGCGGGCAGCGCAGTATTTGGTATTGGGGGGAAAGGTTCGGGCGCTGTGGGATGGGCGTCCGTTTGTGACGCGGGAAGACATTTTGGCGATGGCGTTACCGGTGTTGCGGCATCGTGTTGTGGTGAACTACAAGGCGGATGCGGACGGGGTGACGTCGGCGGACGTGGTGGCGCGGTTGGTGGAGGAGCTTTTCTAAGCGAGCGATGGGCGCTGGGACGGTCAATCGAGCGGAGGAGGCGGATACGATGCAGCGTCGGTGGCTCGATGTGGACACGTTGATGGCGATTCGGTCGTTACCGGTGCGTGTGCGCAGGGTGCTGGAGGGAATGCGATTGGGAGCGCACCGGAGCGTTCGGCGCGGGAGTTCCGTCGAGTTTGCGGAATATCGCGGGTATGTGCCGGGCGATGATTTGAGACGGTTGGATTGGAAGCGGATGGCGCGTTCGGGGCGTGCCTATGTTCGCCAGTACGAGGATGAAACGTCGTTGGATTGCGTGTTGGTCTCGGACTTGAGTGCGTCCATGGCGTTTGGGGGCGGAGGGGCGGCGAAGGCGGATTGGGCGCGGACGTTTCTTGGCACGTTGGGGATGTTTTTGTTGGAGGCTGGAGAAACGGTGGGATTGGTTCGGTGTGGGGGTGGCATGATGGGGGCGGTTCCGTTGGGGGTTGGGAGTCGGCGGAGCGCGCGGTGGTGGCCGGTGCTGGATGCTGCGCCGGCGGGAGATGCGGGGCCGGTTGATGGATTGCGGTTGGCTTGCGGTTGGGTGCGCCGGCGTTCGCTGGTGGTGGTGGTGTCTGATTTTTTAGGAGATGCGGAGGAATGGGAGGCGGAGGTGCGGCGATTGGTGGTGGCGCGGAATGAGGTGGTGTTGGTGGAGGTATTGTCGCGGGAGGAGTTGGAGTTTCCGTATGAGGGTGCGTGGTGGGTGAAAGACCCTGAGACGGGGTTGGGTGTTCGGGTTGATGGCGGTTCGGCGAGGGACGAGTATTTGCTGAGATTTGGCGAGCATCGGAAGCGGTTGGAATCGCTGGCGATGTCGAGTGGCGCGCGGTTGCTGCGGTGTACGGTTGAGGCGCCATTCGAGCCGGTGGTTGGGGGGGTCGCGGGTATTCTTCGTGGAGTGCCTTCAACGTTGGTGCAGGGCGATATTGAGGCCGCGCTGGGGCGCGTTGATCGGAAAGGAGGGGAGCGGTGAACTGGCTTTCGCCATGGTTTTTGCTCGGGGCAGTGGCGATTGCGGGACCGCTGATTGCACACCTGCGGCGGCGTGATGATTCGCGGATTTTGCTGTTACCCACGCAACGATTTGTGGCGGAACGGAAACCGCCGGAGACGAAACGTCGACGGTTGCAGGACGTGCTGCTGTTTCTGTTGCGGGCGCTCGCGCTGGGTGCGGTTTCGTTGGCGTTTGCGCGTCCGTTTTTTGATGCGGATCCGGGGGCGCTGGCGGAGCCGACACGGCGGGTGGTGGTGTTGGTGGATCGTAGCGCGAGTTTGCGGGGGGCAGGTGAGGGGCAGGTTCGGGAGGCTTTGCGCAAGCTCGGCGCGGGATTGTTCGAGGTAGCAGAGGTGTCGGTTGCTTTTTTTGATGGTAGCGTTCGGGAGGCATTGCCTGCGGAGGAGTGGGCAAAAGGGGATGGGGGCGTGCGGAAAGCGTTGTGGGAAAGAATGGTGGAAGAATGGGCACCCGGGTGGGGAGGGACGGGACTTGATGAAGCCTTGCGCTACGCGTCGGTTCGCATGGGGGGCGAGGACGGACTCCGTGCGCGGTCCGGTGAGGTGGAGGTGGTGAGTGATTTTCAGCAGGGAAGTCGGATTGCGGGTGCGCGGGATTTGCCTTGGCCTGCGGGGGTCGGGGTGCGGCTGCACCGTGTGGGGAGTGAGGAACCTGCGGCGAGCGTGCGTTGGTTGCCGGCGGAGGAGGGTGTTCCGGTGAAAGAGTGGCGCTTTGAAGTCCGCTCAAAGCGCTCTTGGGGGCGGGTGATGCTGATGGTGGATGGTGCGGATGCGCAGGGGCGGTTTACTGAGGGCAAGCCGGAGACGTTGGATTTGAAGGATGGTCAGCGGCGCGTGGTGATTGTGCCTCTCAACGCCGCGGGATTTGTTCGTGTTCGTGTGGGGGAGGGAAAAGCGGCTGAGGAGGTTGCGTATGCAGCGGCGAAGGCGCGAAGGGCTGTTCGGGTTGCGGTGGCTGGAAAGGATGATGCGGGAAGCCCGGGCGGGCGGCATTTTTTTGAGACCGCGATTCGGGCGCATGGAGAGGTGGAGATTCTGCCGGACGGTGCTGAGGGGGCGTCGCTCGTGGCTTGGACGGGTGGCGCGGATCGTGCCATGGCCCCCGCGCTGGCCAATCGGGTTCGGGAGGGAGCCGTGGGGGTGTTATGGGCGGGGGACGGTCTGGAAGGGGACGTTCTCAAGGAGCTGACGGGAAGCGATTTTGAGCTGGGTGCTGCTGAGGATCGGACGGTGTTGGTGGCGGGGATTGATCGTTCGCATTGGGTGATGGCGCCGATGGTTCAAGCGCGATTTGATGATCTTTCGGGAGTGCGATTTTGGCGCGTGAGGCGGCTGGTTCCTCCTGCGGACGCGCGGGTGGTGTTATCGTTTGATGACGGGCGTCCCGCGTTGGTGGAGGTGCCTTCGGGTCAGGGTAGTTGGTTGGTGTGGGCTTGCGGGCTTGCTCCTCAGGATTCGCAGTTCGGATTGTCGACACGGTTTTTGCCATGGCTTTCGGGGATCATGGAGAAGGTGCGGGGCGAGGGTGGAGACGTGCGGTCGGTTGTGGTTGGACGAAAGGCGGCGGGTGCGGTGGGGATGCGCAAGGTATTTCCGGTGGGAGACGGTCCGGCGGTTGAGATGGATGCTCCGAGCGTTTACGAGGGTGAGGACGGGACGCGATGGGTGGCGAGTGTTCCGCCGGAGGAGTTGCAGCGCGAGCCACTCGCGGATTCACAGTTGCGTGCGTTGGGATTGCCGTTTGAGGAGGTTCGAAGGGGGGGCGCCGATGGCGATGAACCAAAGGCGCGTGGCGCTCGAGTGGCGGAGCGTCTGGAGGCTGAGCAATCTCTCTGGAAACGGGTCATTTGGGGTGTGGTGATGATTTTGCTTCTTGAGAGTTTCATCGCGGGGAGGCGTTGCCGAACAACCGTTGCATCAACATGAGCGAGGACACCGAAGCGAAAAACGAGAGCGAGCCGATTGCGTCTTCGGATTCGACTGCGCAAGCGCTACGTGACGAGGTGGTGGAGGCAGTGATTCGTCCGGCCAAACGGCGGGTTGAGGCGGCTGTGACGGCGATTGCTTCCATTTGGGCGAGTTTGACGACGGCGACTGCGGTTGTGGCGATTTGGCAGTCGGGCTTTGGTGAACCGGTGGTGATTGCGGTGTGCGCGTTTGGGTGCGCGCTTGTTGCCGTGATGATGGTTTCGGTCAGTCGGCGATATGTCGGAACTGAGCGAGCGATTGCGCTGCACTTGGAGCGGATTCAGCCGGGTTGGAAGTCGGGCTTAGCCGCGGCGCTGGAGCAGAGCAAAGAGGGAGAGTGGACGGCGGCTCAGGCACGACTGTTCCGTTGGGTGTTGGCGGAGCACGCAGAGATTTCAGCGGGCCGAAAAGCGGTTCCACGGTTACGGTGGTTGAGTTTTTCGATGTGGGTCAGCCATGCGGCGGTGGTTGGAGTGATTTTGTTTGCAATGACTCATCCCTTGCTTGAGGTGGCGAAGAGGGAGGCTGGGCCTGTGGAGGCGGTGGCGGGTCTGGAAGTGAAGCCGGGAGATGTTGAGGTGGAGAAGGGGGAGCGCCTGTTTGTGACGGCGACGCTGCGCGAAGCGCGTGCGGGCGTGGTCCTGCGCTCTCGGCATTTGGGGGAGCATGAGTGGACAGTGCAGCGGATGGAGAGTCCGCTCGATGAACGGGTGGTGTCAGCCGCGATTGAGGGGTTGGAACGGGACACGGAGTATCAGGTTGCCACGGGGGTGGATGAGTCGCAGGTGTTTCGGGCGAAAGTATTTGAATGGCCGCGGTTGGAGCGTGCGCAGGCGTTGGTGAAGGGATCTTCGGGGGAGGTTTCACTGGAGGACGTGCGTGAGGTGACGGTGCCCGAGGGAGCGTCGTTGGTGTGGAACCTCCATTTCAACAAGCGGTTGAAATCGGTGGCGTTGGAGTCGGTGCGGGCGTCGGGCGACCGGAAGGGCGCGAAGACATCCGGCGGGGATGTGTCCGAAGCGATTCGGTTGGAGATGCGGGATGATGGTGAGCGGACGGTGGCGAGTTGGAACGTTGGGACGGCGTCAGAGTCAGCGAAGTACCGTGTTTTGGTGCAGGATGATGCATCGCGCGGGTTAAAGGAATCGGTGATGCTTTCGGTGAAGGTGTTGCCGAATGTTCCTCCGAAGATTCGGGCGATTTGGCCGAAGGGCGACGCGCGGTTTTTGTCGTTGGAGGAGTTGGCGTTTGAGGCGCAGGCCTCGGATGAGGGCGGATTGAAGCGCTGGGGAATGACGTTGGGCGTTGCGGGCGAGGAGCCAAGAGAGATGGAGATGGGGCGGGATGCAAAACCCGGGGAGAAGGTTGATTTGCGCCACGTGATCGCGCTGGAGGAGCGGAAGGTGAAGCGCGGTGATTTGGTGAGTTGGTTTTTCTGGGCGGAAGATGTGCAGGGGGATGGGACGGCTCGGCGCGTCAAAACGGACTTACTTTTCGGACGGATTCGGAGTTTCGATGAGGCGTATCGGCTCTCGGAATCGTCTGCTGGTGAGGGAGGAAAAGCTGGCGGAGAACCAGATTTGGCGGTTCTTCAGCGATCCGTATTGTCGGCAACTTGGAATCTTCAATCGAGGTATCCGAAAGGCCCTGAGACTGCGCCTGCCGCTGTGAATGACGTAGCGGTGGTTCGGGAGTCTGAGCAGAAGGTTTTGGAGGCGGTGACAAAAGCGTTGGAGGACGCGGAAGACCCGGAGAAAGAGGCGTCATTGCGGACGGCGCGGAATCACGTGGAAACCGCGTTGAGCGACCTCGAGGCAGCGGGCGGAGATTGGAAGAAGCTTGATGCGGCAGTGACTCAGGAGCGTTTGGCTTATGAGGCGTTGGCGCGGGTGCAGCCCGAGAACTTTAACGTTTCGCGTTCTTCATCGGCTTCGAAGTCTTCATCCTCGGAGATGCGCGAGAATCCGAGGCAGTTGAGTGAACTGGAGTTCAAGGCGAGCGAGGATCGTTACGAGAAACAGACCGAGGCGAAATCAGAGGAGGAGATGAAGGAGCGGAGCGAGATGGAGGCGTTGCTCGCACGGTTGCGGGATTTGGCACGACGCCAACAAGAGATTGAAGAGCGGATGCGTGAACTGACGGCATCAGAGGGGGGCAAGCCGGAGGATCGGGAGCGAGAGTTGAAGCGGTTGGCGGAGGAGGAGGCGCGGTTGGCGCGGGAACTGGAACAGATGGCGAATGATGCGTCGCAGGGGCAAATGAATGCGGAGCGGCGGCGTCAGGTGGAGGCGGCGCGCGATGCGGTCAAACGTGCCGCAGAATCATTGGCGAAGGGGGAGCAGGATGCGGCGAGGTCGGCTGCATCCAAGGCATCGGAGGGGTTGCGTCAGGAGGCAGACCGATTGCGGAAAGATTTGGCGAAGGGGCAGCGCGAGGATGCGGCACGGTTACGCGAGTCCGCGGAGCGGATTGCCTCCCAGCAGGCCGAGTCGGCTGAACGTGCAGAGAAGGCGGCCAAGGGGAATAAGCGGGAGTCAGGACTAGGAAAGGCACTTGGTGCAGAGCGGGATGCGTTGCGCAAGTTGCAGGATGATCTCAAGGAAACGGCGCAGCGAACTGAGAGTGCTGAACCCGTGTTTTCGAAGGCGTTGGAGGACGCGTTACGCGGAAGCATGCAGAGCCAAGCGACTGACCGATTGGATGTTGCGTCGAAGGTGGCAGACAATCCGAGGATTGATCCGAATAAGTTTTCGCAATGGGTTTCTGATGTGACCCCGGATGTGAAGAAGCTCGCTGAGGCACTGGCGACGGCGGAGGAGTCGGTGTTCGGGGATGACGCCGAGGCGTTGAAACGCGCGCGTGATGCGGTTTCAGATTTACGGAAAGCGGCGGAGGGTGGGGTTGCGCGGATGCGGGAGGCCGAAGCGAGGAGAGCAGGGGAGGGCTCGCAGAAGGGGGAAGGCACGCAGAAGGGGGAAGGCTCGCAGAAGGGGGAGGGCCC
>JBIIXW010000109.1:0-10987 GCA_044347165.1 Chthoniobacteraceae bacterium
GAAGATGGGTTGGTCTTGAAGCAGGACGGTGAGCTGCCCTTCTTCGTAGTGCGGTTCGCGTCCGCCGGGGTTGGACACGACGCGGTCGGCGTCATCGAGGATGGTGACGAACCCGCGTTTCTGCCACATGCGGAAGTCGTTGGGTTTGGCGCCAAAACACACGCCGGAATAGAGGTGACGCCCGTGGATAACGGGTCGGCTCACGTAGGCTCCGGGAAGGTAGACCCCTCGCACGTGTTTGCCTTCTAAGGTAAACCAGTTGAACTCATTGCGAACGCGTTCGGTGCAAACAAGGAGCGGTTCGGGTCCGCGAGTATCGAGGGCGACGCCGTGAGCTTGCATGAAGCGTCCGGGGTTTGAGGGTTGGGTGCTCCGGCCTCCGAATCGGCTGATAAACTTTCCTGACTTGTCGTAGCGTAGGATGTACTGGGCTCCGTATCCATCTGCAACGTAGATGTCTCCGTTGGGCGCTACGGCGGTTTCCGTGGGAGAGTAGGAGTCTTTTGGTCCGTAGACGCCGGTGGTGGCGGGGGATGGCAGTTCGAGCAGGATACGACCTTCGAGGTCTGTTTTGACGACTTTGCCTGAGGTGTCGGTGATCACGAGAAACTCTGAACCGTCCGGGTCTACTCCGAGCGAGAGACCGTGTGCGCCGGAAAGGCCGAGGGTCCAATGTCCGAGGACATCCCCGTTAGTGTTGTGGATCAGGATGTTGTTTTGTTTGTGATTGGTGAGGAGGAAGAGGCGTCCGTCGCGGACCTGGAGCATTTCGTGGCAATCGTTGACGGGATTTTTTGCGGGATCGGCTTTGCTCCACAGTTTGTCGACGCGGTAGCGCATTCCGTGGTGGCCGATGATTGCGCCATGGAACTCGGGTGCGGTTTTGGATTGGGCGAGGAGGTGCGGCGCCGCGAGTGTGGCGAGGCTGGTTCCGAGGAAGGTGCGACGTGAGAGAGGAGAGGGAGAGGGGTGTTTCATTTCGAGAGAGATTTTTGGAGTTCGCGGGCGGCGTTTTGGAAAAGGTACATGGCTTCCCAAGCGGATCCTGGGAATCCGTTTTGTTGGGTGAGCCAGACCATGATGAGTCCGGAATCTCGGTCGACGAGGGTGTCGGTGCCGAAGGATCCCATGTGTCCGTAAGCGGTTGGGGTGACGATGCAACCGCAACCGTAGTTACCTTTCCACTCGGGGGGCGTTTGGCGGGTGCGCATCCGGTCGACAGACGTTTTGGACAGGTAACTTTTTCCATCGAGGGAACCGTCGTTGACGAGCATTTGGTAGAAGCGAGCGAGGTCTTTTGCAGTGGAGAAGAGACCGCCGACGGGCATGGCGTGTCGGGTAGATTTGTTTTCGAGTGGGTAGGTGAGGATAGGGATGGTTGCGGGGACGAGGCCCTTCCAGGCGTCGTCGGGTTTGTAGGGGGCGGCGAGACGTTTCTGTTGTTCGAGCGTGGGGTAGGGGGTGGTGTCGATCATTCCGAGGGGATCGAGGATTCGGGATTGGATGAACTGGTCGTAGGGTTGGCCGCTGACGAGTTCGATGATGCGTCCGAGGATGGTGTAGCCACCGTTGGAGTACGCGGCGCTGGTGCCGGGTTCGAAGCGGAGCGGTGGAATCGCATGGGCGCGTGCGCGCACATCGAGCGGCCACGAATCCCAGCCCGGGAGGTCGAAGGCGGTTTTGGATCCGAATCCGGCCATGTGGCTGAGGAGGTGGTGGATGCGGATGGGGGTTTTGACGGGTTTAAGAATGGTTTGTTCGGGAGTTTTGGATGAGACGGCTTGCAGATCTTTGTATTCGGGGAGGAGGTCGGTGAGCAGGGTATCGAACTGGAGTTTGCCGTCTTCGATGAGCATGAAGATGGCGGTGGCGGTGATGGGTTTGGTTTGCGAGGCGACCCAGAAGAGCGTGTCGTGCTGCATAGGCGCCTTTTTAGCGGGATCAGCGAGTCCGATTGCGGAGGTGTCGAGCAGGGTGGTTCCTGTGGCGGCGAGGGTGACGGCACCGTTGAGTTCACCGGCTTGGATGAAACGTTGGAGGCCAGTGGTGAGGGTGTTGCGGTAGTTGTCGAGGGCGGTGTCGGCGATGGCGGGCAGGGTGAGCAGGAGAAGCAGCGGGGCGAGGAGCGTTGCTACAAAACGGATCGGCGGGGTGTGGGAGTACATGGCGATGGGAACGATTGGGGCCCAGCGGTGTTGAGAGTGTGAGGCGATGGAACGGAGCTTTGGCCGAAGGGGCGGTTGGGGGGCGAGTGCGTTAGGCGGTGAGATGGAAGTATCCGTGAATGTGTGGGGCTCCCCGGAAGTACCAGACGAGGTTGGGGCCCTCGATTTGCCAGACGTCCCAGACTCCATCGGCGCCGATGTCGAGATCACCTCCGTAGCAGGAGATGAAGAGGGAGGTGAGAACGTTTTTTTCTTCGATGGTTTTGATGGTTGCGTTGACGTCATCCGCACGGAAACACGCGAGCATGCTTCGCATGGTTTTAAGAAGGGCGCTTTGTTGGTCCTTGGAGAGGGTTGCGACGGGGAGTCCTGGGAGGTTTGCGGAGCGGGTAACAATCACGCCGGAGGGTTTTTCGGTTCGAGGTTCGGCGTCGACTAACAGTTGGGTCCGTTGAGCGGGGTCTAGGGTGGCGATAAAGGAATTGAAGGCGATGCCTTGGTACCAGAAAGGGTTGCCTTCGTGGTCTTTTGATTCGCGAAATGCTTTCGCAAAGTTCCCGTAGAAGAGGGGTTTATTGCCAAAGCCTTGGCCTTGATCGGAGTGTGCGTTGCAGCGGCGGGTGACGTGGTGACCGGTGTAGATGAACTCGAAGTCGGGATCCTCTGGGGTGCCGAAGAACGCAACGGAGGGAGTGTTCTTGATGTTACCCATCAGGTCTTTTTGGACCTGCCACGTCATTTTCTCACGAAAGTCGGGAGCATGGAGGGATTCAAAAATCTGTTTAACAAGGTCTTGCTGATCGGGAGTGAAGAATGTGTGCAGCCGTTCTTCGGGGCAGATGTACCACCAGTTGCTGATGAAGTTGCGCTTGGGGTGGTCAATGGGGAGACAGACGCGCTGGCGCTGCGGTTCGGTCAGGCTTTTATAAAACTGCATCGGCAGCGAGTCGGTGTTCGCTGCGCGGGCACTGGGTAGGGATGGCGCGAGGGTTGAAGCGGCGAGGAGTCGAAGGATGTCGCGGCGGGAGAGGGTCGAGACGTTGGTCAGCGAGGGGGGGAATGCTTGCATGAGAGACGCAGCCCTGAGGGTTTCTGATGGGCGAGCATCTGACGTTAACGTGGCAACTCGGTGCTGCCGAGATAGATTTGGAGTTCAGTCCGATGCGATATCGGGAGAGGGTTCGACCGAGGCTTCGGCATCAGGGGCATCAGAGGCTTTGGGCGTCTCGGTTGAGGCGGGTGAGAAGGAGGAATCAATGCCGAGGGCTGTGCGTTGCCATGGGAGAAGGGATTCGACGGCCTCGGGATCTTGGCGGGCGAGAGATTCCAAGGTGGCTTTGGGGGCGATGAGGGTGGGGTCGAGCGAAAACGCCGCGGCGCTTTTGTCGCGGCGATCGCGGAAGAGGCGAAAGCGGTCTTCGTAATCGGGAATCGTTTTTTGGCGTGCGCGACGGATGAGTTTGGGCCATTCCGATTGAGGGATGGCAAGGGCTGTGCGCGCGGCGTCTTGGAAGCGTTCGAGGCGACTGCCGCGCAGGCTCCGGGGCTCTGCGTTTCCGTTTTGGTCAAGGCGATGAGCGGCCTCGAGGAGGGAATCATTATTGAGAATGTGAAAGGTGGGGCGGTCGACGGCTTGTGCTTCGGATTCCCGCCAGTGCCAAAGGGTGCGGAGAATGGCCATGCCACGGTGGGAAAGGTCGGCGTGGCCCGAAATTCGCCAGAGCGAGTCGGGATCTCGTTCGCGCACGATGGCAGAGTTGCGGATGAGGCGGTCGCAGGATTGGCGGAACCAGTCGGTGCGACCGAGTCGGGTTAGTTGTTGTTCGAGTTGGTCCGCGAGGGCGAGGAGATGCGCGGTGTCGTTGACGGCATAGTCGAGCATCTGTGGGGGGAGTGGGCGGATCGCCCAGTTGGCTTTTTGGGAAGCCTTTGCGAGGACGAGTCCGAAGTGGTGGTGGAGCAGGGCGGCGAGACCGAACTCGCGGAGTCCGACGAGGCGGGCGGCGACGCCGGTGTCAAAAATATTTTCGGGGTCAGTCCAACCGGCTTTTCGGAGGAGTCGGAGATCGTAGTCGCATCCGTGGATGATGACAGTTTTGCCTTTGAGCACGGCAAAGAGGGGCGTGAGGTCGAGCGGGGCGAGCGGGTCGACGAGGAAGTGGGCTTCTGAGGTGGAGATTTGGATGAGGCAGAGCTTTTCGAAGTAGCAGTGAAGAGAGTCGGCTTCGGTATCGAGCGCGATTCTGGGGTGCTTTGCGAGGTGGTCGCAGAGAGCGAGGAGGGCGGTTTGTTCGGTGATCATTTCTGCGTGGACAGCAGGAGTGTTTGATACGGAGGGGGTTAAGCGCTGTTGCCGGCTTTTCTGTGGGGGCGGCGAGGAAGATTTACCGTTGGGACGCCGAGCGTTGCGCGGGTTTCGGCGTCCGTCTTTGCGCGGGGATTGAGAAGGGCGCCGGTCCTCATCGTGTGTTGTTGGGGACGCGGTGGCTGCGGATTTTCCGAAGCCGAGCCAAGCGAGGAAACGTCGAACAGGTCCGAGTGCGCTGGGTTTCGCGGAGGGCGAGGGGTTGCTCATATCCGAATGGTGAGCAAGAGTTCCGCGTTGGACGTTGTGGCTTTGAGGATTCCTGAGAGGTACTCCATCGATTCGATGGGCGGAAGGGTGGCGAGTTTGCGTCGGACGAGGTTTACTTTTTCGAACTCGGCGGGGTGGTAGAGGAGTTCGTCTCGGCGCGTGCCGGACTGGGGAATATTGATGGCGGGGAAGACTCGCTTTTCTGCGAGGGAGCGGTCGAGGCGCAGTTCCATGTTTCCGGTGCCTTTAAACTCTTCGAAGATGATGTCGTCCATTCGGTTTTGCGTTTCGACGAGGGCCGTGGCGACGATGGTGAGGCTTCCGCCTTCGGCGGTGTTGCGTGCGGCGCCGAAGAACTTTTTGGGTTTGATGAGCGCTTTTGTGTCGAGGCCGCCGGACATAATCCGACCTTTTCCGGGTTGGAGGTTATTGTAACCGCGGGAGAGGCGGGTAATCGAGTCGAGGAGGATGATGACGGTTTTGTTGAGTTCAACGAGGCGCTTAGCGCGGTCGAGGACCATCTCGGCCACTTGGGTGTGGCGTTGCGCATTTTCGTCGAAGGTGGAGCTGTAGATTTCTGCGTTTACGGTACGTCGGAAGTCAGTGACTTCTTCGGGACGTTCGTCGACGAGGAGAATGATGAGGGATGCTTCTGGGTGGTTTTTGACGATGGACTGCGCGATGTCTTTGAGAAGGACCGTCTTTCCTGCACGCGGCGGTGCGACGATGAGGGCGCGTTGTCCTTTGCCGAGAGGTGCTACGAGATCGATGGCTCTCGGACTGATGGAGCGGGCACCGGGATTTTCGAGGATGACGCGTTGGTTGGGGTGGGTTGCGGTGAGGCGGTCGAAGTCGGCGGGTTCGCGCCATTCGGCGGCGGGGATTCCCTCGACGGAAAGGACTTCTTCAACGGAGAGAAAACGCTCGCGATCGCGCGGTGCTCGCAGGCGTGCTTTGACCTTGAGTCCGGGTTTGAAACGAAAGGTGCGGTCGATGTGAAGGGGAACTTGAATATCCTGAGGGATGGGGCGGAAGTTGTAGCGTTGCCAGCGAAGGAAAACGCTACCCTGCGAGCTGACGTCGGTGACGGCTTCCGCGATGAGCGTGGAGCCGGCATTGGCGTAGGCGGTCGCGATATCAACGACAAGATGGTGACGAGAGCGGTCGGGATTGAAGCGTAGGCGAAGGGCCTCGGCGAGTTGGAGGAGTTCGACGATTGGCGTGTCGTTTAACTGATCGATGTCGAGTGTTTCGGGGATGTCGAGAGTCGGAACGAGGTGGCCTTGATCATTGGCCTGTTCGCGTTGAGAGAGAGCCGGCTGTTGAAAGGGGGATATGAGTTGGGGTGCACCGTCCGGAGAGTCAGTGAGTGTGTCCGTGGGCAGTTCGTTTTGTTCAGTCATCTGGGCTGTGGTGTTGGTGCGGTGGCAGTGTGGTATTCGTCCTAGGTTCCAGCGTCCATCGAGTGGGAGGCTGGGTTTTCCGAAGGAAACTACCGGCTTGGCTGATCGAAATCCGATCACTCTGCGAAGGTTTGCAGGAGCGATTCGGCGAGCAGCGCGGTTTGTCTGCCGACGATGTGCATCGGGACATCCGTCCAAATCACATAGTGCGCAGGAAGGAGTTTACTCTCGGCGGGGGCCTGCGCAATCACGATTTCTCGGATTTGGTCGGGCGACCATGATCGATTTGTGAGGCGTGAATACTGGGATGCTTGCGAGCAGGCGACCGTGATAATGCGATTGAAAAAGGGGGCTGCGCTGGTTTCGAAGAGGAGCGGGATCTCTGCGATGAAGTACTCGGAGGACGATTTTGCAGTTTGGGCGTCGAGAGACCATGCCTTGCGGATGGCGGGGTGCAGGATGCGTTCGAGCTCGGTCCGTTTTTCAGGATCTTTGGTGATGATTTCTCGCAGCGCTGGGCGGGAGACAGTTTGGTCGGGGCGAAGAATGACTGGACCGAAGTGCTCGAGCAGGTCGTTGCGGATGGTTGTGTCTTTGCTCAGAAGCTCGTGAGCGCAGTCATCGGCGCTGAAATACGACACTTGGGCATGTCTACCGCGAAGCGACCGGACAAGGTGCTGAGCAAGTGTGGATTTGCCGCATGCGATACCGCCGGTGACAGCGATGGCAGGCATGGGCTTCTGGCTTCTCGAGGGGGGGAGCGATTAGTTCCCGTCCCCCGATGGGAGTTTCGGTTGCGCCAAGTTGGGAACAGGTGCGCTATACGAAGATTTGTCTTCGAGGCCTTCCATGGGGTTGACGGGTTGGCCTGCAGCATCGATGAGGCGCATGGTGACAAAAATCACGAGGTTCTTTTTGATATGCTGTTCGATTTTGGATTGGAACAGGCGGCCAACGATGGGGATGTTTTTCAGGATGGGGGTCCCGTCATCAACCTTCTGGATGTCTTCTCGGATGAGTCCACCAAGGGCGACGGTGTGTCCGTCCATGATGGACACAGAGGTTTCTACCTCACGAACCGAGAAGATGGGTTGGTTCATGATGTTGTCCGTGAGGGTCACGGCGACCGGATCTGCCCCGCCCGCGCCGATGTTGATGGTTCGGGTCGCGATGGCTTTGATGGGGCTTCCGTAGTTAATGAACCCTTCGAACTCGGTGACTTTTGGCTTCAGTTCCATGTCCACCGTGAAGTTATCAGCTTGGATTTGAGGCTGAATGACTTCGAGGATGACCCCGGTGTTACGAGTTTCAAAGTTTTCGGGGTTGGCTGGCGTTACGGGTGCACTGAGAGCACCCTGAGCTGCTTGGTTGGCGACCCCAGCGCCGCCACCTCCACCGCCCACGCCCCCGCCGATGGTACCTGGGATTTGAGGTGGAGCGAAGGAGGTTGGGTAACGGAACTCGCGAGTGATTTTGATGCTTGCGGTGGCGCCATTTCGGCACGTGACGCGAGGTGAGGAGAGGAGATCGATGCCTTTTTTCTGGCTCATGGCACGCACGATCATTTGAAACTGGGGGTCGGTGAAGGCACCTGCGATCGAGAAGGCGGCAGGGGCCATCACCCCACGTGCGCCTTGGACTCCGTTGAGAAGGGAGTCGATGGCGTTTGCGGAGATTGCGAGACTGCCGGAGCGGTTGCCCCCAGTGACGGGGTAGACTCCCACTGGGGCGTTTGTGTTGGCGTAACCGGGGCCGATGATGAAGGGGTAGTCGGCCATGTTGGAGCCGGTGCGGGCGCTTCCAGTGGTTCCCCCTGACATGAACGTGTTGTAGGATCCTGGGACATTGGATTGTCCAAGTAGCCAGTCGAAAGAGAGTTCCTCAAGGTTCTGTTGGGAAAACTCAATGAACTTTGCCTCGATTTCGATTTGTGAGGGGGTCGGAGTGTCTGCCGCTTGGACGACTTCGTCGATAATGTCCAAGTTTTTGCGTTCGTTGTAGACGGCGAGGGTGAAGTTCGCGGAGTTGTAGATGGCGGTCGAGCCTTCGGGAAAGGGTACGCTGTAGCGAGTGGAAAGGATTTCCTTTGCGTCGGGACCTCCACGGTTTCTGGGTGCGGCTGCTGCAGGAGCGCCACCGCCGAGGGCTCCGAGGCCGCCTCCACCCATCCCAGCGTCTTGGTTGACGCGTGCGGTGTTCGTGAGGAACTGAGGTGAGACTTTCCATCGCCTCATTTCCATTTTCTCCCCAGATGCGCTGCCTGACACAATTTTGACGAAGAACTCTTCGACGACAGGTTTGACTCCGGCCATTTGGCATGCGGTGTCGAGGATGACATTGAGGGGGGTTGGGGTTGGGATGTGGAAGGTGATGGCGCCACCGCCGCCGCCTCCGCCCGCGGGTGCAGCGGGAGCTGGGGCTGGAGCATTTAAGCCGAAGACGTTTGCTGCGGCGGCTGCGGCGGGGGCGGCTGCCCCTGCGGTATTGTCCACCTGAACAACGAAGGCAACCCCTTTGGTTTCGTCTGCGGAGTTGTCGTGCTTTTTGGACAACTCTTGGAGTTGTGAGGCGACGCTTTCGATGGTTTCGCCGGCAAACTTCACCTCTGGGATAACGATTTTGGCCAGCTTCTCTCTGAGTTTATCTGATCGTGTCTGCTGTTTCGCTTGGTTGAGGGGTTGCGCATTCTCGGTAGCGCTAAACTTTCGGATGGGACTTGCCCATGCTTCGTCGACTTTCCTGAAAGCGCGGGAGCGTGCCTCATTGTAGGAATCTTTCGAAAAGTTGCGCACGGCTGCATTGATTTGCTCTTGAAGCTTTCTTGCGGCGGAGTTGTGTCGGTCGATCAGAAGGACTTGGTCTGTGCGCTTGAATGCGAGATCAAATCGGCCTGTGTCGTAGAATCCTTGAGCTTCGGTGAGGAGCCTTTTCACTTCCTCAATCTGCTCCCGAAACGCCGGTGTGATGGTTTTGTTGAAGTAGCCTGGAGTGTGGAGTCTCTCGACGAGTTTTCGCGCTTCTTTGTTGTCGGGATTCCTGGTGAGGGCGTCTGTGAGAACTTCTTCAGCGGCCTCGGGGTTTCCTTTGTAACGTCCCTCTTGAATCCTTTGTTCTGCGAGTTTAACGACGGCCCTGTCGAATCCCGCTTGGGCTCGTTCGCGAGTGAGGTCTGAAAAGGGGGCGCGGTGGTTGCCGAGGGTAGACAGAGCGGCTGCGTATAAGTCGACGGCAGACTTCCAATCCTTTTCTCCAGCGGCACGGTTGGCGTCGGACAGCTCTTTGACTGCTTTATCCAAGCTTTGCTGCATAGCGGCTGCCTGCTCTGCGGCGAGTCGAGCAATCTCGGCTTCTCCTTGAGCGCATACCCTCTCAAGGGGGGCGAGGAGTTGAGCGCAGAAAAACGCAAGTGCCAGCCAGTGATAACTTTGGGTAAGATTGCGAAGACTCATCGAAGGGGGAATGAAAAGTGTGTTCCGCACACGGTTTGCGAGGAAGGGGTGATGTGCAGGTTTAGTTTGGTGGTGGATTTTGAGCGGATACCGGTTGCTCGATTAACCCCTCGAGAACATCGAGCTCAGATCCTTCGGGGGTGGAAATCTTCACAGACCTGGGAGTATCGCGAATCTCCTTCACAGAGAAAACCTCTTTTTCTTCAGGGTCGGTGCTGAACTTCTTTCCCACTTGAACTGGGATTTCCTTGCCGGGTTTTGGGATGGGCATGAACAAGACTGCGCTAATTTCGTAAAAGTTTACTAAATCGTCAGTTGCGTTCTTTTTGCCTAAACCCTCTTTTGCTGTGAACTTGCGATCTGCCTTGCCATCCGTCTTTTCAGTGATTTCGAGTGTCCCAACTTCAACCTTCACATTATTGAGGCCTCGCTCTTCTTGCTGCATGCTGAAGCCCGAGATCACGAAGTTCGTGTTCGGGATGGATTGACCGATTTTTAGGGTGTGTCGGGGACGATTGGGTGCCGGTGTTGGCGAATCACCGAGGAGTTCAATGGTCACTTCGATGCGGTCCGGTTGGTCTTTTGGCCCCGTGAACTTGATGAACTTAATGAAGTTATTTCGTTTTGTGACGCTTTTGAGTGCGAGCTTTTTGAAATAGGGCGGGTGTGAATCGGCCGATGTTGGGCTGGTTCCCTCGATGAACTCGTCTTCGTTCGAGAACCCGTCGTTGTCGGTGTCTTCCTGTCCGATTTTGGATTTGAACGGGTCGAGCTTGTTTTCGGTGAACCACTTATTTGGGATAGGTTGTCCCGTTTTTGAATGGACGTTTCGGTTCCCTTCGTTGGGTTTTTTGGGTTCGTTATTTTCGATAATGTATCGATCGCTCACGAAGAGGGCCGTTTTGAAGTCGCCGCCGCCTTTCGGAGTCCATCGGGCAGGCTTTTCCAAGTTTGCGACCGTTTCTTGAAAGGGTTTGATATCGATATTTTCTGGCTTCGACCGGTTACTGGACCGTGGGCGTTTTTGTTGAATTTCCTCCGATCGGGTACTGTCCGCATCGAACAGGAACCACGAACTCGTCAGTACTGCGAGGGAGGACAGGAGAATGACGGCCGATGGTGCCTTGCTGGTGGTCGTTGACATGGGCAAGTGGTCGGGGAGGTTACTTCGTTTTTACGGCAGGTCCGTCTGGCGTCTTGGCGGTTTGTGTCGGTTCGCGGAAAGTGAGAATCTCGATGGTGAGGGAGGTTTCGATTCGCTCGTCACCGACGATGTAAAGGCTCTGCGTTGAGTCGGGATTTTCGGGGTTGGGAGTGCCTTCTTGTTTGCGTTTAGGTCCGTCCTTTTTTTCGTTTGTGACACCGATCGAGCGCACAATCGCAAAGGGCTTTTTC
>JBIIXW010000110.1:0-10937 GCA_044347165.1 Chthoniobacteraceae bacterium
CACCGCATGCTTCGCCCCCACAAACGCCGCAAACTCCTCCTCAAACGCCGTCACTTCTCCTCCCAAAACATACCACCCGCCCCGCAACACCTCCCCCACAGCGCGATCAATCTCCACCTGGTGGGCTCGGTAATCTTCAATCGGAAACGCAGTCAATCGGCTCATAAAAATTCATTCTCACTTCACTGGCAGCTCCACCTCCAGGCTCCCCTCGAGTGGCGCAAAACGTCCCCCCACTGGATCATAGCCATATGCCCGAATCGTCAACCGACCCGTCGGCACCTCCCGCCGCTTCAATTTCAATCTCGTCCCGCTAATGAACGCCCGTTCCTCCCCCGTCAACGGCTCATAAACCCACCCAATCCGATCCTCCAAAACCCGCGCCCCGGCCTTCTCCGCCTTCTTCCGTTGCACCGTGTTCCGTCCCGCGATCCCCAACCACTTCTCCTCCCCATCCACCGCCTGATACGAGATCGCCACCGCCCTCAACGGCCCCCGACTCTCCCCGTCAAACGCCCAGCCAGATACCTTCAACCCTCCCCCAACCACCTCCACCTCACTCAACTGCCCCGTCGCCCAACTCCCCACCTCACCCACCGACTCCTTCACCTTCTCCGATCTCACCGTCTTCACATGCAGCAACCCTTCCTCATCCAACCGATCCAGCAGCTTCACCGTATTCCCCGCATCCCACGGCCGGGTCGACTCCAAAAACACCGGCTCCGGCGCCACATGCCTCATCGCCACCGCCGCCTCCATAAAATGCCCGTTCCTCGCCGCCTTCAACCCATCCCGCCACCCCTGCCGGCCCCCCCCCCCCCCCCCCCCCCCCCCCAGCGCGGGAGTGATTTACGGTATGACCTCCAGATTCGGTTAGAGGAGGCGGCTTCTGGTGCGGAGAAGGAGATTGAGGTGACGAAGCCGGACACGTGTCCGGATTGCGGAGGGTCGGGTGGTGAGACGGGTTCGAAGGCGGTGTCGTGCAAGGATTGCGGTGGTCGTGGGCAGGTGTTGCGTAATCGAGGATTTTTCCAAGTGGCGCAGGCGTGTCCGAAGTGTCAGGGGGCTGGGCGGACGGTGGACAAGCCGTGTAAGAAGTGTGGTGGAGAAGGGCGTCGGAATCAGGCGTCGCGGATTCGGTTACGGATTCCGGCGGGGATTGAGGACGGTTCGCGTTTGCGGACGAGTGGCAAGGGGGAGGCGGGGTTGCGTGGGCAGCCGCCGGGGGATTTGTATGTGGTGGTGCACATCAAGGAGCACGAGGTGTTTGAGCGGGACGGGGAGAACCTGTTTTGCGAGGTTCCGTTGCCATTTACGGTTGCGGCTTTGGGGGGAGAGTTGGAGGTGCCGACGTTGAATGGTTCTGCGAAGATTAAGATTCCTGCGGGCACGCAGAACGGTCGTGTTTTCAAGTTGCGCGAGCGTGGAATGCCCGTTTTGAACAGCAGCGTGCGCGGTGACCTGATGGTTCGCGTGGTGGTGGAAGTGCCGACGAAGCTGAACGATGAGCAGCGGAGGAAGTTGGAGGAGTTCTCAGCGTTGATGGGGGACGAAAACTCACCGATGCAGAAAGGCTTTTTCGACAAGGTGAAGGACTGGTTGTCCTGAGGCCTGTTTGGGAGGGGGGCGGGTTTCTTCAACGGTTGCTTTTCTCGAGCGCTGTTCAGGGGGGGGCGTTCGCCCAGAGAAAGACCGCAACCTTCGCGTGGTTTCTCGTGTTTTACCACGATGCTTAATCGCCGAGGTTTGCTGAAAACGATGATGGCCGGTGCTGGAGCGGCCATGGGTTCTTCCGTATTTTCTGGACTGGCCCGAGCCTCGGCCGCGTTTTCCGGTGGACCGAAGCGTGTGGTTTTCTTTTTACAGAATCAGGGATTCGATCCGGCGACCTGTATTCCGGTGGGAATGCAAAACAGCGGTTCGTTGGCAAAGGCTAGGCTTCCGGAGCCGATTTCCGCACTGGAGCCGTACAGAGAGCGTTTGCACATCATCAACGGTTTACACGGTCGTCACACGAGTCCCTCGCACAGTGCTTTTTTTGGTGCGCTGGGTGGCTACCGCGGCAGCGATGGCGTTCCGCCGGCTGGACCGACGATTGACTACGCATTGAGCAAGGTGCTGCCGCAAACGCTCCTGCCGCACCTTTGCATTGGTATGGACTCGATGGAGAACATGAGGGGCAAGCCCACGGTCGCGAATCTCTCGGCCAGCGGCGCGGGACAACCGATTTTCATGCACTCCAACCCGAACCATCTGTATCAGATGCTTTATGGTGGCATTGCGGAGGGAGAGATTCGTCGGCAGCACGAGGCTCGCTCCGACATGTTTGAGCACATCGAGCGGCTCGCGTCGGCGAAAGGGATATCCTTGGAAGGCGCTGAGAAGCAGCGCTACGGCCGATTTGTCCAGGGGTTCAATGACATCAACGCTTTGCGAGAACGCCTCGGTAACGAGGCGGGGCATTTGAAGAAGTTTGCGCCCAAGGTTGATCAGCGCTACGCCCATCCTGAGTTTGAGACGGATTGGCATGATGCATTGCTGGACCTTGGTATCTCGGCTCTAAAGTCTGGGACGACGAGTGTTCTGACGATTGGCTCGGGGCGTGGTGAAATTTTTGGCGCGTGGAAGGGTCTCGGCATCACGGAACAGGGGCACAACCTTGGTCACATGAAGCAACCGGACAATCCGATTTGGATTAAGATTCGCCAATACAACTGTCGGATGTTGGTGCGGTTGATGGAGCAGTTGGAAAGTGTACCGGAGGGTAGCGGAACGATGATGGACAACACGCTCATCGTCTACACGAGCAACAATGCGGACAAGCAACACACTGATGGTGCGACGTGGCCGGTGATGTTGTTAGGTAACTGCAACGGTGCGTTTAAGATGGGACGATTCACCCAGCTCGACGGGACGCGCCCGATTAACGCTCTTTACGCGAGCATTCTTCGAGCGGCAGGTGTCCAGAGTAATCGATTCAACATGAGCGAGCCGTTCGCCAAGAAGTTCGATTCTGGCAGCGGTCCTCTGAGAGAGGTCTTGGCGTGAGCGGGTTCCCTTTCAGGTTTCTGGTGGCAGTGGTGGTTTTGCTGACGCCGAACGGTGGGGCGGCAGAGGGTTACACGCCTGGTGAACCCGTTCGGGGCGGGTTTAAGGATTTCGCGCAACCGTTTCTCGAACGGCATTGCTACGACTGCCACGATGCCGAGAGCAAGAAGGGCGACTTGTCGCTCGTGAGTTTGGGTAATGTTGACGAATCCAATGCCTCGCTTTGGAAAACGATTTGGGCGCAAGTCTCGCTGCAAGAGATGCCGCCGAAGAAGAAGTCTCGAGTGGACACGGTTGAACGGTTGCGTTTCTCCGACTGGATTGTTGGCGAGCTGCAACGATTCATGAAGGACAAGGGGGGATTCGCAGCTCATTTGGACCCGAAGAAAGCGAACTATATTCCGCATGATCTCCTTTTCGGTTCACTGCCCGAAGGGATTCAGCTCCGACCCTCCGACTCGCCCGCCCGGCTTTGGCGGGTTACCCCGCAGGAACATCTCACGCGTCTCAACGAACTGATTAACACCGAGCCCGCTTACGACCCGAAGACGCCTGGGCTTCGCACCCATGGCGACTCTGTTCCCATCAATCATGGTGGCGAACTCAAACTCTACTTCGGCGTCGACAATATCCTCCGCTGGGAGGGGGGCACGGTCGCATACGCCACATCGGTGAAAAGTATCCCTGAGGTTCTTTCGTCGGCCCGCAAGAGCGGTTTGAAGAATTACCCCTCCCTCTCCTCGGTCAATAGCGCTGAGGCGACGCAGATTCTCGGCAAGGCAGAGGACATTCTGAAATACATGGCCTACGGACCGCTCAGCCTTGTCGGCTTGCCGGAGCAAATCACAGACGATCCGAAAACCTACGATCAGTTTAAACCCAAGGGCGATCTTCGTGGTCTGCCGACGGCGATTGTTTACAGCACCAAGGTGCTTCGCCCCCTGACTCCCGTTATTGAGCTGATGCAGGAAAACGGGAACACCGATGGGCGCATCCGCGCTGCGGTGGACTATTTGTTTGAGGCATTAACCTTTCGCCCGCCCGTCGCGAAGGAATCGGACAGTTACGTTCAAATCGTGAAAGATGCCGTTGCGAAGGTCGGGCACAAGGACGGTGCGATCATGGGTTTGTCGGCGTTGTTCTTGGATCGCGACGCTCTGTTTCGCTCGGAGTTGGTCGGGACAGGGGAGAGTGACGAGCACGGTCGGATCATGCTTCAAGACTGGGAGTTGGGTTTGGCTTTGAATCACGCCCTTCGCTATCTCAAGCCTGACGAAACCTTGCGCCAGGCAATCCTCGAGGGGCACATGCGGACGCGAGAAGATGTGAAGCGTGAGGTGATTCGGATGCTCAATGAGGACAGCATTCGAAAACCTCGAGTACTGCAGTTTTTCCGCGACTACTTCGATTACGACCTTGCGGGTTACATTTGCAAGGACACGAAGGCTCTTGCGGCGACGGGAGTTGCGGGTCGTGGCGAGGCTCACTTTCGGGCCATGTTTGCTGCGACGGCGAGTACAGACCGCCTCATTGAGATGGTTTTACAAGATGACAAAGACGTCTTGAAGCAGTTGCTGACCACTCGGCGCGTGGTATCGACCATTGTGGACGAAACGTACTTTGGGAGACGGCTTACCAAAGAGGAGCATGAAGCAGTGGAGGCTTCACAAAAAAAGCGTGAGGAGGGCGAGCGGGAGCGGCTGAAGGAGTTGAGGAGGGAGATTTCTGAACTGGAGTCCAAGGTGAAAGTGAATGGCCAGGATGAGGCGGCGCGGAAGACTTTAGATGAGCACAAGAAGCTGCTGGATGTGGCTGAGAAAAAGGCCAAAGACGCAAAGGCCAACCGGCAGCGAGGTCTGAGCAGTGAAGTGGCTTCAGCGAATCTGAGGGGTCCGCTGACCCATGCACGGGTCGGGCGCCCTTCTTTTGGTGCTGGCTCCATGAAACCGGAGCGTATGTTGGCGACGGCCCCGGAAGGTGAGCGACTCGGCCTTCTTACCCATCCCTCGTGGCTGGTGTCGCACTCTGATGCCATGGACAATCACGCGATTCACCGAGGCATTTGGATTCGTGAGAGGTTGCTCGGTGGCGGCATTCCAGACGTGCCGATTACCGTGGATGCTCAACTTCCGAATGAGCCTCATCGGACGCTACGCGAGCGGATGCGTGTGACGCGGGAAAAGTACTGCTGGAACTGCCACCAGAAAATGGACCCGCTGGGTTTGCCCTTTGAGATGTACAACCACGCGGGTCTCTTTCGCACCACCGAGATGGACAGACCGGTCGATTCAACGGGGGAGATTATCGACAGCGGCGACGCGGAACTGGATGGCCCGGTGAACAGCGCCTTTGAGATGATTCGAAAACTGGCTGGAAGCGAGCGGGTTGAGCAGGTTTTTGTCCGGCACGCCTTCCGTTTTTGGATGGGCCGCAATGAGACGATTAACGACGGTCCGGTCCTGCAAGCAGCGCATCGAGCTTATCGCGAAAATGGTGGTAGTATGAAGGCCCTTATTACGTCGCTTGTGACCTCCGACGCCTTCCTCTACCGACGGGTTGTCCACGAAGAACCCACGGCTGGTTCTGGCCGATGAATCGATTGAAGGTCGTTGCGTTTGATTGTCCGATTTGATTGCTCAAGCAACGGCTTCGCCTCTTGTCGCGTAGAGGATGAACCAGTGGCAACGACAACGAAGCCATGGACTTGGTCTTGTTGCGGGATGCATGTGTTGTCCTTCCCTCGTGGGCGAGTTCGGGGCTAGGCTCGCTGGCATGACGCTTCGCCCTCTTCGAGCACTGATTGCTTTCGTGCTTTCGGCCATTGCCGGTTACGCGGCTCCTTCGGATCGGCCAAACATCGTCTTTGTTCTCGTAGACGATATGGGCTACGCGGACCTTGGTTGCTACGGGGCGAAGGACATTCGCACCCCGCACATTGACCGGCTTGCGCGTGAGGGGGTTCGGTTTACGGATTTTTATGCGAATGCACCGGTTTGCACGCCGACGCGGTGCGGTTTTATTACGGGTCGTTGGCAGCAGCGCGTTGGGCTGGAGTGGGCGTTTGGGTTTACGGCGGAGGCGTTTCGTCGTCGAGGGAACGATTGGGTCAAGGAGACGGATATGCACTCGATTGGGTTACCCACGACGGTTCCCACCTTGCCGAAGCTACTGAAGGCTGCGGGATTTGCGACTGGTGCGTTTGGTAAGTGGCACCTCGGCTATCGGGACGAGTTTAATCCGACAAAGCACGGCTTCGACGAATACTTTGGTGAGTTGCTGGGTCACAGTGATTACTACACACACCACTATTTCGACGGCACTTACGCGCTGCGCGATGGTCTTAAGCCGGTGAAAGTGGACGGGTACCTCACGGATTTGATTAATCAGCGGGCCACGCAGTTTATTCGCAACCACGCAACGGCTCGGTCGGGTGCCCGTGAACCGTTCTTTCTCTATGTGCCGCACCTTGCGGTTCATTGTCCTTTCCAACCGCCGGGGCGACCGAAGCCGAGCGTTTCCAAGGAGGGGATGTACGATGGCACGCGAAGCGACTACGCGGCGATGTTGGAGAAAGTTGATGAGGGGGTCGGTATGATGCTCGCTGAGTTGGAGCGGCAGGGCCAGTTGGACAACACGCTGTTCGTTTTGAGTAGCGACAACGGGGGCGAGCGGCTTTCGGACAATGGACCGCTTGCGCACAAGAAAAGCACGCTCTGGGAGGGCGGTATCCGTGTGCCGTGCGTCATGCGTTGGCCTGCGAAGTTGCCGATGGGGAAAGTGACAAGTCAGCCAGCTATCACGATGGATTTGAGTGCCACCTTCGCCGCGATTGCTGGTGCGAAACCGGTTGATGGCTACGCGTTTGATGGCGCGAGTTTGATGCCCGTTCTCACGGGCGAGGAAGCGGTGCGAGAGCGCACGTTTTTTTGGCGCATCGATCGTTCAAGTCGAAAGCAGAAAGCGGTTCGTCACGGTGATTGGAAATATCTGCAGGATGGAAACATCGAGATGCTGTTCAATCTTCGTGAGGACATCGGTGAGCGGCGTGATTTGTACCGTCACAAACCGGAGGTGATGGCGGATCTCAAGCAGCGTCTTGCGGCGTGGGAGGTGGAGATGGGCAAGCATCAATCGGAGTTTTTGGTGAAGTGAGCCTCGGAGATGTTTCGCGTGGCACCGTCGTGTCGCGCGTGACTGCGGTCTGTTTGAGCTGCGGTAGATGCTAACCCCAGTTTTCAGCGATGTCCCTTCATCCCGCTGGCTCTTTGGGTGCGACGCGCTGATGAGGCGACGATGGATGCGGGCGGTTGACGGTCGGATTTTGGCGACGCGGGGGTGGGGTTGATTAGGGGGGGGGGATGGAGGGAGCGGCTTCGGCCTCTTTCAGTCGGCGTAGGAGGGTGGGGTACTTGGGGAGGAGGCTGGTGAGGCGCTCGATGGCTTTCAGTGTGTCGGGGCTCACGTGATGTTCCATTCCTTCGACGTCGTGGTAAATGGTGTCGTCGTCGAGGCCGAGGAGTTTGAGGAAATCGGTAAGGAGTTGATGGCGATGGGTGATGTTTCTGGCGAGGGCTTCGCCCGAGGCGGTGAGCGCAAGGCCTCGGTACTTTTCGTATTTCAGGAGTCCGTCTGCATCGAGGCGTTGGACCATGTTGGTGACGCTCGCTTGCGAGATATTGAGCCGAGCGGCGATGTCGACGACGCGTGCGTAACCCTTGGTATTAATCAGTTCGAGGATTTGTTCGAGGTAATCTTCGACCGCAGAGGAAGCGGGTCGGTTTTGGGGGCGGCGGACAGCGCTCATGAGTGAAAGAGAGGTTGTTTGGGTGGACGAGAGGGGGGGCATCAGGGAGTGCGGGTGGCACTGGAGAGGGATTTTCGTTTGCGCCAGGTGCGGAGGAGGAGGAAGGCGCAGAGGGCGAGGAGGGCGGCGATGACGGCGATGGGTACAATGAGGGCGAGGGCGGCCGTGGCGAGGGAGGCGAGGAGTTCGGAGGTGGCGAGAACGGGGTTGAGGAGGCCGGCGGTGGTCAGGGTGGTGAAGCCGCGGGCGAGGGACTTGCCCGCGTGAAGGGTCCCTGCGGCACCGCCTCCTGCGATGATGGCGAGGGGCCAGCGGAGCCATTCGTCGATTCCGATGACGAGCGAGGCCGTGAGCAGGGTTCCGGCGAGGACGGCGGCCGGGGCGCCGATGAGATCGAGTGCGTGGTCAACGGCTGGGAGGTAGTAGGCGAGCAATTCCGTGAGGGTCGCGACGCCCAGCACGAGCAGGGCGGGCCAACCGGCGAGCCAGAGAAAATCATCGGAAAGCTGGATGAGCTCGAACTTTGCTGCGGTGGCCGCGACAAGAATCGGGACGAAGATACGAAATCCCGCGGCGGCGCTGAGGGCGATGCCGGTGACGATTCCGACGACGGCGGACGCGTATTCCGAGGGGGACAGGTCTGTCATTTGGTTTCGGGGTTATGGGGCGATAGGAAACCGAGGGAGGTTAGGAATCTGTCGGCTTCCGCGAGGGTCTTTTCGTAATGCTCAACGTTTTTTGCATTGAAGAACCCGTGGGGTTGTCCTTCGTACAGAAACAGTTCACTTCGGACGCCCAGTTTCTTCATCTTGTCGCGAAACGCTTCGGCGGTGGCGGTGGGGATGAGGTTGTCTTTCGTGCCGAGGAACACGATGGCCGGCGGGGTTTGGGCCGAGAGGTTGTGAAGGGGCGAGAAGGATTCCCAGTACGCTTTGACGCGGTCGTGTCCATAGCCGGTTGGGCCATTGTCAAAGACGGGGTTAAACAGCACGAGCGCATCAGGTTTCGCCGAAACTGTTGAATCGTCGTCTGGATCGTTGAATCCTTCGAGTGTTGCGATTGCGGCTGCGACATGTCCGCCGGCGGAGCCGCCACCCGCGGCGACGCGCAGCGGGTCGATACCGAGGGATTTGGCGTTGGAGCGAACGTAGCGGAGGGCGGATTTTCCGTCTTTAACGCACTCCGCTGGGGTTGTGCCGTGGGGTTTTGCGGTTCGGTACTCTGCGGAGATGGCGACCATCCCGCGTTGAGCGAGGTGCCTGCACTGCGGGTAAAACTGAGAGGGGGTTCCGCCCATCCAACCGCCTCCGAAAAAGAAGACAATGGCTGGGCGGTTGTTTTTTCCGAGGTTGTCGTTCGGCGTGAAAACGTGGAGGTGGAGTTTGACGGGCTCTTTCTTTGCGTCGGAGGTGGTCTTGTAAGGAATGAGCTTCGGTTCGGCGGGTTGCTCGGAGTGAGACGGCGCGAGGTGTCCGATGAACGCGAACGCCGCGATGAGGAAGTTTTTCCATCGGTTGAGGTGCGTTGGGGCGTTGGCCTTGGCGTTCATGGGTTCTACGGGTGGCGGTGTCGGAGGCTGGTCTAGCGGGGGACGGCTGGTTTTGGCAACGAGGTCAGGAAGCCTTCGACGGCAGCGGTGGCGGGATCGTTTGGGGTGCCGAGGAGGTTATTGAGTTTGACGTGGTCGGTGTCTTTGGCGGCGAAGAGGGACACGGGGACCTGACTGTCTTTGAGGACGGCTGCGAGGCGGGTGGCTTGGGCGGCGTTATCGGGGTGGTTGCCGACGTAGAGGATGAGGAAGGGTGGGATGTTTTTGTTGGGTTTGACGTGAGTGACGGCAGAGAAGCGGTGGTGGTTTTCTGGGGTGCGGCCGAACTTTTCGCGGTGCCCGAACGTTGCTTGAGGTTGGTGGTGGACGCGGCGGCGGGTTTCGGCGGTCTCGATGATGGCGGGGATGTCGTAGGTGTCGCCGTCAACGGGGAGGCAGCCGAGGAGATGGGAGAGGGAGATGCCTTCGGCGTTGAGGTAGGATTGGTCGGTGCAGAGGAGGGCTGCGAGTTGGGCGCCTGCGGAATGTCCGCCGATGAGGATGCGTTCGGGGTTGCCGCCGAACTGGCGAATATTTTTTCGAACCCAGCCAGCGGCTTTGGCGACGTCGCGGGTGAGGGTTTCCATGTCCACGTCGGGGAGGAGTCGGTAGTTGCAGGCGACGAACACGAAGCCTTTTGAGGCGAACCAGTCGGGTTTGATGCGGACGTCGGTTTTATCGCCGGTTTGCCATCCGCCTCCGTGGATCCAGAAAACGACGGGTTTACCGGCAGTCGGTTCAGCGGCGTGGTGGATGTCGAGCACGTGTCGGGCGTGGCCTTGTTCGACGTACGGGATATTGCTTTGGATGGACTGTGCTGATGCGGCGTGGGCGAGCAACAGGGCTCCGAGGAGGTGAACGATTGGGCGCATGGGATTCTGGGGGACGGGGGGATGATGAGATGCGGTGGTGCTGGACGTTACTGGTTGGTGGGGGCGTCTTGGGCGGCGCTTTCGGCGATGATTTTTTTGATGGATTGATCCCAGAGGTTCCAGTTGGTGCCGTGGTCTTCGCCGACGAGGACGCTGAGGAAACCTTTTGCGGTGTCGGACATGGGATGGTTGGGGGTTTTTGCGGCGAGGAGGAGGGTTGGGAGTTTGACTTTATCGGGGCGATTGAGGGAGTCGGCGGTGAGGATTTCGAGGAAGCCTGGGGCGAGTTGGGTGTTTTGGAGGTAGGGGAACAGTTTTTCGAAATCGTTGTCTGAGATCAGGTTTGCGATGTGTTGTGCGGTTGCGGTTTGTCCGTCAGCGGGCATGGCGGGGATTTCCTTCAGGAGGGTGAGTGCCATGGTGGAGTGTTCGACATTGGACTGGAGGACCTGATCGATTTTGAGTTCCCAAGGGGCGGGAGGCGCGGGCTCGTCCGGCTTTGGAGTGGGTTCGGTTTTGGGCTTTGATTTTTGAGTGGTGGAAGGAGTTGAACTGGGTTGAGAGCCGACGTTGGGAGCGTTGGAGCCGGCGGGGGTCGTTTGGGTGGTGCCTGAGTGCTCGGAGG
>JBIIXW010000248.1:0-10914 GCA_044347165.1 Chthoniobacteraceae bacterium
GATGCTGCCACGTCGGTTGGCGTGATCGACGAACACGATTTCCCCGCGGTAGGCGTGGGCCTTTTCGAGGGGAGGGAACTTGCCGGGTTCAGGACGGAATAGCTCCGGCGCTTGCTCGAGACTTTTAATGACCCGCTCGTCGGCTGCGTCGGTAACCGGAGAAGTCACGCATGCCACGGCGAGCCAGAGTGCACACCCGACTAGTGGGTTGCGTGTTGAACGATGCCGTAATGCTGCTGCGAAAACTCGGATCATAAAACGCCGGTGGCCGCGAGGACCGCTTCTCTCTCGGGTTTTCGGAGAGAAGGGGTCGCGGGCGAAATGGGAGGTCGAGTGTTAAATGGAGACAACTTTGTTGCTGTCGCCAAATTTGTTGGTTTCGACGCCCATGCGCTGAGCCATCAGGAGCAGGAGGTTGCTCATATGGGCGTCGCTGTTCACTGGACGGCTGCAGATTTGATAATGCGCGGTGCTCAGCGAACCGTCTGCGTTCTGCGAGTAGCCCTGGAATCCAGATGCCTCCTTGTTGAAGTCGATATGGCTTCCATGTTTCAACCCGAGGTCGGAACCGCCTGCGAGCACTAGCGGCAGATTCGCGTTCCCGTGGCTGTGCCCGTAGGACATCCCGCTTCCAAACAACGCCATGGTGGAGCCGAGCAATGGTTTCCCGCCGAGGTCCTTGGTCTCCGAGAGGCGGGTGAGGAAATAGCTGAACTGCTCGATGGCGAAGGTGTCGTAGTTCGTGAGCTTCTCCATGTATCCTGCGTCACCACCGTGGTGACTGAGCTGGTGCCGCGATTCAGTGATCCCAATCTCGGGGATGGAGAAGGCGTCGCCTTCACCTCCGAGACTGAACGTGGCAACGCGAGTGACGTCCGTTTGAAACGCCAGCACCATGAGGTCGTAGACGGTGCGGAAATAGTCGCCGGCCATCGTGGCGGGAACGTCGCGATTGGTGCGTTTGCGGTCTGCTTCCGAGACGACGGGAAGTGGCGTATCGAGCCATGCGTCGGCGCGGCGAGTGCGAATCTCGGCTTCGCGAACAGAGGTGAGGTATTGCTCCAGGCGTCCCTTGTCCTCCTTGCCCATTTTCTGTTCGAGGCGACGCACTTCCGCGAGGTTGTCGTCGAGCACGCTGGCTTTGCGGCGGAGGGCTTTCCGTTGAACAGCGGTCCCGCCTTTCGGTTCTTCGAAGAGGGAGGCAAAGATTTCGCTGCAGCGTCGTAGGGAGGGCAGGCGAACACCGTCAGCGGTCCACGCGAGGGAATCGCCGGTGAGGGCGATTTCCATGGAGGGGTAGCGGGTGTGCGGCGCTGTGATTTCCGCCATCTTCTGGTCCACCGAGATGGTGTTTCGGTCGGACGGTCCCATTTTGCCACCGGTGAGCCAGACGTTAATGCAACCGTGATGATGGCTTAGCGCGCCGGGGTGGTGCAGGCCGCTGATGGGAGTGATCGAATCACGGTGCTTCTCAAGGGGCTTGAGCGAGCGCGAGAACTGGTAGTCCTTGCCGGTTTGCGTGATTTGGTAGTTAAGCGAGTGCACGCCGTTCGCGAGGTAGATGAAAGCGCTGCGTTTTGGCGTGGTGGCGGCGGCTTTTTCTGCTGCGCGGAGCGGGACCATGCACTCGAGTAGCGGCAGCGAGATGAAGGTGCCCATCGCGCGGAGCGCGTGCCGGCGGTCGATGAGCCAGGAGTGAGATTGGATGTTCATGAGAGGATGTGGTGGTTCGTTGTTGGCTGGGCAGAGAGTTTGGCTGGGCGGATTTAAAAGTTTCTCGAACAGGGGGTTAGCGCTTCTTCATCAAATCTGAGAGCGCAACGGCGCGAATGATTTCCTTCATGCGGTAGCCGGATTTTTTGGCTTCAGCTTGAATCGCGTTGATGTCGTCTTGGTCATCAAAGGTCATGACCCTGCGGAGCGCGTAGGTGCAGAGATGCTCAATGAAGGCCCGGGCAACTTTGTCGCGATCCTCCAACAAAAGGCGCTTGAACTCCGTGGGATCCTTGAAGGCGCGCCCTTCGGAGAGGGATCCCGAGGCATTGATCAGGGGATCTTCACCTACGCCGGCGACGATTTTCTCGCGCGTGCGCCACTGGCCGATGGCGTCGTAGTTGTCCCAGACCACACCGAGCGGATCGATTTTTGCGTGGCATGCCGCGCAGTTCACATTTTCTCGGTGCGCTTCAATCTTCTGACGGAGAGAGGCTTTTGGGCTTTGCGCCGTTGGGGGTTCGATGGCCGGCACGTTTGCTGGGGGCGGGGGCGGAGTTTTCCCAAGGATGGCTTCGCTGAGCCAAACGCCTCGGTGGACTGGGCGGTGCCGCGTGCCGTCAGAGGTGAGGCCGAGGACGGCGCCCATCGTGAGTAACCCGCCGCGATGGTCGTCCGGCTTGAGTGCGACGCGTTGGAAGCCACCGGACTTCGGTTCTGGGAAGCCGTAGAAGTCGCACAAGCGGGCGTTTGCCATGGTCCAATCGGAATCAATAAAGCCATCGATGGAGACGTTTTTCGTCAGCATCTCGCGGAAGTATTCAACGGCTTCGTTGCGCATGCTGGTTTGAAGCCAGTCATCGTAGGTGGGGTAGAGTTTTTTGTCGGGCGGGAACATTCCAACCCGGTGGAGTTGCAGCCATTGGCGGGAGAAGTCGTCGACAAAGCGATGGGTCTTCGGGTCCGCCAGAATGCGGTCCACTTCCTTTCGGAGCGCCTCGTCTTTGAGATTGCCGGTCTTGGCGACGGCGAAGAGTGCGTCGTCGGGCATGGAACTCCAGAGGAAATAGGACAGGCGAGAGGCGAGTTCCCAGCTGTTGAGTTGTTCCCGAACGGTGGGTTCCCCTTCAACGAGGTAGAAGAAGTTCCTCGAGGTGAGGATGCTTTGCATGGCGGCTCTGTACGCGTCCGCCGTTTTTTCCCCGGCGTCGCGCTCGGCTCGGTAGGTTTTCAGGTAGCCAGCGAGTTCGTCCTGTTTGACGGGACGTCGCCAAGCGCGTTCTGCGAAGCGTTGAAGATGCGAGAGCACCACGTCGTTTGGGTCCTCGTCCGGGCACATCAGGCCGGTGCGGCGCGCTTTTTCGGATTCGGTGAGAAGCGGCCCTTCCCATTCCACCCAGTCGAGGATGACGGTGGAGAAGAGGCCGTTACCCTTGTCGTCGAACATCTGCGGTGCGTTGGGATTGAGCAGCCGGGTTTCGCTGCTGTGGGTAAAAATGTGCCCGCTGCGGCTGCCGAGGGCACCGCGGAAGGCAGCGCCTGCGCGGCGATCGACCACGTTGGTGGCGACCACGCAGAAGTCGAGGCTGATTGGCATTTCCAGAAATACCTCTGCTTCATACACCTCGGGTTTGTCTTCGGAGGCGGTGATGTCGAACTCGCAAATCGCCTCGACGTTTTCTTCGCTGGTGCGTTTTCCGATGCTCAGGTGCGCGGTTTGTCCGCCGATGGGACGATTTCCGCTCGCTTGGAATCGCAGTTTGTAGAGCCCGCTGTCTTCGGGTCCCGTCTTTCCAAACCAGTTGGGGGAAAAGGCATTTTGCGTGGAACCCGGGAAGAGTAGGTACCTCAGCGGGCGCTTGATCCCGAAGCGGTCGAGGGCTTCCTGTTGGGTTTTTCCCCCGCCGTAGCGCAGATCTGCGGCGGTTTTTCGGACCAACCGAGATTCGGAGGTCACGGTGGGAAAGGCGCGGTTGAGAACGGTGCCCGCTGCGCGGTAGTAGCGATCGATGTGTGAAGGCGAGAGAGTGAGTTCCGATCCGAGACGTTCAAACCCGTGCCAGAGGGTATCCTCGTTGAGCTCGCCCGGCTTCGTTGGATCGTAGCGGACACCCAAGAGGTCATAGACGGTGTTCTGGTATTCTTTGCGGCTGAGTCGGTAATGTGCAACTGCAGGGCGGGATGCCATCCGCGTGGCGCGCCCCTCTTTGATGCGGGCGTCGAGACTTGAAACAAAACTCGCGATTTCTTCCTGAGTCGGGCGCTTCTCCTTTTTCGGGGGCATTTCGCCGGAGTTCACCTGCTCAATCATCTCCGCCCAGTGATGGGTGTCCGCGCCGGTTTTGAAGTCTCTAGACAGTTTATCGATGCGAAGGTCTCCCTTTTCTTTTTCAGGGCCGTGACAGCGGATGCAGTGTTTTTCGAGGAACGCGTCGAATGATTCGGCGGCGTGGGATGAGACGGGAGCGCAGAAGAAAGCGAGCAACGGGAATGCGAGAGCGAACGGACGAAGATTCATGATGGTGGGAAGGCAGGTCAGCGAATCCTCGCAGTCCTTCAAACAAGCGATTCGGAGGCTCGTTGCTGAAGGCTGAGACGGATTTTGCCGACCCAGATTTAGTAGAACAGGTTAGATGCCACGTAGGGTTTCGTTTGATGTCGCGGCCAGCCCGACAGAGCTCTCGGTTCGTAATCACGCGTTCAGCGAGATTACGGCTTGTCGGGGGGAAATCGCGCGGTTGAGTTTCGCGAATCCGAGTTATTGCTCTGTGCTTAAGCCGCGTGTGCCCACTTTCGTTCGTGCGTAGATTTGAGCAGATTGGGAGTGCTTCCGGAGCAAGTGCTATCTGAGGGCCTCTGCGAGCGCCCTGCCAATGCCTCCAAGGATTTTGGCGCTGCCGAGGTAGTGAAACTCGAAGTTGGAGATGCCGACCTCAAGGATTTTGCGTTCGCGCTCGGTGAGCGTTGATGCGCGCAGTTTGTCGAGAGCCGCCTTTTCCTCGGCAGGATTCCAACCGGCGTTCTTTGCCTGCTTTTTGATTTGGTCCTTCAGATCCGAATCTTTTCGTAGTGCGGCTTTCAGTTCGAGGTCCCAATGCTTCTCGGTGAGCACTGCCGTCACGTTGCCCTGAAACTCGGGCAGTTTGGCGGGTGCGGCCATGGCGTCTCGAAAGTTTTGGTGGGTGGATTTATACCGCATTTCGTGGGGGCCATATTCGGAGACGGGGCCCCCGACACCGAGGACGCCGATGGCAAACGGCAAGTTGGGCGTATTCAAATCGCGCCGGACGTCGCGGATGAATTGTGTGAGGACGGAGCTGTAGGCGTCGTAGCCGCCGGCCTTGTCCCGATGTGGGTAGGTGCTGCCATCAACCATATCGTTCCACCCCTGAAACCACGCAAAGCCAGCGAGTTCATAACCGTGCGAGGGGTCGTATGCGGGAACGACGCGTCCGACGTCAGCCAGTACCTGTTTCACGTGTTCAATCATGAGGCGGTAGTAGACTCCGGTGGCTTTCGCCTTGTCCGCCTTCATTTGTGCAGGGTCTTTGTCCTGTTTTTTGAACTGCTCAATCTGGGTGTCGTTGAACTCGTAGGGACCGGCACTGGGAGGGCGGAAATCGGTGTTCAAACTTTTTCCACCCCAGGCCGTCTTGATGATGAGGATGGGCGAGGTCGTGGACTTTTCCATGGCGAGGCCGAACGTGAACTCGGGTCCGATTTTCTCTGGGGAAGCACCGAATCCGGCCGTTAGCTTTCCGGTTTGTTCCTTGGTGTCGTCGCCTGCGCAGCCGATCGAGGAAATCCAAACTCGGTCGCAGACTTTCGGCTGGCTGTTGGAACCCATCATGTCTGCAAGCAGGGGAGCTGTCGCGGGGTCCATGCCAATATGCTCGAAGGTCGATATCTTGGCGTGGCCTTGCATGTTCGATTGCCCTGCGAGGATAAAGACTTTCAGTTTCTTTTCCGTTGCTGACGCGGTTGAGGTGAGAGGGAGTGCGCACAGGGCGATGAGCGTGAGAAGGAAGTGCCGCGACGTTTGGGGGAATGGGGTATCGAACATGGGGTGAAGTGAGGGAGAGCAGAACGTTCTGCCAGTGAGATAAATGACGCAAGTGCGACGCGGGGCTTTTATCAGAGTTGGTTCAGTGCCCGACGGATTGGTTTTTGGTAGCGGCTCTGGTAGGTACGAGCGAATGATGCAGCGCCGTTGTTTGTTGAAGGGGATTTCTTCGTTGTTGGCCGTTGGATTTGCTCCGTGGGTTCGGAGTAAGGAATCAGTGGCGGGCGCTCCGAAGAAGGTGCTTCTGAGGAGTTCGTGGCAGAGCGTGAATATTGGGGACATCGGGCATACGCCGGGAGCGCTTGCGCTGCTTTGGAAGTATTGTCCGGAGTTGGAAATCACGTTGTGGCCAGGGAAGTTGGAACATGGTTCGAGGGACTTTTTGAGAGACGCGTTTCCCAAGTTGCGGTTCGCCGAAGGGTCTGTGGGGAAAAATGGGAAGCCGACAACGTCCGAGCTAGCGCAGGCGTGGGAGGAGACGGGACTGTATTTGAATGGGTCGGGTTCAGGGTTTGCGGGAAGCAATCACGCGATTGCGTTCAAGCGTGCCACGGGAAAGCCGGTTGGCGTTTTTGGAACAAGCACGGATCCGGTTTCAGGTTTTGGTGAGGGACGCGATCCGGAAGGCGGTACGTTGCAGAGTTTGCGCGAGCGTGCGCTGCGTTTGCCGAAGGACCATCTTCAGGGGGATCTGCGGTCTGTGATTGATGATGCGGCATTTTTCTTTTGTCGGGATACGATTACACGTGATTACCTTCGTGCGCAGGGGGTTAAAACGCCGTTGATTGAGTTTGGACCGGATGCGCAGTTGGGCATGCCGATGCGGGATGACGCGAAGGGCCAGCGATGGCTGCGCGAGAACGGACTGGAGGAGGGTAAGTTTATTTGCGTGATTCCTCGGCTTCGCTACACGCCGTATCACCGGATGCGTGGGCAGGCGCCGACGGAGATTGATCGCCAGAAAGACGCAATCAATGACCGTACAACGGAGGGGGACCACGCGAAGTTGCGGGACATGATGATTCGGTACGTTCGCGAAACGGGTAATCGAGTGATGGTGTGCGCCGAGATGACCTATCAAGTTGAAATGGGGAGGGATGTGCTCGTCCAGCCGCTGCCTGAGGATGTGCGTGGCAAAGTGGTTTGGCGGGATTCTTACTGGTTGCCGGATGAGGCAGCCGCTGTTTACGCAAAGTCAGCGTGCGTCGTGAGTGCGGAATGTCATTCGCCCTTGATTGCGCTGCATCAGGGGACGCCCATCATTCATGTGCGGCAGCCGACCGATACGTGCAAGGGGCAGATGTATCGGGACATCGGATGCTCCGATTGGTTGCAGGAGATGGATGAGACGGACGGGCTGAGGCTATGGCGGATTCTTTCGGAGATTGTGAATGATCCTGCCACCGCGCGCGCGAAGGTTCGGCGGGTGATGTCGGGCGTTGAGACCGCTCAGGCGCGGATGGTTGATGCCGTCAGGAAGAGTTGCGGTCTTGGGTAAGGGCCGCTCAATGGGGCTGCGCCCTATTGAAACTTGAGTTCTACCTTTGGGAGGAGGGCTTTGATCTTCGACTGAATGTCTTCGGGGTATCCTTTCGGACGGTTGATGACTCGGAGTTCTTTGAGGAACGTGAACGCGCCAAGCAGAGGGATTCGGTCTTCCGAAAGTTGGAGGCCGCCGAGTTCCAGCAGTTCGAGGTTTTTCATGCTGGCGAGGAGTTTGAGGTCTTCGTCTGTCGTGCCTTTGCAGTTCGTGAGGGTGAGGCGCTTGAGGGTGGTGATGGATTTGACGAAAGGAAGCGACTCGGATTTGTCGAAGCCCTCGCCGAGTTGCAGGTATTCCAGCGGAAGTGAGGTGATGTGAGCTAACGCAGCGGGCGTCGCGTGGGCGCCTAGCTCGAGGCCTTTGAGTTTCTTGAGTTTCGCGAGGTGATGCGCTCCGGCGTCCGTGAACTTTGCGTGGGCTAGACTGATGCTCTCGAGGTTAGGAAGGTGGTCGCAGAGTTCTTTGAGACCATCATCATTGATGGAGCTTCCGCGATGACTGACGCGGGTGAGTTGGGTAAAGCCCTCAAACTTTGCGTAGGCGTTCCCTGTGATTGCGGTGCCGACGAAGTTAAAGGATTCGAGGCTTTTCAGGCCCGCGAGTTGTTCCATCCCAGCATCTGTCAGCTTGCCGTTATTGGTGAATCGCAGTGTTTTGAGGCGTGTCAGTTTTGCGATGTTGGGCATCCACGCGTCGTTGAACTTGGTGGAGATGACGTTGAGAGATTCGAGGGTGGAGATGTTGCCGAGGTGCTCGAAGAATGCGGCGTCGTAGGGATCCTCTTTGCGATGATCGTGGGGTCCTGCACCGGGCACCGCGAGATCGACCAGTTTGAGGCTTTTCCCGTCCTCGGTTTTCTCAATCTTTCCTTTGGCACCTTCCACGGCGCGAAGAACCGCTTCGACGTGGGGGTTCGCGTGCAGCGCGTTTGCTGAAATGACGGAGAGGATGAGGGCTGTGGCGAGGGAGGTTTTCATGAGGAAGGATTCAGGGGGTAACGTGTTGTTTTGATTTATTCCCGGCCTTCGAAGCGTTCTTCGAGAGGGAGAGATTCAACTCTCCAGGTTGCGGGGTAAAAGCGGACGACTCGGCGGGGGCGGTATCCTTCGAGCATCATGCCGCACTTCACGGTGATTTGGACCCCGCTGCATCCCGGGGTTACGGGGACTTTATTGAAGGCCACGATGTTACCACCCTTGCGGTCGTTGACGGGATCGTACGTCATTAGGCTTGAGCGAGCGACGGCAATGCCTCCCTTTGGCGCATTCGGGTCGTCTTCCGCGACGGAGAAGGGCCAGCCTTGTGGCTTTTCGTCGATGCCTTTGAGTTCTTCGAAGAGTTTCGCGTCCACTCCATCGAAGAAGGTGATAGTGACATGTTGTTTGGCATCATTGACGGCGGTGACGAAGCCCGCGAGGCCGCGTTCGCGGGTGTGGATGCGATGTGTTTCGAGTTGATGCGTCGTGGCCAGAGTGCGGCTTTCGTCATCGAGCCAGAGGTGTGTGATTCGTCCGGGGCCGTAGAGCGTCGCCCACGTGAGGTTGAAGAGCACGAGTTGGCCGGGCTGGAGTGCCGTGAGCGTTTCGAAGCTCTTTGCTTTGAAAACGCGTGTGCTGGGGAGGAGGTCGAAGGTGAGGCTTTTTGATGTGGGAGGGGTGCCATCGGATGGTTTGGCTCGGTTTTGAATCGAGGCGGTTGCCTTCATGGCCATTAGATCGACGGACTCGATTTTCCAAAGCTGCTTCTGACGGGAGTAAAAGGAGAAATCGTCTTCGAGACGAAGGCACCGCCGAAACTCCCACTCAGCGGTTTTTCGGTTATTCGCAGTGGGCGGGAGTGGGGTTTTGTCGTTGGGATCGCTGATGTAAAACAACCCGTGGAGGTGTGTTCCAAGGGGAATGTCCTGCAGGGCGGCGGGCGCTCCGTGATACCAGACAGAGCCGTAAGGAAGCAGGCCGGCTTCCAGCGGGAGATCCTGAAAGCCCGCCTGTTGGCTGTCGTTTCGGTCGACACGGATTTGGAATCGCCGCTCGAGATGATCCACTTGGATCAGTTCGCCGGACACTGCGTGTGCGGAACCCTCTGGAGGAAACTCGCCGTCGACGACCTGGAACCATTCGGGTTTATCGCTTGGATTTAAATCCATGGGATTCTTCCGTTTCTCGGTTCCGAGAACGGGTCCATCTGCGTCTGTGCGAAACTTTGGGTGTTCGGGGGAGGTTGCGGGTGTGGGTTTCTGCGCGAGGGCATCAGATGCAAGGATGGTCACGGCACTCAGCAGCAGTGTGCGCAGGGTGGTGAGTGCCATAAAGGGGAACGGATGGGGGTTACTCCCTTCCTTGGAACTCGTGCTCCTTTGGGAGGGCAATCACTTTCCAAGTGGGTGGATAAAACCGCACGACGTGTTTTGGGCGGTAGCCTTCGAGCATCATATCGAGTTTGAGTTTCACCTCGACGCCTGCACTGCCGTGCGCGGTTGGTACTTTCTTAACCTCGAGGACGGCCGCGCGTTTGCTGTCATTGACCGGGTCGTAGGTCATCAATGATTCGCGGGCTACCGCAAGTTTACCGATGGGTTCGGTGGGTGGTGGACTGCCGTCGCGGGGCGGCGGGAGGTTTGGATCCTTGATGGCGATGTCCTCGAAAAGGGTGGGATCGATTCCTCCAAAAAAGGCGACGGTCACCAGTTGTTGCGCATCATCAACGGAAGTGATCCAACCGGGCAGACCGCGCTCACGGACGTGGATGCGATGGGCCGCGAGTTGTCGTTTGGTTGCACTCGCTCGGCTTTCGTCATCGAGCCAGATGTCGGTGATTCGTCCTGGGCCGTAGAGGGTTGCCCAAGTGATGTTAAATAGAACGGTTTGTCCGGTCTTTAAGGCGGAGGTGTCGGCGAAGCCATCTCCCTTGAAGATTCGTGTGCGGGATTGGATGTCAAACGTCTTGGAGACTGGAGGTTGTGCGGTGGGTTGAGACACCGTGAGTTTCATGGTTTCGCCATCGAATGCCTCGATTTTCCAGCTCTGGTTTTGGCGGGCGCACAGGGTGAAATCGTCTTCAAGGCGGAAACAGCGTTGAAAGTCCGCCTCAATGGATTGGCCTTTGTTGAAGGCGCCGGGATGGGTTGGCGCTTTTGCCTTGGGGTCTTTGAGGTAGAACGAACCGTGGAGATGGGTGCCGAGAGGAATGTCTTCGAGTGCGGCTGGAGCGCCTTGGTACCAGATACTTCCAAAGGGAAGCATCTCTGCGTACAGCGGGCGGTCGAACACTCCGCGTTCCTGGTGGTCGGCTCGATCAATCCGGATGCGGAAGGCGCGCTCGAGATGATCCACCGAGATCAGCTCACCTGAGATGCGGTGTTCGGACCCCACTGGCGGAAACTCGCCGTGAGCTAGTTGGAACCAATCAGGCTTTTTCTCCTGCTCCTTCCCTTTTTGAACTTTGCGTTTGTCGTCCGGGGTGATTGGACCGTCTGCGTCGGTGCGGAAGCGAGGGGTTTCCTGAGCGTGGATGAGGGCCGATGCGAGGAACAGCGCGATGAGTAAACGCATGAAAATCGTGAGGGGAAGCGTGATGGCGGTGAAGCAAAACTGCG
>JBIIXW010000111.1:0-10888 GCA_044347165.1 Chthoniobacteraceae bacterium
GGTGCCGCCGCCCCCTCACTCCGATTCACCCTCCATTCAGAGCCTGGCGTGTAGGTGAACCGCTGCTCCATCACCAACTGCCCCGCAGACGGCTCCCCCTTCCGAACCAGTTCCGCCACTTGGCGCTGCTCGCCATCAATCCATATCAACGCACCGCGCCACGGCGGTAACGTCACCGCCGCATCCGCATCAGCCACTCGCTCTAACTGGAGCCCATCCATCGCAGGAAAATACAACCGGCACCCCTCCCGACGTAACCCCAAATCATTCCAGTAAATCGTCAACGGTTCACGGATCACCTCATTCGAAAAGTTCGCAATCGCCGCCAGAACCGCCCCCGGACGCTTCCAAACCGATACCCTCACCTCGCGCCGATCCATCCGCACGGGACACGCCGGATCCCACCACCCCACAAACTCTGAACTCCCCGCACGAAACTTGTCCCACACACCCCAAATCGGCGCAGCCACCCCGCCCCAACCCTCCCGTCCCGTCATCCCAAAAACCAGCCCCGTCCATAAATTACCCCCAACCTGCATCAGCGACCCACCCACCCCAAAAGGCACCCCACTCACCCCAACCAACATCTGCTCCGGTGAAACACGGTAGGAATGCCCGTCCCCGTACCAAACCCGATCCACAAACGGCAATGACTCCATGTGCTCCACCACCGTGCTCGCATACCCCCCACGGGCCGTCATCCCGTTCGCACCATGGACCTCGACACGCGAATGCTCTCCCCCGACCCGATCCTGCAAAACCCGTCTCACCCGCCGCATCACCCGCCGATCCATCCCGATTCCGTCCATGTACACGCCGGAAATCCCCGTCTTCCTGACCAACCAGTCCAAACCTTCAACAAAATAGTTCGCATACCGCGAATCTGGCCGCATCAACACCGCACCATCCCGCATCAAGGGCTCCATCGTCCCCGCCAAATAATCCCCGTCCGTGTGCTCGTCCAACCACGCGCTGCCCCCACCCGCGCCTGACATCAACACCTCATCCCCAAACGAGCGAAACGCGAAAAACTCTGCTCCCCGATAACTCATCTCCCGCATCCCGTAATACAACCCCGTCCGCCCACCACCCTCACCCGAGCGCCTCACAAAATCCTCCAACCGATCCCAAGTCACATAGGGGTAGTTGATGAACGGATTCAGCGCATTCCCGTGATGCACATTGACCCGATTCACCCCGCCTGCCCACACCGCAGACCCCGGCACCCCCTTTTCTTGGTAAATCCGATCACCGGTCTGAGCCCCCACGTCCAACGGACGAAACGGAGTCAGCGAAAGATTAAAGTCAAAATCCACCGACCGCCCAGGTGCGAGCCGCCGCGCCCCGCTAAACGCAATCCAATGCACCGCGTCATCTTGCGACGCCCCTTCCCCCCGCTCCATATGAACCCCACCACTCCCCCCGTTCATCCAAGAATCCGGCCCTCGAACCGATTGAACCCGATGATCCACCCCCTCCAAAGAACGAGCCGTCAGACGGTCCCGCAACTGAACCCGCAACCCCGCATGCGCTGACCCCATCCAAAACGCGTCCTGATTCTGAACCACCGGACGCCACTGCCACTCCAAAAAATCCGGACGCTCGCCACCGTACAACCCAAGACCGGCAGCAAATCGGCTCGTCACCAAAGTGCGGTGCACCTCCAAACGCACGTCACCCAGTCCAACCTCCCCGACATTCGCACGATCCGCTTGGAGGCGACACCGGAACTCCAGATTCCCCTCCGCCTCCAAAGCGCCGTTCACCTCCAGAAAAACACGCCCAGCTCCCACTTGGGCCGTCCAACGAGAAACCCAGCGAACCTCCCCAGCCTCCCTCTTGGTAAACTGCAACTCCTCCACCGAAAGCGGCACCAAAAAACCGTCCTCCCCCTCAAGAAGAAACTCCATCGGACCAGACAGCAACTCCGTCCGCTGGCCACCGATCCGCGTCACAGACGGCTCAAACCAACTTCCCATTGAAGTGGGTAACCCGTTGTTACCCAAAACCACGTCGCGCCCCAAAAAGCGCAGTGTGTTCCCCTCCTGCTGAATCGGCTGAAACGGCGCCACCGGGACATCCCCATGCCCTCGCTTGGAGTCCAGCCAAGCCAATCGGGAATGCCGCCATGGCTCCGAGTCGCCGCCCTCCTCAATCACGTCCTCATCGACAAAAAGCTCAATCGGACACTCGGCAAACTCCGCCCCGCTCAAACGCACCGTCACCACCCCCTTGTAGACCCCGGGCACCGCGTCCAACGGCACATTCGCCGAACACCAAAAGTTCCCAATCCGCCCCTTCGGAATCGTGACCGTCCGCCGAAACGGAGCCCCCAACGCATCCACCCCTTCCAATAAATGCGCGCGGAACGCCTCACTCGAAATCTTCGTTCCTTGAGCCCCCAATAAATCCGAGAACTCCAGCGCGGAAACTTCCTCGGTCAACCGAAACGCCCACACCGCCACCTGAAACGCGTACCGCTCACCACGCCGCGCAATCCAAGCCTGACGCGGCTTACCCGCCATCCATCGCTCCGGAACCTCATCCTCCATCCGCAACGGAAGCGATCGATCCTCCGCAAACACCCCCACGCGCTTCCCCCGGTTCGCGAGCATCCACGCCCGCTTCTCCTTCTCCGTCGCAATAATCTCCATCTCCGAAAACCGGTCGTGCACCGTTCGAGACTCCCAGCGAACAAGCATGCCCTCGGAAACTCCAACCCCCGACCTCACCCGCCGATCCCACCCCTTGTCCTCGCACGGAACCAACCCGAGGTATTTGAAAACACCCCCCACCTTCGATCCCGCCAAAAAGTGAATCCCGTACTCCCCCGGACCCCACTCCGGACGAAAATAAACCTCTCCAACCTCGCGCCCCATCGCGCCGTAAGACACCAACGACACTCGCCGCCCCGTATCAAGGTGCATCACCACCACACCCTTCTTCTCCACCTCCCGATCCCGCCGACGCCAAGGGAGTCGCACAAAAACCCCCTCTCCCGCGTGCCGCACGTCAACCACCGCCCGGTGACTTCCCAAATCCTCAGCCCAAGCCTCAGGCGCAACCTCGTACTCAAAACTCTGCCCCGTGGCGAACCGAACCCCTCCCGCGAAGATCAGCCAACCCGTCAAAATCAGTGCAAACCAGCGTCGGATTCCCATCGACTCCCCTGAAAGCAGACGGAGTGCCCGTGCTTCAGAGAGTCCATCGAGCGAAATCAAAACAAGCCCAGTTTTGCTCGCAAACCCACCGCCCTTGCACCACCGTTTTCCCCACACCGCCATGAATATCCGCAGCCTCCTCGCCGGCAGTCTCCTCCTCGCTTTGGGCCTCCCCCAAACCCACGCCGCCACCGATGCCTCCAAAGTCCGAAAAAGCCTCGCCCGAATCGTAAATAGTACCCTCGAACCCAACTACCGGATGCCGTGGCTCCCCGGCGCAACCGAAACCGGGTCCGGCACTGGATGGATCGTTCTCGGAAAAAACAAGCGCGTCGTCACCAACGCCCACGTCGTCTCAAACGCACGTTTTCTCACACTCGAAAAGGAAGGTGACCCAAAAAAATACATCGCAACCGTCGAACACGTCGCCCATGACTGCGACCTCGCCGTCCTCAAACTGAAAGACGAATCTTTCTTCACCGACACGCTCCCCCTCGAACTCGGCGCCATCCCCGAGATCGAGTCCGAAGTCAGCGTCTACGGCTACCCCATCGGCGGCGAACGCCTCTCCGTCACCCGCGGCATCGTCTCCCGAATCGATTTCCGGCCTTACGCCCATTCCAACGTCGACTCGCACCTCACCATCCAAATCGACGCCGCCATCAACCCAGGCAACAGCGGTGGCCCCGTCCTCCAAAACGGAAAAGTCGTCGGCGTCGCCTTCCAAGGCTTCAGCGGCGATGTCGCTCAAAACGTCGGCTACATGATTCCCACCCCCGTCGTAAAGCGCTTCCTCAAAGACATCGAGGACGGCACCTACGACCGCTACATGGACCTAAGCATCTCCACCATCAACACCCTCAACCCAGCCCTCCGAAAAGCCCTCAACCTCCCCGGACAAGACACAGGACTCCTCGTCACCCGCGTCATGGCCGGAGGCGCTGCAGATGGCTCCCTCAAACCCGGCGATGTCATCCTCGCCATCGATCAAATCCCCGTCGCAGCCGACGGCACCGTCGAACTCGACGGCGACCGCGTTCAGATGGCCGAAATCGCAGAACGAAAGTTCAAAGGCGACACCCTCACCTTCGAACTCATCCGTGACGGCAAAAAAGTGGAGCAAAAACTCACCTTCAATAGCCCTTGGACCTTTGACATGCAGTCCAACCGGTTCGACATCTCACCTCGCTACCTCATCCACGGCGGTCTCATGTTCCAACCCCTCTCCCGCAACCTCATGGCCGCATTCCAGTTCCAAAATCCGCGACTCGATTACGTTTTCAACCAGTACATCAGCCGCGAGCTGTACAAAGAGAATCCCGACGTCGTCATCCTCAGCGGCATCCTCCCAGACCCCATCAACGTCTACGCCGCCGAGTTTCGCGAAGCCATCCTTGAGGACGTCAACGGAGTGAAAATCAAGACGCTCGACGATCTCGCCGCTGCCGTCGCCAAAGAAACCGAGTTCGATGTGTTCACTTTCCGAGGCTCAGGACGCCCCCTCGTCCTCGAACGAAAAGCCGTCAAAGACGCCATTCAACGCATCCAGTCCCGCTACGGTGTCACCTCCGACCGAAACCTCTCGGAAGCCCATCGCTAATGCCGTTCGAACCCCTCACCTCTTCCCACCCCATGAAAACCTGCGCCACCCTCGGAGCTCTCCTCTTCGCGTCCGCCCTCCAAGCTGCGGTCTCCACGGAATCCACGTCCAAAACGGGCACCCAAACCCAGCAGCCCACGCCGCTGGCAGCAATCAAAGCACCAAAGAAAACCGACACCGAAAAGGACGGCGAAAAGGAGAAACAACCCCAACCGGCGGCCCCAGCACAAACGCCCCCACAAAAACCCGCTGCCGCGGCAAACTCCGGAGCCCAAAGCGCAGCAAAGCCCTCGGCAAACGTTCAATCCAGCGTCCTCCGCATCAACGCAACCACTCAGGCCTTCGACTTCGTCCGCCCTTGGTCGAAGAAGAATCCCACCACCCGACGAGCCATCGGCACCGTCGTTCTTCCGCGCGCAGTCCTCACCACGGCGGACTTCCTCGCAAACGCAACCTACATCGAAATGGAATCCCCCCGGGGCGATTTCCGCGTCCCCGCGCAAATCGTCGCCATCGACTACGAAGCCAACCTTGCCCTCCTCACGCCCGAAGATGCCACCGGCAACTTCCCGTTCCAACCCATCGAACTAGCCGAAGTCAAACGCGGCGATTCCATCGAAGCCGTCCAACTTGAACCCAACGGGAACCTCAGCTCCACCAAAGGGACCACCGCCCACATCGACGTCGCCCGCTACTGGCTCGAGGACCAAAACTTCCTCGTTTATCGCTTCAGCGGTGCACTCCAAATCCGAGACGGTTCGGCCACCCTCCCCGTGTTCGCAAATAACCGCCTCGCCGGCCTCCTCATGCGCTACGACCCCGCATCCAACATCATGGAATGCGTCTCAGCCCCCGTTGCCCGCCATTTCCTGCGCGACGTCGCCGACGGGAGTTACCAAGGCTTCGCGAAAAGCGGAATGGCATTCTCGGCCACGCGCGACCCCCAGTTTCGGAGCTTTCTGAAAATCTCGAACGTCAAAGGGGGCGTCTACGTTTCCTCCATCCTCAAAGACGGTCCCGCGGACCAAGCCGGCATCAAAAAAGGCGACGTCATCACTCAAATCGACGGACAAGACATTGACTCAGACGCTAACTACAACGACGCCAACTACGGCCGCATCTCCATCAGTCACCTCATCTCCACCTCGCACCAAGCGGGCGATATTCTCAAAGTAGAAATCCTCAGAGACGGGAAACCCATCAGCACCGCTCTCAAGCCCTCCCGCAAGCCTCCCGAAGCCCACACCGTGCCCCCCTATGTTATCTCGAAGGGACCCAAGTTCGTCATCGTCGGCGGTCTCATCCTTCAAGAACTCTCGCGGCAAATGCTCAAGGAATGGGGGAACGATTGGCACCGGAAAGCCCCCATCGAACTCCTCAACCTCGACCGCACGCAAAACGAGTCAAACCTCGACATCGAGCACCATGTCATCCTCACCCAGATCATCCCCTCCGAACTCACCATCGGGTACCAAGAGGTGAACTTCGTGGCCGTCACCGAAATCAACGGAACCAAACTCCGCAGTATCGCCGACGTGCCCGACGCTCTCGCCAAACCCATCAAAGGGACCCATCACATCAAACTCGCCGGTGATCCAGGAATCCTCTACCTCGACGCCTCAAAAACGGTCGAAACAACGGAATCCCTCCAAAAAGCGTACGGAATCCCTTTTACCTCGCGACTCCGCTAAGAGGCACCGCACGCGCACCATGCCGCTCGTAACCACCGGACGCATCGCCCTCGGCTGTACCGCCACCGCGGGCCGATGCGCCCTGTTCCTCATCAACGCCTTCCGCCACTGCACCAGCGGCGGAAGCCTGTTGCCTAGAATCTTGCGCGCCCTCCACGAGTCCGGAGTCCGCTGCGTCCCCGTCATCCTCATCGTCGCCCTCTTCACCGGCATGGTCCTCGGCCTCCAAGGCCACTACGTCCTCTCCCGATTCGGCGCCAGCGGCCTCCTCGGCACGCTCGTCTCCCTCAGCCTCTGCCGCGAGCTCGCACCCGTCCTCGCCGCCCTCATGATCGCCGGGCAAGCAGGATCCTCCATCGCCGCAGAGCTCGGGATGCAACGCGCCACCGAACAAATCGACGCCCTCGACCTCATCGGTGTTCGCCCCGAAGGATTCCTCGCCGGACAACGCCTCTTCGCCGCCCTCCTCACCTACCCCATTCTCACCGCCGCATTCGTGCTCGTCGGCACCTACGGCGGATACCTCGCCGGCTGCATCCTACTCCCCGTTCCCACACCGGAGTTCTGGTCTGCCGTTCACGAGGCCATCCGCCCGCGAGACGTCGCAGAATGCCTCATTAAATCCCTCGCATTCGGTCTCCTCTGCACCACGATCGCCTGTTACTCCGGCTTCCATACCCACCTCTCCGGCCTCTCCGGCGCCCGCGCCGTCAGCCTCGGAACCGTCCGCGCCGTCGTCGCATCGAGCATCGCTGTGCTCGCCACCGACTACCTCATCACCTCCCTCCTCGTATGAGCACCGGCCGTCAACCGCTCCCCAGCACGAGCCCCATCCTGTCCGTAGAAAATCTCTCGAAGTCTTTCGACGAGAAAGTTGTGCTGCAAAATGCTTCCTTCTCAATCCCCGAAGGATCAGTTACTTGCGTGCTAGGAAAAAGCGGCTCCGGCAAGTCTGTCCTCCTCCGCCTTCTGGTCGGCCTCCTCCAACCCGACACAGGCACACTCGCCTACCAAGACGCTCCCCTCAACCAACCCGAAACGTTGCGCCGTTTTCGAGCCGAATGCGGCTACGTTTTCCAACACAACGCACTGCTCGATTTTCTTACCGTTGCAGGGAATGTAGGCCTCCCGCTCATCGCCCAGGCCTCTCTCTCTCCCGACCAACACCCTCAACGCATCGCCCAAACACTCGCAGCCCTCGAGTTGGAAGCCGAATCCTCGCGCTACCCTTCCGAACTCTCCGGGGGCATGCAAAAACGCGTCGCCGTTGCCCGCGCCCTCGTCGGCAACCCTAAACTCGTCCTCTTCGACGAACCCACGGCAGGGCTAGACCCCATCCGTCGCAACGCCGTATTTCAACAAATTCTCAACCTCCGCAACGCTCGCCGCTTCACCGCCCTCATCGTAACGCACGACGTCCCAGAGGCCCTCGCCGTTGCCGACCAAATTCTCTGGGTCGACCAACGCACCATTCGTTTTAACGGAACCCCGAGCGCTTTTCGAGACCTCACAGACGCCGACGCTGCCATCTTCCGTGACAACGTTCCCTTCCTCGCCGCATCCGCCGCAAACCCTTTAATCGAACCCCTTCACCCCGAATGAAATCCCAACACGAAAAATCGGTCGGCCTCTTCGTCCTCAGCGGCCTCGCCTGTCTGTGGTACTTCGCATTTCAAATGGGAACCAAATCCGTTTCCCAAACCGACACTTACCCGATCCGCGCGCGCTTCTCCAACCTCAGCGGCCTCTCCACCGGCGCAACCGTTTCCGTCGCAGGCGTCCCCATTGGCGCGGTCACCCGACTTTCGCTCTCCGAAGACTTTTCCGCCATCGCAGAACTTCGCGTCCGAAAAGATGTCAAAATCCCCGACGATTCCGTCGCATCCGTGCGCAGCAAAGGCCTCCTCGGTGACAAGTTCATCGCCCTCAGTCCGGGTGGATCAGATCGCTTCCTCTCCTCGGATGCACTCATCACCGACACCGAAGCGTCCGTCGACCTCGAGTCCCTCCTCAGCCGATTTGCGTTCGGAAACGTCGATCAAAAAAAGGAGGTCCCGTCAGAACATCCCACCAAGGAGTTGAATAGCACCACCCCGGAAGTAAAGTAGCGGACTCGAGCCATGTTACGTCGCCACGCCATCATTCAAGCCCTTGCCATCACACTCCTGCCTCTCGGGCAGCCGTCTGCGAGCGCCGCAACGCCCGACGAAACCCTCCAAACCGGCTTCCAACAACTTCTCGAAGCCACCAAACAGGCATCCTCATCATCCCCTGCCGAACTCGCAAAATCCGCGCGACCGGTCCTCGAACGCTACATCGATTTTACCTCCCTCACCCGCCGCGCCTTTGGCCTCGGCTGGAAAGACCTCTCCCCCTCAGAACAACGGGAGGCCCAACAGCTTTTCTCCGAAGTCGTCATCCGGAACTACGCGTCAAAAATCAAACCGGAGCGCACTCCGAAAGTGAAGTTTTCCGCCCCAAAAAAACTCGATTCCACCCGCCAAGAAGTCCTCGCCTCCGTGAATAACGACGGCGTCGACGTTCAAGTGATCTACCGACTCGAATCAAAAGGCAAGGCGTGGTTCGTGTACGAAATTCTCGTCGAGGGCGTCTCGCTGACCAACTCCTACCGCGCCCAGTTCGACTCCATCCGCTCCCGATCCGGGCCAAAAGCCCCCCTCGAAAGCCTCCGATCCATGCTCCGCTAGGCACCGAACTCCCATGAAACTCCTCATCCCCATCCTCGCCCTCGCAACACTTCCAGGAATCGCTCACGCCGGTCATAAAAAGAAGATTTCTTCAGCGCAAGGACTCCATCTCAAAGGCTCCAGCCCAAATAGTCAGGCCCCCGTCGACGCGAACCCCCCAACGTCGGACCCCCTCGAGTCGGTCAACCGCGCCACCTTCGCCGCAAACCACGCCCTCTACAAAGGAGTCATGCAGCCCGTTGCCAAAGGAACCGAAGCAGTGCTCCCCAACCCAGTCCTCAAATCCCTCAGTAACTTTGGCCAAAACCTTGAGAGCCCCGTTCGTATCATCAACCGCCTCGTCCGCGGCGAACCCATGCAGGCCGGTCGCGAACTCACCAAACTCATCATCAACTCCTCAATCGGCATCGGTGGCCTCATGAAGCCCTCCGAATCATTCCCCGCCCTGCGAAACGTGCGCCCAGCAGATACCGGACAAACCCTCGGCAAAGCCGGAATCCCAGCCGGTCCCTACCTCGTCGTACCTGTCCTTGGCCCAAGCAACTGCCGCGATCTCGTTGGAAAAGCCGGTGACTGGGCGATGAACCCCCTCGTCTACCTTAGCGCATCAGGTGTTCCCAACTCCGTTCGATCCTCCGTGGGCGCTGCGCGGGGCACCGACGAAAACCGCCAACGGATGAATGCGTACAAAGCCACAACCGAGATGGCTGTGGATCCCTACATCTCCGTGCGCGAAGCCTATTCCGATCATCGTGCTTCCATGATATCCGGGCGCTAACCCCCTAAAAACGGGAATGGCCACAGGCTCCCGTAGGCATTCGGGCGGACTTTGCATGAAAGCAGTTGCGGAAGTGGGGAGTTCCGGTGCCCCAACGGGGCACCTCATGACAGCCTCGGGCAACGCCCGAGGAAGAGATGAAAAACCATCTGAGCCTTGTAGAGCGAGACACGGTGTTGCCCCGCTCCAGGGCTTCGGAAAGATGGGGGAGGCACAATGGGGCAATGCCCCAGATGGCGCTGGGGAGGCGGTTGCCCATGAGGATCGCACACCGAGGGGGAGCAAATAGGCTCACTCTGTGGATGAGTCGAAAAAGACTCCGTTTGCACCGGCATGATGCACAGCGGCAGATTGTTCGCCGATGACACAGCCAACCTCATCCCCGCTTTTAGGCTAACTGCTCAAAAAAGACCCTCGGAGTCGCCCCAGAGTTGCCTGCCATCAATGGACCGAGTCGTCCTGTCCACTGAACTGCTTGCCACAAACACCAAAGCCCTCGTCAGACCAAACCTCCAAGAGGAGAATCTCCATCGTAAGTCGAGAGCGTCGAAAAAGCCTCACTCAAAGAGACTGGATAAACATCAGAAAGTTGGAAGTGGGTCGGGCGAGACTCGAACTCGCAACCAACGCCTTAAAAGGGCGCTGCTCTACCATTGAGCTACCGACCCGTTGAACCACCTACACCGGCGGAACCTCGCAGAAAAACAGCAAGCCGTCCGCGAGCGGGACTTGGGAGAGTAATCTCCCCGCACCGAAAATCAAGGGGAATCAGGAGCGGAACATGAAATAGACAGCCCCCAAGACACAGAGTCCCGCCCACAGATAATCAAGCTTCAGCGGCTGTTGCAGATACATCACCGAGAACGGAACAAACACCAGCAAACTCAGCGCCTCTTGCATGATCTTTAACTGCGCCACCGAATACTCCGTCGCCCCAATCCGGTTCGCAG
>JBIIXW010000212.1:0-3354 GCA_044347165.1 Chthoniobacteraceae bacterium
CGCTGTTTTGACCGCCGGCACGCTGCGAGAAACCGCCGCCACTTGCTCTCCACCACCCGAACTCGCGGTGACGGTACCTTTCACAGAACGCTCCGCCTTCTCCTCCACCTTTGAAGCCTGAACCAATCCACCGAACACCACCGGAATCTGTTTCGCGTACATCAAGTTCACGGAGGAAACCTCTCGCCCCGCGTGCTCAGTGTGCGTCATGACCTGCTGCATCTTACTCAACTGATCATCCAAACGATCAAACCCGAACGTGTATTTGGTCCGCGTCAAGTCCGTGACCTCCATGCAAAACCCTTTGGACAAATCAATCACCCTCGGCCGGAATCGCGCGATGGACTCGCTCGCCGTCAGCAACCGAATCGCCGACTGAATTTCGTATCCCCCCGCACGCTGCCCCGGAGTCAGGTTGTCGAAAAGGTCATGCGCCCCGTTGATAACCGGCAAGTAGCGGAGTTGCATGGAAACTTTGCGCTGCGGCATCACCCATCCCTTGGCGTCCACCACATAAGCTCGCGATGCGGCTCCCGGGTCCGTTTCAGCCCCCTCTAAAATCCAAGCCACCGGCTTGCGCTCAGTCAGTCGAACCACCAGCGTCGATGGCAAAAATCGCTCAACCTCAATCGTTTCAATCTGACTGACCTCCTCAAGCCCCTTCCTCGCCTCGGAAAGATTCACGTCAAAAATCCGCACCCCCTCCTGCAGACCTGCCTTCGCAAGAATCTCGGGCCGCGTCAGTTCTCCATCCGTGGACACACGTATTTCTTTCACCGTAAACCGATCTCCACCCCAAATGTGATGTTTACAAACGTATTGCCCACCAAGACCTAACCCCGCGAGCAGTGCCAACGCGAAAATCACTTTAAAACATAGGAAGACGCCGCGGCGCGTTAACTTGATCCCCTCTCGCTGACGCTCCACAGGAACTGCCAACGGAGACGAGTTGCCATAGGCGCGTGAGAATCGCAGCTTGACCCGCTGGTTCCGGAACGTGTTAAGGCTCATTGGTTTATTGAAGTCACTAAGGTTTTCTGGAAAGGGAAAGATCAATCACGGTCCGACACAGCTGGGCGTAGCTGATTCCCACCTCTGACGCAGCCTCGGGCAGTAAACTCGAAGGCGTCATCCCCGGAATCGTATTGACCTCTAAAACGTAAACCGAACCGGCCTCTGTTAAAAGCAAATCCACGCGGGAATATACTCGCAAACCCAACGCGCGGTGCGCCTTCACTGCAATCTCTTTCACCCGCACCTCGCATTCTGGACTCAGTGGCGCGGGACAAAGGTGATCCGCACCCGCGGCCTTTGGATTGAGAAACGGGTACTTGTTCTCGAAGTTATAAAAGTCCTTCCGAGCTCGGATTTCAATCACCGGCAAAGCTTCGTCGCCAAGAATGCCAACCGTCAGCTCGCGCCCCTCAACGAAGCGCTCCACCAAGACCGTCTGCGAATATCTCGCGACCTCCACTAACGCCGATTCCAACTCACCCGCCTCGTGAACGATGTACACCCCTACACTCGACCCCTCTTTCGGAGCCTTCAGCACGAGTGGCAACCCCATGGACGGGCGCGCCCCAGCGGCAATCACCTCGAACCCCGGAGTCGGAACCCCATGCCGAACAAAACACTCCTTGGATCGAATCTTATCGATGGCGGTTTTACTCCCATCGACCCCCTCTCCGGTGTAACGCACGCCACGCCGCTCAAGCTCAGCCTGCACCCCACCGTCTTCCCCATACGTTCCATGAATGACGTTAAAGGCAAAATCCGTCCCCTCTTTCAGCTCAAATCCGTCACCCTGCACATCCACGGCATAAGCGTCCGCACCAAGCGTGATCAAAGCCTCCATCACTCCCTTTCCCGAGGCCATCGAAACCAGACGCTCTGATCCAGGTCCGCCCATCAAAACCGCGATTCGCTTTCCCTTCAGTGATTCATTCGTATCGTTCATCACATCAAATCATTCTGTTCCATGGAGAGGTTCGCCCAAAATCTGAACCTCCGTCTCCAACTCCACTCCCCGCTCACGTCGAGCCGCCTCCCGAATCCCGTCAATCAACTTCAAGAAATCCGTCGCCCGGGCATGGCCGGCGTTGACCAAAAAGTTCCCGTGCACACCCGACACGCGCGCGTCACCAACCGCCATCCCTTTCAAGCCGAGCTCGTCAATCAAGCGACCGGCCGGAATCGACGCAGGATTTTTGAAAAAACACCCTGCGCTTGATTCACGCGGCTGTGTCGAACGCCGCTTCGCCATCGACTCCTCAAGTTTACGGACAATCTCCTCCCGATTCCCTTTCACCGCCGCAAACGTCACCGATACCACAAACCGATCCCGAAAAAACGGTACGCTACGATAGCCAACTTCAATCTGCTCTGGCGTCACCGTGTGAAACTCACCTGCATCGTCGACGTAACGCACAGACACGACTTGGCGGAATGTTTCTCCTCCCATCGCCCCCGCGTTCATGCGGACCGCCCCCCCGACGTTCCCAGGAATCCCCTCAAACCATTCGAACCCTCCAACTCCGGCATCCCGAGCCGCATGTGCCAACTCCTTCTGCTTTACCCCAGCTCCAGCAACCATAAAACCTCCCCCTACCTCCACTCGCCGGAATTCCCCGCGAGTCAAACTCACCACCACTCCGCGAATTCCCCCGTCTCGAATCAACAGGTTCGAGCCACGCCCAACCACCGTCAGCGGTATCCGCTCAGTGCGGCAAAGCTTCACCACTTCCGCAAATCCCTCCTCCGTCTCAGGCTCCACCCACCACTGCGCCGGCCCGCCCACTCGGAGCGTCGTATGCTTGCTCATGGGCTCATACAACCGAACCACTCCCACCCCCATCACAGACTGCAATCGTTCCAATACAGCAACGTCCCGAGCTAACGCACTCGCCTGCTCAGAAATGTTTCCCGCCCCCATCACCACCACACAATCGCCCGCTCGGATTTCGCGCCCCAACTCTCGCATCGCTTCCCACCGATCGGCAACATAACGGACCCCTTCATGCCCCACTCGCTCAGCTGCGTCCGCGATTAACCCTCCCGAAACCCCCTCCATCGGAAGCTCGCTCGCCGCATAAATCTCTGAAATCCAAACCTTCTCAGCAGGAAAAAACGCCTCGCCAAACTCTTCCGCCAACGCAGCCGTTCGCGTAAAGCGGTGCGGCTGAAAGAGGGCAAGCACCCGCGTTCGCCCCGTATTCGCGGCTGCAGTAAGCGTCGCGCGAATCTCCGTCGGATGGTGACCATAGTCATCCACCAGCATCACCCGCTCAGACCGATGTCGAATTTCAAATCGACGACGCGCCCCACGAAAGTTCTCCAACGCCGCTGAAATGCGCT
>JBIIXW010000112.1:0-10866 GCA_044347165.1 Chthoniobacteraceae bacterium
CTCCGTCACCCCCATCGCCGAAGGCAACTCCAACACCTTCGCCTGCGCCGCCGCAACATCTCCTTGCAACCGCTGGATCCCCACCAACACCTCGCCATCAAATGCCTCCTCCACCTTCTCGGGAATCACCAAAATACCTCCCTTGCCCACGACCGCACCCAACGCAGCCGCCAGTGCAGAATCCTCTGGCATCGTCGCCTTCGCATCCTTCGCCTTGGCAGCCACCAACCCTCGCCGCGCTCCATCAAATAGCGCCGCGTAATGAGACCGAACCGCTTCCACCGCACGCTCGCCAACCAAAGAATAAGACGCCGCCATTTGGTGCCACGCCGCAAAAACCTCCTCGCCCCGTCGCCCCTGCAAGGCCGCACGACAGGCCTTCAGAAAACGCCACCGCAACCCAGCCTCCTCTGCCACCTTGCGCACCCCCTCATCCGACACGCCCGCCGCCAGTCGAACTGCCTCCGCAAGATAGTCCGCCACCCGACCATCCAACTCTTTCCTCAACGCCGCACGCGCCGCCTCCACCGCTTTCGTCGCCGCTGCCTGATGCACCTTCACAAGCGCCTCCGCTGACTTCCTCGCAGCGACTTCCTCAGGGGACGCCAGGCTGTGCTCATACCAATACTTGATCGCACCCAGCTTCTCATCCGCCAAATGTCGCGTGCTCCGAAAAATGCCCGCCAACGCGTAGTAATCCTCCTGCGTCACCGGATCAAACTTGTGGTCGTGACACCGCGCACATCCCAACGTCATCCCCAAAAACGCTTTCCCCACCGTGTCAATCTGCTCGTCAATCACGTCCATCTCCAACTTCCGCAAATCCGGTTCCGCCAACACCTTTGCACCCAAAGCCAAAAAACCCGTCGCAACCATCCCGTTCTCACGCCCCATCTCCCCGTCGTCTGGCAATAAATCTCCCGCAAGGTGCTCCCGCACAAACTGGTCAAACGGGCGATCGGCATTCAACGCCTCCACGACGTAATCGCGGTAACGCCACGCATTACCGAATGCGATGTTCTCATCCAATCCATTCGAATCCGCGTACCGCGCCACATCCAACCAGTGCCGCCCCCAACGCACCCCGTACTGCGGCGACGCCAGCAAGCGATCCACCACCCGCCCAAACGCCACTTCATCCGAGTCCCCATCACCCAGAAAAGCGTCCACCTCCAACGGCGTCGGCGGCAACCCCGTCAAATCAAACGTCGCACGCCGCAGCAACGTCAACCGATCCGCCAACGGCGCCGGTTCCACCCCCGCCTCCCGAAGCGCCTCCCCCAAAAACGCATCAATCGGATTCATCCCGCCAACCGGCACCGGCGGACGATTCACCGGCCGGAAAGCCCAAAACGCGCGCCCCTCCTCCAACGACATCCCCGTCGGCCGCTTCACCCCACTCCCCACCACCTCCCGAGGATCCGGCGCCCCCATCGCAACCCACCTCTCCAACACCTGAACCTCAGCCTCCGACAACGCATTCTTCGGCGGCATCTGCAAATCACGGTTTTTGTAACGAACCGCTTCAATCAATCGACTCTCCTCCGGGCGCCCCGGCACCACCGCCGCCCCCGAATCCCCCCCCGCAACCCATCCCGCTCGCGAGTCCAACGCCAACCCACCCTTCTTCTTCCCCGCCTCCTCGTGGCACTCCTGACACCGCTCGACCAAAATCGGGCGAACCCGCTTCTCGAAAAACTCAGTGCCTTCCGACGCATAGCCGCTCATGCCTGCCATGAGCGCAAGCAGCAACGACCTTGTCATCGAACGGACCGACAGCATGCCCGACAAAAAGGCACGAGGCATGCCACCCTCCGAGAGACAGCACAAAAGGAGGGATGAACGCCGTTAGCGAGCCAACCCAGGCGTCACAACGGCAACTCACCATCCGCCGGACCAATCTCCGGCAACTCAGAACCCGAAACCGTGTCGCCAGCGCGAGGCGTCCCCTCGCTCGACATCACCGCCGGTTCCGGCACCGCCGTGAACGCCTGCCGCAACAAATCAGCACGCGCCGTATCACGCGCCCCCTCGTCCAACTTCTGACCATGCAACCGCTGCAAATGGGCCGGCTGAATGAGAATAAATAACTCATCCATCAAGTTCGCCGTGTCTTCCGGGAAAAAACCAAGGTCCGCTCCCAACTTCGTCAGCGAAAGAAGACTGCACGCCTCCTTCGTACCAATACTCCACGAATACCGCAGCAAGCCAAACGCGCGACCCACATGATCCATCAACATTCGCATCTGCCTCCGCATCAATACCTGACGCGCATTCTTCTCATGCTCGACAATCTGCAAAATCACCCGGTGAATGCGCTCAATAATCTCCTCCTCCGACTCACCTAAGGTCGTCTGATTCGAGATCTGGAAAAGGTTCCCAATCGACTCCGATCCCTCCCCATACAAACCCCGAACCGCCAGTCCAATCCGATTCACCGACTGAACCACCTGCGTAATCTGCTCACTCAACGACAACCCCGGAAGATGCAACATCGCCGACGCTCGCATCCCCGTCCCCACGTTGGACGGACACGCCGTCAGGTACCCCAAATCCGAGCTGAACGCAAAATCCAGTTTCTCCTCGAGCTCACTATCAAGCTTGTCCAACGCACGATAAGCCGATTTCAACTGCAAACCCGAACGAAGCGCCTGCATCCGAAGATGATCCTCCTCGTTGATCATCACCGAAAGCGTCTGCCTCCGGTTGATCACCGCCGCAGAACCCGCACTCTTCGCGCTGTGCTCCCGCGAAACCAAATGCCGCTCCACCAACACCTGCTTCTCAATCGGGTCCAACTCCGCACACGGCAAAACATGCGCATCGTGCATCTCCGGCAACCCACTCACCGCAGGCAAAATCCGTTTTAACGTTTCCACCCGCCCCTGCTTCCCCGCCCACCCCGGAAAAGCCGCCCCGCGAATGTTACGCGCAAACCGCACCCGACTGCTCACCACGTACGGACTCACCGGACCACCGGACTTCAACCAATCCGCCTTGTTATCAAGAATCTCTTTAATCGCCATACCGATTCAGTGCGGTTCAAAGTCACACTCCCCCAACATCCAACGCCGCAATCTCATCCCGTAACCGAGCCGCTTCCTCGTAGTTCTCCGCCGTCACCGCCGCATCAAGCCGACCCCGCAAATCGCGACGCTTCGTGTCCAGTTCCATCTTTTCCCGCAACCGTTTCGGAGCCTTCCCCGTATGCCGCTGCCCCTTGTGCATCCCCCGAATCATCGGCATCACCGAATCCGAAAAGGTCACGTAGCACTGCTCGCACCCCAATCGCCCCATCCGCTTGAAATCCACCTCCGTGAAGTTGCACTTCGGACACCGCCCCTCCACACCGCCCCCGGGTAACGGTTTCGATTCACCCAAGCCCAGCAGCATCCCCGCAATATCAAAACTCGTCGGATCGTTGATGTCCTTCTCCTTGGCGCAACCCTGACACATGTCCACCTTGTGCACCTTGCCGTCCACAATCTGCGTGATGAACACCGTCGCAGGCTCCGCTTTGCAAACTTCGCAATACATACACTTGGTCGACTCGTCCGATTCCGTTCGTTCTGACTAAGGATAAATCGGCGTGCCCGTGCTCTGCGTCAACTTTCGGAACTGCTCAATCACCCGACGCGTCACCGCCCCCGGTTTCCCATCGCCAATCACCCGCGTGTCCAACTCAATCGCCGCAATGACCTCCGCCGCAGTCCCCGTCAAAAAACACTCGTCCGCCGTGTAAACGTCGTACCGCGTCATTTCCTGCTCGGAAATCGGCACCCCAATCTCCGCACAAATATCGAAAACCACCTGCCGCGTAATCCCACCCAACGCACCCGCGTACACCGGAGGCGTCGTAATCCGCCCCTTCTTCACCACAAACAGATTGTCGCCCGTGCACTCCGCCACATACCCCTGCTCGTTCAACATCACCCCCTCATCCGCCCCCGCATGCGTCGCCTCAATCTTCGCCATGATGTTGTTTAAATAATTCAGCGACTTCACCGCCGGTAACAACGCCGCCGGCGTTGCACGACGCGTCGCCGTCGTCACCATCACCATCCCCTTCTCGTACTTCTCCTCCGGATACAGCTGAATCTTGTCCGCAATGATAATCACCGAAGCCTTCGGACACCGGTCCGGACTCAACCCAAGGTTTCCCTTCCCCCGAGTCACCACCAACCGGATGTACCCGTCGCGCAGATCGTTCTCGCGAATCGTTGCCAACGTCGCCTCCTCCAACTCCTGAAACGTCATCGGAATCGTCAAACGAATCGCCTTCGCCGAATCCCACAACCGCTCCAAATGCTCCGTCAGCTTGAAAACGCGCCCATTGTAAAAACGAATCCCCTCAAAAATGCCGTCGCCGTACAGCAAACCGTGGTCAAACACTGACACCTTCGCATCGGGCTCCGCGTACATCACTCCGTCGATATAAACTTTCATTTCAGTCACTCAGGTTGGTTGTTTTGTCTTGTTGAAATTTCGTTGGCCCAGCAACGGCCCCTTTTCCTCCGGAATCAGTCCCTCCCGACGGCCAAAATGGCCCAGACAGGGCACTCAAACGCCATCCGAAACGATTACTCCATCGCGAATCTCAAGCCTCCGGTCTCCGCGGGTCGCCAGCACGTTGTCGTGCGTAACCACCACCAGCGTCTTCCGCTGCTCTCGAACCAGTGAAAGTAGCAGTTCAACGATGCGTTGACCAGTCGCCGAGTCCAGATTGCCCGTGGGCTCGTCCGCAAAAAGAATCGCGGGATCATTCACCAGCGCCCGCGCAATCGCCACCCGCTGCTGCTCACCCCCCGACAACTCCGCCGGAAGGTGCTGCGCCCGATGCCCCAAACCCACCTGGCCCAACACGGAAAACGACCGGTCCTCCAACTCCTCCCCTCGCATCCCAGCCATCCGCGCCGGCAACATCACATTCTCCATCGCCGTCAGTTCCGGCATCAAAAAATACCCCTGAAAAACAAAACCCATCTTCCGGTTCCGCCGACGCGCCTCGGCACCATCACCATCACCGTACACCTCCTCGCCCTCCAAAAAAACGCGACCCTGCTCCGGACGCTCCATCCCCGCCAACGTGTACAACAACGTCGACTTCCCTGCCCCCGACGCGCCGCAAATGAACACCGCCTCCCCACGCCGCACCCTCAAATCAATCCCGCGCAACACCGCCACACTCTTACTCCCCACCCGAAAACTCCGGTGAATCCCCTCCGCCTCCAAATGAACGTCGTCTTCCATGCAGTCCGAAAACCCTACACCCCAAACCCTCAAAGAAAAGCCCCTCCCTCACTCAGCCCCTCCCAGTTCTCCACCAAGCGTGCCCCTCAGCATGTCCCCGCGTTTTCCGCGTGAACCCTCCCCGCCTTCCACGCATCCTCCTCCCATGCACCGCACGATCCACCGCATCCTGCGAACGTCCCTCGCAGCCGCCACACTCCTCCTCGCCTCCTGCGCCACCCCGTACCGACCCGCAAACAGCTCCGGCGGCTACTCAGAAACCTTCCTCGCCAAAGACACCGTCCGCGTCTTCTTCCGTGGGAACGGACAAACCGAACCCGAACGCACGCACGATTTCGCCATGCTCCGCGCCGCAGAACTCGGAACTCAGCGCGGCTTCAAATACCTGATCATCCTCAACGGAGGAAACCGCATCGAACACGACCGCTTCACCACCCCAAACTACGGCGTCGGATTCGGGTTCGGTGCCTATCGCACCGTCGGCCGCCACGGATTCTACACCGGAGGCATCTACGGCCCCCCGTGGACCGTCCACGATATCTACCGCGCCTCAACCGACCTTCTCGTCAAATATCTTCCGTCCAAAGACAAACACCCGGATGCCCTCGAAACCGACTTCATCGTCGGCTCCATTCGCAGCAAATACCGGATGCCCCATAATTAACCCCCAAAAAAATCATGCTTTCCATCACCCCATTCGGCGCCGCCGGCGGCGAAGTCACTGGCTCATGCTACCTCCTCCAACACAACACCACCCGACTCCTCATCGACTGCGGCCTTTTCCAAGGCGGCAGCCGCGCCGATGAACTCAACCGTGATCTCGCTTGGCTCCGCCACGGCACGCCCGACGCCATCCTCATCACCCACGCACACCTCGATCACGTCGGACGACTCCCCCTCCTCGCGCAAACCGACTTCAACGGCCCCATCTGGGCCACCCCTGCAACCATCGAACTCGCCGGCCTCATCCTCCGCGACGCCGCCCGAGTCCAAGCCTCCGACACCGAACGCCAAAACAAACGCAACCGACGCCGCGGCCACCCCGACGAATCCCCCCTCTACACCCCAGACGACGTCGAAACAATGCTCGCCCGCTTCAAACCCGTCCCCTACCGCCAACCCGTCCCCGTCGCTCCCGGCATCGAAGTCATCTGGTCCGAAGCCGGACACATGCTCGGCTCGGCCAGCCTTCAACTCCTCATTCAAGAAGGCACCACCACTAAACGCATCGTCTTCTCCGGAGACCTCGGCCCCATCCACGCTCCCATCCTCCAAGAGTTCGAACCCTTCGCCCAAGCCGACGCCCTCTTTCTCGAAAGCACCTACGGCGACCGTGACCACCGCCCACTCTCAGAAACCATCGACGAGTTCCGCGCCATCATCCGGAACGCCGCCGCCGATCGAGGACACATCCTCATCCCCACCTTCGCCGTCGGACGCGCCCAAATGCTCACCCTCCTCCTCGCCTCCATGTTCCGCAACCGCGAGGTTCCACCGTTCCCCGTCTTTCTCGATAGCCCCATGGCCATCGAAGCCGCACGCATCCTCTCGAGTCACCCCGAACTGTTCGACGAGGAACTGCGAACCTTCCTCTCCCAAGGAAATCTCCACGACGACCTCCGCACCCTCAAAACCACCGCAACCGCCGAGCAATCCCGAAGCATCAACGAAATCGATGGACCCTGCCTCGTCATGGCCGGAGCCGGAATGTGCAACGCCGGACGCATCCTGCACCACCTCAAACACCACCTCTGGCAACCTTCCACCAACGTCGTCATGGTCGGTTTCCAAAGCAACGGCTCGCTCGGACGCCGCCTCGTCGACGGAGAGAAAGAAGTCCGCATTCTTGGCGAAACCGTCTGCGTCAAAGCAAAGATTCACACCCTCGGCGGTTTCAGTGCCCACGCCGGGCGGAGCGATTTACTGAAATGGCTCGACGTCGCAGCGGCATCGCGTCCGTCCGTTTTCCTGACCCACGGCGAAGAGAAAGCGCGGCAAGCGCTCAGCGCCGCAATCCGAGATCGAACCGGACTCACCGCCCAACGGCCGGAACTCGGAGAATCCATCGCGCTCTAAACCCGCGTCGACCGATGCTCTAGCCAAAGTACTCAAGCAGCATCACCGCTAACTCGGCCGCCAAAAGAACCACAATCACCCACTCGATCCAGTACCCCTCGCGGGCATGCCGAAACTCGCCGGCCCGCTGACCCACAAGCTCATAAACATACTCAGCCGCCTCAATCCTAGCATCCAACGTCGCGCACCGATCCTCGCGCTCTGCCTCCTCCAAGAGCGCATCCCCCAAACGGCGCATCCGCGCCCCGGAACGCAATCCCGTCCCGAGCCAGAGCGGCTCCCATCGCATAAAAAGCAACCGCCTCCGCATCGTCTCCAACGCACGCTCCTTCAACACTCCATCACGCACTCGATCCAACCGCTCAACCCGGTAAGCCAGCGCCGCGTCACATTCCAACTCTCCCCACCCCGCTTCCATCGCCACCTCCAACCCGCGTAAGACCTCCTCACCCACCGCAAACTCCACCACCTCCGCCAAGATCGACGGCAACCCCTCACCACTCGCCGCAATCAATGCGCACCCGTGCGTCCAAGCCACTGAGCACTCCCCCACCCGCGCCAACACCACCGGCCCACCGCGCTCACCCCAACCTCGAATCGCATCCTTCCAAACCGGCAGGTCACGCCCCGCCAACGGAAACACCCGCACGAGAAGCACGCCGCCCCCCTCAACCCCAATCGCACCACCACCATCCAAGCGCCGCGCCACAAACCGACGCCCCACACCGCTTCCGAGCAAAACCTCAATATCCCGTTCTCCCGCAGGCGCATCGGTCTCTTCAATCCGATAAACCAGCGCCTCAGACGTCACTCCCTTCATGACGTTGATTCTTGCACCAAAGCGCCCTCCTCTCCAATCCCGCTCGCCTCCTCCACCAGCCACTCCGCAACGGTGTCCGCCGAATCCAGAACCCCGTTCAACGTCGAATCAAAGAGGTAATCTCCCACCACAAACAACCGCGGATGCTCCTTCGGCTCAGGTTGATGCCTCGAATCCGGCTCTTTCGCAGGAAACCCCGACGGCAATCCATTCACACACTTCGCCCATCGATGAATCCGAAAATCCAATACCGCAGCCCCCCTCCGCCCCAAACTCTCCGGAATCTCCTTCAAAACCGCCTCCAAAATTTCCGAATCACTCCCGTTCCCCAAACGCAACGCCGGATCGCCCCCAATCAAAAAGCCTAAAACACCCCGCCCCCCCGCATCGAATCGCGCCGTCTCGTCATACGCACAAACCCCACCAAACGCCTCCAACATAAAGAAATGTCCGCTCATCACATCTCTCCAAAACGGACAATCAAACATCACCGTCACCCGAAGATAATGCGCCGGATGATCGTAAAACCGGTGATGCTTCCGCATCGCTGCCTCCAACACATCCCCCTCCCACTGGATTCCCAGCAAACAATCGTTTGGCAACGCCAACACCACCGCGTCAAAAAGCGTCACCTCCTCCTCCCCACCCTTTCGGCGACTCACCACCGCGTACCGCCCCTCGCGCAGACCCACCCTCACCACCCGCTCACCCAACCGCACCCCACCACCCACTCGGGCCGCCAACGCCTCAACCAACCGCTCGTTCCCTCCCACAATCCCGTACAACCGCAGGTAGTCCGGCTCGTCCATCAAATAGTTCTGCAACCCGTAACTGGCGCTGGTCTGATGCGTCTCACACGCCAAATCACTGTGTGTCATCACCCGCACATAATGCCGCGCATCGGCACTCGGTAAGGTTCGCAAAAAATCTTCAAATGTCTGACGAGCGAGTGGATCCCGCCGATCCTCTTTCCAATCCGACTCATAATAATCCGCCGTCGTAATCTCCGAACGCGCCCTCAAGCGGAACAACTCCAACTGGTCCGCCACCTCCCGCCCAAACACACGCACCAAATCCTCCGCCTCCGAAACCGGATGCCCCCTGAAAACACCGCCCCCCGCACGCATCGGCGCCGTCTCCAACCCCAACTCCCCAATCAGCTCCCGCAGCGGATCAGGCCCCAACGGACTGTAATCATAAAACTCCGCCGCCCCAGCCTCATACGCACCCTCACCATGCAGACCAATCGGCAACGTCCGCACCTTCCCACCCACCCGCTGTGACGCCTCAAAGATCATCACCTCAACGAGCCCCTGCCCCATCAACCCCAACCGGTAAGCCAACATCAGCCCCCCCGGCCCCCCGCCCACAATCCCCACCTGAAAACGAGAAGACGCCATGCCGCAGTTTCAGTCACGCGCCTTCGCCCCGCTCAACTCCCGCAACCCCATCCCAAAATTAAAAATGCCAAATTTCACGACTGAGAAAAACACCAGCCATTCACAAAAGTTCAGAGAAAACTTTGCGGTCCAAACCGAAATAATCGAGCTGGGGTAGTCAGAACCCGCGCACTTCGAAAGTGACACGACCAGCCGCCGCGCCTCGCAATCAAAACCGTTGGGTCACCAAAATAAGTGGGCAGCACTATCGTCCTACACTATCGAAACCGCACCTCATGAACTTTATCGGCGGCACGTTCCCAGTCACAGGGACGCCCCCACTGACTCAACCGACCATTCGCAAAATAGAGCCAGTATTCCTCCGCCTTTTGGTCAAACCCCACTCGAGCATCCCAACGCTCATAAGCCCAAACCTCAACCACGGAGGCACCAACTCTTTTGGAGCCGATCGCATTGGACGGAGGACCCAAAACAGCTTCAACGTCATTCTTATTCATACCCACCGCTATTCTATGGAGATTAATGTGTTTGTAATTTTTGCCATAGTTAGCAAAATCTCTATGCATAAAAAGACATCCGCTCAGCAACAGAGCAGTAGCGTAGGTGATGACAGGATAGACAATCCGTAAATGCTTACAGTGCAGCACAGATAAAAACCAATTAAGCATACATTACTCTTCAGTAAGATAAGTGATAATTTAAAAAATGAGCGATTTCATGGTCGAATCGCAATAATAGCTCTCCCCCCCCGTCAATAGGAACGTCTCAACGAGCCCTTCACATATTCCTCCGTCCGACCACTCGACGTCTGCACCGCAACCGTGTCGCCAGAAACCTGAGCGCTCACCGCTTTCGATCCAAAACTCCGACGCATCGAACCCTTCACATACTCCTCCACACGGCCTGCCTTGGTGACAGCCACAACCGTCTCTCCGTCCGTCGCAGCGAACACGATGTTACTCCCAAAAGACCGCTTCATGGAGCCGTTCTCGAACTCCTCAACCCGTCCCCGATTTACTCTGACTGTTACCATACTTTTAAGCGTCTGGTCGCTTGATCAGCAAACCAATCATTCTACGAGGATTAAAGCACGTTTCACTCTCTAAACCAGCCCTGTCAACGTACCCGTTGCATCGGAAAACCGATCCACCTCCACACCCGCTCGCTGTGCAACCGATAACAAAACATTCGCCATCGGCGGATGATTCTTCGGGTCATGCGCAAGGTGCGTTCCCAACTTCATTCCCAACGCCCGCCCCCCCGCCACCAACAACGGCAGATTCTTCGGCGAATGCTCCCCACCCTTCCCGCTATTCATCC
>JBIIXW010000213.1:0-3345 GCA_044347165.1 Chthoniobacteraceae bacterium
GCCGGGCCCCCCCCCAGGGGTGGGGGAGGAGGCGGATTTTTTCGCTCGATGATGGGAGGCCTTTTCGGGGCTGCGGCGGGGATGTGGATGTACGACCGGTTTTTCGGAGACCACGCCTCGGCCTCAGGATTTGATTCGCACAATACGGGGATTTCGGGCGGTCAGGATGGGGATGCTCAGGACACCTCCTACTCGGGTGGGGGCGAGGATTTCGATGCGGGGCAATCATCGGGGGATAACGACTCCGGTTCGTTCTGGGGCGGCTCCGACACCTCCGACTCGGGCTCATCCTCGGATGGCGGAGGTTGGGGAGGGGGCGACTCTGGCGGTGGGGGTGACTTTGGGGGCGGCGGAGATTTTGGCGGCGATTAGTCACTCAAGGGAGCGAATCATGTTGGACTTCTGGGCGAAGTTCCTTTCACGGCGTACCGTTTTGGGTTGGATTGCCGCTGGTGCGGGCATGATTTCAACGTCCGCTATTGCCGGAACTTACGTCAGCGCATACCAAGGGAAGCGGTTGCATGAGTGGGATGGGAAATACCTATCCCAGTATCAAGGGAAGCGTCTTTTCGAATGGGACGGGCGCTACCTCTCTCAGTACCAAGGGCGTCGCCTCTTCGAATGGGATGGCCGGTACATCAGCGAGTATCAGGGCCGAAGACTCTTCGAACTCGATGGGCGGTATGTTCGAGAGTATCAAGGCAACCGACTCTTTGAGTTCGAGGGAAAGTATGTCGTGCGTTACCAAGGCGCTCGGGTGTTTGAGCAGGATGGGAGCATTCCCGCAGTGATTCTCTCGCTTCTCGCAACGGGTCGGCTGTGACGAAGCGGATCGTAATGGGGCCGCGACGCCCTTTCCGTTTGCTCGAATCCTCGCTTTTTTCTGCTGAGACGTCGAAGATGCAAGGATGTCATACCAACTTTCACCTACGGTGATTCCTGCCGCTGGCCTTCATGTCTTGCACCTCTTTTATCGGGTCGAGTTGGGGCAGTGGGCGCTGTTGAGTCCGGACGAGCAGCGGAAAGCGAAGACGCGGTTTACCCAGTTGGTGTCGGAAATTCGGTCGGCGCCGGACACACAGCTTTTCGTGTTGAGCATGGTCAGTCCAAAGGCGGATTTGGGGTTTATGCTCCTTTCCAGAGATTTGCACGTTCTGAATGCGTTTGAAAAGCGTCTGTCGCAAGGGTTGGGGCCGGATATTTTGACGCCGGTCTACAGCTTCTTCTCGCTGACGGAGGAGAGTGAGTACATGACGACGGACGAGGAGCAGACGGAGGTGTTGCGCCGTGAGGAGGGGTTGGAACCGGGGACGGAGGCGTTTGAAAAGCGGATGGGTGAGTTCCGCGCGCGGATGGAGAAGTACAAAAAGGATAAGTTGTACCCGCTGTTGCCGACGTGGGAGGTGTTTTGTTTTTACCCAATGACCAAACGGAGGAACCCTGGGCAAAACTGGTTTGCTTCGTCATTTGAGGAGCGCAAGCAGTTGATGTCGGGGCATGCGCGGGTGGGGCGCCAGTATGCCGGAAAGATTTTGCAGCTGATTACGGGTTGTACGGGGCTGGACGATTGGGAGTGGGGGGTCACTTTGCTGGCGCACGACACGTTCTACGTGAAGGAGATTGTGTATAAGATGCGGTTTGACGAAGTGAGCGCGCAGTACGCGGATTTCGGTGAGTTTTACATTGGGATGGCGTTGCCTTTGGACGAGCTGTTCCGACGGTTGCTTTTGTGATGGGGCGTTGGCCGGAGGAGACAGGGATGCAGGTTGATGAGACAGTTTTGGAGTTGAAGCGAGAGGCGTTGCGCGTGCAGTTGCGCGAAGCGGCCCCGTTGATTGTTGCGTATTCTGGGGGTGTTGATAGCGCGTTTTTGCTGGCGGAAGCAGCGCGCGTTCTTGGAGATGGGGTGACGGGAGTGATTGCGGATAGTCCGAGTCTTCCGCGGAAAGCATTATCGGATGCGTTGGATTTAGCGCGTGCGTTAGGGGTTGCGGTGGAGGTGGTGTTAACGCGTGAGTTTGACAATCCGGAGTACCTCGCGAACCCGAACAATCGTTGCTACTTCTGCAAAGCAGAGTTGTTTCGGACGTTGGAGGAAATGGCGAAGGAGCGCGGGATTCCTTCGCTGGCGTATGGGGAGAATGCGGATGACATGGCGCAGGTGCGGCCGGGGCGTCAGGCTGCGGCGGAGTTTCGTGTGATGGCACCGCTTCGGGATGTGGGGTTGACTAAGCTGGAGATTCGGAGGCTCTCGGCGGACTTGGGTTTGCCGACGGCGGATCGACCGGCGCAGCCGTGTTTGTCGTCGCGAATCCCGCATGGGACGCCTGTGACGCGTGATGCGTTAGCGATGGTGGAGGCGGCGGAGGAGTGGGTGCGAAGTTTGGGTTTCCGCGTCTTTCGTGTGAGGCACTTGGTGGGTCCGGACCGGATTTCTTCAGGTGTGTTTGTGCCGGTGGGGGAGGGTTTGTATCCTCGAGCGCGTGTGCAGGTTGCGCCGGAGGAGATGTTTCGGGTGACGGGATTGGAAGGCCAGATTGAGGGGGGCTTGATGGCGGCGGGTTACCGGTCGGTGGAGATTGATCCGGCGGGTTATCGTGGAGTGTCCTGAGGAGTGGAAGTTGCTCTTCGGGAGGCGTGAACGGGAGATGAGCGCATGAAGGCAGCTTTTTTGGATAAACTGATTGAGCGGATTTCGCGGGTGGGCGCGGAGGACGTGCAGTCCTATTTGTTGCAGTTGGCGCAGGAGAAAACGTTTTTGGAGACGATCTTCGATGCGTTGCACGAGGGGTTGATGGTGACGGATCCGGCGGGAGAGATCACTTATTTCAACCGAGCGGCAGGAGAGTTGTTCGGGATTGATTCGGAGTTGGCGGTTGGGAAGCCCGTGGGGGAGGTGTTGCGGGATGTGAACTGGACTCGGGTGATGGAGGAGGGGGCGATTGTGACGCGGGAGATGGAGGTGTTTTATCCAGCGCATCGCTACATCAGTTTCTACGCGTTACCGTTACGAGTGCCGGGGCGGGATGCGGGTGTGGCGGGGTATTTGGTGACGTTGCGGGACGTGACGGAGACTCGCCGGCAAACGGAGGAGACGATTGAGAGTCGGCAGTTAACGACGTTGACCATGTTGGCGGCCGAGATTGCGCATGAGTTGGGAAACCCGTTGAACTCATTGTCGATTCATCTCCAAGTGTTGGAGCGGCGCTTGAAGCGGATGCCGGAGGGCTTGCAGGAGGAGTGTTTGCGTCACGCCGGAGTGATGGCGTCGGAGTTGAAGCGGTTGGATGGATTGGTGCGAAATTTTTTGGGGACGATTCGTCCGTCGATTTTGAATTTAGAGGT
>JBIIXW010000021.1:0-33847 GCA_044347165.1 Chthoniobacteraceae bacterium
CACTAACCCTCCCAAACAGCCACCCCCTTCTCGCCGGCCAATCCTATAATCCGCAACCATCTCACCAAAAGCCATCTATCCACTATGGCACACGCTCAGCTGACGGAGCGCCGGAAGTCACCCGCCTTCTTGTTTAAATGAAAGTTCATCCCTTTGCCGCCTCGCTACTCGTCCTTTTACCCCAACTCTTGCGGGCACAATCATCCCCGCAAACCCTAACTCCCCTCGCGCTGAACGAAGTGCTCGTCACCGCCAGTCCCGGCGACAGCTTGCTGACCGCGCCCTACAGCGCCGCCATCGTGCGTTCCGAAGAGTTTAACAACCTCCGAAACGTCCGAACCCTTGCTGACGCCCTCGACCGAACCCCAGGCGTCATGATTCAGCGAACCGGGTACGGTCAGGCATCCCCGTTCCTCCGCGGATTCACCGGATTCCGCACCCTGCTCATGATTGACGGCATCCGCCTCAACAACGCGGTCTTTCGCGAAGGCCCCAACCAGTACTTCTCGACCATCGACCCTCTGACCGTCGACCGGATCGACGTCGTCAAAGGTCCAGCGGCGATTTTTCACGGATCGGACGCCATCGGCGGGGCGGTGAATGTCATCACCCGCTCTCCGGTGATCTCCGCCTTCGCTGACCCTGCCAGCCCGCGCCGACCGGTCGAAGGGGAAGCCCTCTACCGCTACTCCTCCGCCGAGAACTCCCACACCTCCCGCCTACGTCTTGACCTCGCTCCCACCGCCAACCTCGCCATCCTCGGTGGAATTTCCCGCCGCGAATTTGGCGATCTCCGCGGAGGCCGTGATACCGGGCTGCTCCCAAACACCGGCTACGACGAGTGGAGCGGAGACGCCAAAGTTGTGTTCTCCCCAGATCGGGTAAACCGCTTCACTGCAGCGTTCTCCACGCTTGGACAGGACGATGTCCCCCGGACTCACTCGAGCAAATACGCGAAATCTTACGCAGGGAGCGCAATCGGGACGGATCTTCGCCGCGACCTCTCGCAAGACCGAAAACTTGGCTACGTCCAATGGGAAAGCGACGCACTTCCGCTTGCGCTCGATTCCGCAAAAGCAGGGTTCTCCTTCCACCGACAAGGCGAGGAGCAAGACCGTATCCCTTCGAACAAAAAACGTGAAGTCACCGGCCTCCGTGACGATCAGTATGGCCTACAGTTTTCTGCGCGAAAAAAAACGTCCCTCGGCGAGCTTCACTTTGGATCCGATTGGTACCATGACGAAGTCTCGAGTTGGGGCAGAAGTTGGAATGCTGACGGGAGCTTCAACAAGGTTCTGCCGCGCGGAACCGTCGCCAAAGACGGTTCTCAAGATCAGCTCGGAGCCTTCCTCGAAGACGACATTCCACTGACCTCGAAAATCTTCCTCACCCTCGGCGGACGCTACGCGTGGAACCGCGTCAGCGCGACTGGCGTAGACCCCGATCCTACGGCCGCTCCGGTATACCCGGACATCGCCCAGTCATGGAGTGCACTCACCGGCAGCGCCCGACTCAGGTGGGAGGCATCCCCCGCATGGACGGTTTTCTCCGGGGTCAGCCAAGGGTACCGCACTCCTAATCTTTCCGACCTGACCGCATTCGACATTGTCCGCTCGGGAGAGCGCGAAATCCCACAGACGAACCTCGAACCTGAAAAATACCTCTCGCTCGAGCTCGGCTCGAAATACCAATCCCGCGACGGACGAGCCTCGGTCCAAGGCGCCATCTTTCACACCCTCATCCAAGACCAAGTTATCCGACGTCCCACGGACGTCGTCGGGGTGGTGACCCGTCAGAATGGTGGCGAGGGTTACATCCAGGGCGTCGAGTTGCAGGGTGACTTCAAACTCACCCGCGCCCTAACCCTTTTTGGGAACGGGTGCTGGACTGAGGGGTATGTCGACACCTTTCTCAATGGCCTGCCGACAAGCCTGTCGCGCGAATCCGCCTCACGCATTCAGCCCCTAAGCGGGCTGCTTGGCATTCGTTGGGAATCCCCAACGGGGCGTTGGTGGGCCGAATCCACGGCACAGCTTGCGCGACGTCAGGATCGGCTATCTCCCGGTGATCGACTCGACACCCAAAGGATTCCGCCTGGCGGAACGAAGGGTTATCAGATGTTCGGAGTCCGCGCCGGTTGGCGTCCCTGCCGCGGGATGGACGTCACTGCTGGCCTCGAAAACGTCACCAACCTCGATTACCGCGTGCTTGGCTCCGGGGTGAACGAACCGGGCACCAACTTCACCCTCGCCGTACGAGTTCGTTTCTAAACTGCGGCGCAGTTCCCGCTACAGTGACAGGAGCTCATTTAACTCTATGAAACGCTCCCTCCCCCTCGCTATCGCCCTATCCACCGCGTGCACCCTCCAAGCGGCTGAGATTCCCTTCTACGTTGGTACCTATACGAAACCCAACGGTTCCAAAGGCATCTACCACGGAACGCTCGACACCGAAAAAGGCACGGCATCCATCAAGGGCCTTGCGGGTGAGGTCAAAAACCCTTCGTTCATCGCCATCCACCCCGACCGCAAACACCTTTACGCCGCTGTGGAAGACGGAGGCGGAGCCGTAGCCGCGTTTTCCATCAACACCGACGGTACCCTCAAACTCCTCAACTCGGAATCGTCCAAGGGTAAAGGCAACTGCCACGTCTGGGTCGACGCCTCAGGTCGCAACGTCCTTGCCGCCAACTACGGCGACGGTGTCGTTGCCTCACTCCCGATCAAATCCGACGGTTCGGTTGCCCCCGCCTCTGCCTCCATTCAACAGCAAGGCAGCGGCCCCAACAAAGGGCGCCAAGCCGGACCGCACGCTCACGCAATCTACCAGTTTGGTGACTTCGTCTACGCCTGCGACCTCGGCACTGATGACGTGTTCATCTACAAGTTTGATCCCGTCAAAGGAACGCTGACCCCGAACAACCCTGCCAGCGGACGCGTCCCAGCCGGCGGCGGCCCGCGTCACCTCGCGATTCGCCCCGACGGGAAAGCCGCTTTCTGCAACAACGAGATGACGAGTGCGGTGACGGCCTTCAGCCTCGACGCAAAAAAAGGAGTGCTTTCACCACTGCAAACCCTCAGCACGCTCCCTGAGAACTACGAAGGCGCCGCAAAGAATTCGACGGCCGAGATTCACTGCCACCCGAGCGGCAAGTTCGTGTACGTCTCCAACCGCGGACACAACTCCATCGCCGTTTTCGCCATCGCGGAGGACGGTCGCCTCACCCGCGTGCAGATTGCGGACGCCAAGGTCCGTATCCCGCGCGGCTTCGGCATTTCGCCCGACGGCAACTGGCTCATTTCGGCGGGACAAGACAGCAACGACCTCGCCCTGCATCAGCTAGACCCAAAAACGGGCCAACTGACCTTCAAGTCCATGGTCGGCGAGGTGTCATCCCCCGTGAACGTTGAGTTCGTCCGATAGCCTCACGGCGCCCGAACCGAGCAGTCACCCTTGGCCCGAGCCTCCGTGGAGAGGTTCGCGTCAAGGGTTTCTCACGTCCTTACCGATTGCCCAGCCTCGACCACCGTGCAAACTTCGCTGCCTCACGCCATGAAACTCTGCCGATTCATCACTCCCAATCACCAAACCCGCATCGGAACCCTCTCCGACGACGGTCTCGTGCACGACCTCAACGGAACCGGCGTTGAATCCATCAGCCAAATTCTGAACGCCTCCTCTCCCGTCGACGAACTTCGGAAGGCCCTCGCACGCACCCACACCACCTTCAAAATCAGTGACATCAAGTTCGCCTCACCCGTTGATCGTCAGGAAGTCTGGGCCGCAGGCGTGACCTATCTCCGAAGCAAAAAAGCGCGCATGGAGGAATCCGACTTCAGCGCCTCCGCTTACGACCGGGTTTACGATGCGCCCCGTCCGGAAATCTTCTTCAAATCGCATCCCGAAAAATCAATCGCGACCGGCGAACCCGTGGGAATCCGCTCCGACGCGAAATGGAACGTCCCCGAGCCCGAGCTTGCTCTCGTCATGAACAAATCCGGCGCCATCGTCGGATACACCATCGGCAATGACATGAGCTCCAGAGACATCGAAGGCGAAAATCTTCTCTATCTTCCCCAAGCAAAAACCTACCACCGCTCGTGCGGACTCGGGCCGTGGATCGTGCTTGGCTCAACTGAGGCGGAGGCGCGCGCTTGGACCATCTCCATCAAAATCAACCGCAACGGAAACACGGTTTTCGGCGGCGAAACCGGCGTTGACCAAATCAAACGCACGTTCCCCGAACTCGCAGGCTACCTCTTCCGCTGCCAACGCTTCGAACACGGCGCAGTGCTCCTCACTGGCACCGGCATTGTCCCGGCTGACGACTTCACCCTCGCTGCTGGTGATACCGTTGCCATCACCATCTCAGGCATCGGAACCCTCGAGAACCCCGTCGAAGTCGTCGACTGATTCTTTTCCAACAACCGATTTTCAAACCCCTTAACCACCATCTCGTTATGACCGGACTCAACATCATCGGTGCCGAAACCTCGCAAGGGACTGGCAAAACCTTTCAAGCACGAAGCCCCCTCAACGCCAGCCTCCTTCCAGAACGCTTTTTCGAAGCAGGCACCAACGAAGTGGATCTCGCGCTCTCCCTCGCAGAGAAAGCGTTCATCACCTACCGCAAATCCTCTGGCGAAACGCGGGCCACTTTTCTTGAGACCATCGCCGAAGAAATCATGTCTGTCGGCGATGCGCTTATTCAGCGAGCAAATGCAGAAACCGGCCTCCCCGAGGCGCGCCTCGTGGGAGAGCGTGCTCGTACGGTTGGCCAGCTCCGCCTCTTTGCAGAAGCCGCCCGCAACGACCGTTGGCGCGACGTCACCGTCGATGAAGCCATCCCCGACCGTCAGCCCGTGCCGAAGCCCCATCTTCACCGAAAGATGATTCCCATCGGCCCTGTCATCGTATTCGGCTCCAGCAACTTCCCCCTCGCATTTTCCGTTGCGGGAGGCGATACCGCATCCGCCCTCGCAACCGGCAACCCCGTGATTGTGAAAGCTCATAGCGGGCATCCCGGCACCGCAGAAATCGTGGGCGGTTGCATCCAGCGTGCCGCCGAAAAGTGCGGACTCCCCTCCGGCGTGTTCTCCATGCTCCACGGATCTGGACGCGTCATCGGAACCGCTCTCGCTCAACACCCGCTCTCCTGCGCCGTCGGCTTCACCGGCTCTCACGCAGCGGGCCGCGCCCTCTTCAATGCAGCTGCGGCACGTCCCTGCCCAATTCCCGTCTTCGCGGAAATGAGCAGCCTCAACCCCGTATTCATCCTTCCCGAAGCGCTGAAAGAAAGGGCCACTGCCATCGCCGAAGGCCTCAAAAACTCCATCACGATGGGCGTTGGACAATTCTGCACCAAGCCGGGACTCATCTTCGCCATCGAAGGCCCCGACCTCGACGCACTCCGCCAAAGCCTCATCGAAAAAATGGGCGCTGCAGCTCCAGCCACCATGCTGCACGAAGGCATCCGTGACAGCTTCGAACAAAATCTCGCTCATGTCACCGGCACACCCGGCGTCACGGTCATCGCGTCGACGTCTCACCCCGTCAAAAAGGAATGCACCCACGGCACGCCAACGCTTGCAGAAACAACTGCTACGGAGTTTCTTGCACACCCCGCCATGGCCGAGGAAGTGTTTGGGCCGTTCGCTCTTCTCGTGAAGGCGACCTCCCATGAGCAGCTCCTCGACTTGGCCTCGTCCCTCGCCGGCCAACTCACCGCCACCCTCCATGGCACCCCTGCTGATTTCGCGTCTGCCGGTGAACTCATTGACATCTTGGAACGAAAAGCCGGTCGCCTCATCGCGAATGGCTACCCAACGGGCGTCGAGGTCTGTGCCTCCATGACCCACGGAGGTCCCTACCCTGCGACAAGCGATGTGCGATTCACCTCCGTTGGAACAGCCGCACTCCAGCGATTCATCCGCCCTGTGACCTATCAGGATTTCCCTCAGTAAAGCCGGCACAAAACGCTGTGAAGGCGAAAGATTTGCCTGACTCCACCGCTGCTGACGCAGCCCATAAACCTGCGTCACCTCGGAGAGTGCCTCCCGCGCGCCAAACTCAAATCACCTTTTTCGCTGCCAGCCCGACCTAAGCGTCTCCAGCGGAATCATAAATCTGCCTTTCGCGTTGAAAGCGCTTTCGCTAACCCACCGAACATGGGGGCAACACTGACTTCCGCAGGACAAATCACCATCCCTCTCAGTGTTCGCAACCGACTCCACCTCAGAGCCGGCGACGTCTTGGAGTTTGACGAGACAGCACCATTTCTGAAGGCCATTAAAACCATCCAACCAAGAGCATGGGAGGAGGTTGGAAAAGAGTGGACAGACCCTTGGCCAAATTTGTCGATGGCTGAAGTAATGGACGACCTGAGAGGCCCAGTTGCTTTACCCAGAGAATCCCAAGTTTGAAAACTACCGTTGATTCGTCCGTTCTACTTTGCATTCTCCGGCGCCAGACCGGTTGGGAGCGGTGGTTGCGGCGTGCTAACTCGCGCCGCAGAGGAGGGCACCTTAGCAATGTGCCCTGTGGTTTTTGCCGAGTGTTCAGTAGGATTTGTTTCCTCAAAGGATGCGCGTGCCCAGTTCGATTCGCTCCGCATTGTTTACGATGATTTCTCACCGGAGTGCGCCTCCATTGCTGGCCAAATGTTTTTGCGTTACCGGAGAGACGGCGGTCCGCGCCAACACCTGATCCCAGATTTTTTCATCGCCGCCCACGCAATCGCCCAAGCAGACCGCCTAGCTGCCGTTGATCGTGGCTACCTCCGAACTTACTTCCCTACGATTCAGCTCCTGCAGCCCGCTTACTGATAGACGCTGATACCCCTACTCGGTGCAGGAACGGCCGTTTCCTGCACGATATCGGAGTGTCCTTCCTCCGTCGATGAAGCGGTGCGAGGTTCAGCTCAAACGCACGCCACCCGAAGGGTCTGGCGCCCAACGTCCAGCGTCATATCACCGTGCCCTACATACTCACCATCAATCTCCGCTGCGACCGATCCCCGTACCGCCACCCGCCGACCACGAAAACATTCCACCCCCGGCACCGCATCCAACCGCCCCGCCATCACCCCTGCCACCGCCGCCGCACTCACAAATGGCGTCACCCGCTTCACCACAACAATATCCAGCAACCCGTCATCCACTGACGCACCGCGAAATACTGGGATTGGACCACCGTAAAACCGTCCGTTCCCCACCAAAACCCACTCCGCCTCGCGAACCCCTTCCCCTTCCAGTTCCACCTCAAATCGCGGTAATGGCCGCGACCCCACCCGCATCGCGGCCATGAGGTAAGCCATCGCCCCCCAACGCGCCTTTGCCGGTGACGTGACAGCCGCAACAATGTCTCCATCGTACCCAATCCCGGCCAGTTGCAGAAACGGACGCCCATTTGCCATCGGCAAATCATTTGTCCGCACACCGCCATACCGCGCAATGTGCCACGCCGTCTCCAAATCCCGCGGAATCCCCATTTCCAACGCAAACACGTTCATCGTCCCCAACGGAAGCACTCCGAGAATCACACGGCTCGCAGAACTTGAGCGCACCATTCCCGAAACCACCTCGTTCACCGTTCCGTCACCGCCCCCTGCAACAATCCGCTCAAAACCCTCCTCGACAGCCTGCTGTGCTAAATCAGCCGCATGCCCGGGAGCGGTCGTGTAACAAAGCCGCACCCCGCGCTTCGAGATTCCTCCCAGGTCACCCTGCAACGAAACACGCATCCGTTGCGAAAACGGATTCACAATCAAACAAACAGACTCAGCGCGAGCGACCATGGACGTGAAACGCGTGACTGTCGTTCCTCTTCACTTAGACCTCAAGACGCTTTAAGTTCTCAACCGTGCAATCACTTCGTCACCTGAGGTTCCGCTGGGTACTCATCCCCGCACTGATTGCCGTCCTCCTCTTGCTCGCCTCCCACACCTTTCTCTCCTCAAACCTGTTGCGGCAGGAAATCGAATCCCGCCTCTCAACCGCCTTCAAAGGACGCATCGCCATCGAACGCATCTCACCGCGCGGCTTCCGAGGGATTGAACTCTCCCGCGTCCAATTCAGCGCAGCCAACGGCACCACCGCGCAGATTCAATCAGTGCGGCTCAGGTTTGAAATCTCACCGTTACTTCGAGGAAAACTCTATCCCGACCGCATCACGCTCTCCCGCCCCTCGGCGAACATCTCCCTGGCGAAACCAACCCTTCCCGATCGGACCGAAGCCTCTCCAAACAAACCCGATTCACCACCAGAGGACGCCGCGAAAAAAACGCGCCCCCGCGTCCGCCTTTGGCCAGCGCACATGGAGATTCGCGATGCAGCCGTCGATGTCATCGACTCCCACCTGCGCCCCCTCTTCCGAGGCAGCGCCATCTCCGGCACGCTCGACAGCGTGGCAAAAAACCACCTCACCGGCACCCTTTCCGGCCCATCAGCCGAGGTGCTTGGAACCTTCCGAACCGCTCCGTGGCAGGCGGCCCTCTCCCTCGAACGCTCCCACATCCAACTCCAAGAACTCACCTTGCCCACTGGAGACGGATCCCTCACCGTCAAAGCAGACCTTCACACCGACACGCAAACCCACTCGGTCGAATTGTCTCTCAAAAATCTGACGCTCCCCGACAGAGACCTCGAAGGCAAGCCCACAAGCCTCAACGGCATCGTGTCCGGAGAAATCCGCCTCACCGGCAGCCTCGCAGCCAAAGACCAACTCTCCGGTCAAGGCGATATCGACTTTCAGCAGATCGACTTTCGTCCGCTCCAAATCGTTCGCAACCTCGGTCAAATTACTGGATCTAATGAGCTTGCACAACTTACACCAAAACCCTTCAAATCCCACTTCACAATTCAAAACAGTTCCATCCTCCTCGAGAAACTCACCATCGACTCCCCTATCTCCACCCTCAACGTAGGGGGGGCCATCCGCTCCGACAGCACGCTGAATCTTGCATGCAGTCTCCTCCTCCCGCAAAAGCTCTCCACCGCAAAATGGCTCGAAGATCTTGGAGAATCCGTCTCACCACCTGACGAGAACGGACAACGCACCCTCCGCTTCAACCTCCTTGGTACGGCCACCAAACCCCATCTCGACATCCTCGAAAAAATTGCCAAAGCCGTCCTCAAATCCAAAACGTCCGGCCTCCTCGACCTTCTCCGCCCAAAAGCTCGGCAAGACACCAAACCCGACCCTGTAAAGCCCGACCGCTAAAACTCATGCGCATCACCTCCGGCACTGCCCGCGGACTTTCCCTCCAATCACCGCAAACGGATCTTCGCCCCTCCATGGATCGCGTGCGATCAGCCCTTTTCTCCATGGTGGGACAAGACCTAAACGGCATTCGCGTGCTCGACCTGTTCGCTGGCACAGGCTCCCTCGGCATCGAAGCCCTCAGCCGCGGCGCCGAACACGCAACGTTTGTTGAATCGGACTCCATTGCCGTCGAGTGCATTCGACAGAACCTCGTGAAGACAAAGCTCGATCGCCGCGCCCAAATCGTCCGGTCCGATGTCTTTGGCTTTTTCGGCTCCCTCATCCCTCCCGTCCACCTGATTCTCGCTGACCCTCCCTACCTTAAACAGCAGGGCGACACCGATTTCGCCGCCAGACTCCTCCTCGATACACGCCTCCCTCAACATCTCCGCGATAAAGGCGTCCTCGTCATTGAACACAACCCCCACCATCCTCCGTCCAACCCCGCCGTTTGGGATCTCATCGACTCGCGGTCGTACGGAAAATCCGCGCTCTCTTTCTTTCGCGCAAAACCCCCAGCCGACACGACTTCGACGGAAGCTGCTTTTGACTCTTGATGATTCCTCGCTTCCGCTGCTCTATGAAGCCCTCTCGTCTTTCATGAAAGTCTCTGATCTCCGCGGCATCCTTCAATACGTCCCGCGCTTCCGCGAAAAAACGTTCGTGGTAGCCATCGACGGCGACATCGCAGCGTCACCCAACCTGACCAACCTGCTGCTCGACATCGCCGTCCTGAGATCCCTCAGCATCAAAGTTATCCTCATCCACGGAGCCGGCGCTCAGATTCAACAACTCTCCGCAGAACGGAACATCTCCATCTCGAGTTGGGACGGAACAGGCATCACAGACGATGCGACCTTGCGCCTCGCCATCGAAGCCTCCAACAACGTCCTGCACGAACTCATGCAGGGGCTCACCTCCGTCGACCTCCGTGCCGCCTACGCAAACTGCATCATCGCCCACCCCACAGGCATCATCGGCGGAGTCGACCAACTCAACACAGGCAAAGTCGAACGCGTCGACACCCACTCTTTGCAACTCCTCCTCAACGACGGCATCATCCCCATCGTGCCTCCCCTCGGTTTTGATGGCGAAGGTCGCACCTTCCGAGTGAATTCCGACTCCGTCGCCGTCGAAATCGCCGAGTCTCTCCGCGCGCTCAAAGTCATCTACCTGTCCCAAAACGGAGCACTCCGCTCCGGTGATGATGTCGTTCGTCAAATGTCCGTCGCAGAGGCCGAAGACCTCGTCCGCAAACGCCGTGCACAAGTTCACCCCGCCCTCGCCTCAAAAATCGAATGCGCCGCCCGCGCCTGCCGCGCGGGCATCCCACGCGTCCACCTCCTCGATGGGACCCAAAACGAAGCGCTTCTCTCCGAGATTTTCAGTCACGAAGGCATCGGCACCATGGTGTACTCCAACGAGTACCAACAAATCAGGCGCGCCCTCAAAAAAGACGTTCGTGCCGTCATGTCCCTCATCCGCGAATCCATCATCAGCGCAGAACTCGTCAAACGCTCGCGCGCTGACCTGCTCGCCCAACTAGACGACTACTGGTTGCTTGAAATCGACCGCAGCCTCGCCGGATGCGTCGCGGTCCACCAACACCCCGACTCCGAGTCCGCCGAACTCGCGTGCCTTTACGTCGCAAAAAGCCATGAAGGGCAAGGCTATGGTCGTAAACTGATGGCCTTTGCAGAGCAAATCGCAGCAAAAAAGGGAGCCAAACAGCTCATCGCCCTTTCCACCCAAGCGTTCAATTTCTTCCAACAAAAAGGTGGTTTCACCGAGGCAGGACCCGATGTCCTTCCACCCGACCGCCGCAAAAAGTGGGAACTCAGCGGACGAAACTCCAAAATCATGGTGAAGGCAACGACCCCAACCATGCTCGCAAAACGCCCGCTCGTTTAACCACGGATCCGCGTCGCCAAACGACGATGAACCCGTCCGAACTCACTCCGGAACTCCTCATCGAGGCTTACGTCTCCGGCGTTTTTCCGATGGGTTCCGAGGACGGCATCGAATGGTACAGTCCCGATCCGCGCGGGATTATCCCGCTCGACGCCTTTCACATCCCGCACGGCCTCCAACGCGCGCTGAAAAAGCAGCGGTTTGAGGTGCGCTTTAACACGCGTTTCCGCGAAGTCATGCAAGCCTGCGCGGAGCGTCCTGAAACATGGATCACAGAACCCATCCTCGAAACCTATTGCACCCTCCACCACCAAGGCTTGGCGCACTCTGTCGAAGCATGGCGCGGGGACTCTCTCGTCGGCGGGCTCTATGGCGTTGCGCTCCGTGGCGCGTTCTTTGGCGAATCAATGTTCCATCGCGAAACCGACGCATCAAAAATCGCCCTGGTTGGCCTCGTCCATCACCTCCAAGCCCGAAACTTCGTCCTCCTCGATACGCAGTGGACAACGCCTCATCTCGAGACCTTCGGCGCTCGCGCCATCCCGAAAGCCCGTTACCTCAAACTCCTCGCGCGAGCACTCTCGACTGAGACTGATTTCCGGATCCAAGCGCGTGCCTGACTTGGTGCAAAGCGTACCGTTTTTTTAGAAAAACTTCGTAACGTCGCCACATTCACGGGTGTAGTCAGTGGTGAGTTCTCAACCCCCAGATTACGACTGGTTCATCGAACAGGTCCGCCAAGAGCAGGCAGGCCTTCGCGTGTTCATCCGCAGCTTGGGACTGCGAGCCGAATCAGCGGACGATGTGGCGCAAGAAGCGTTCGTCGTTGCATTTGGTAAGCTGCACGCATTTGAACGAGGCACAAACTTCGGTGCATGGGTGCGAACCATTGCCCGCTTCCTTGTGAGCAAAGAACTCCGCCGCGAAGACCGCCGTCAGCGATTCATGGCAGAACACATTGCAGACTTTCTGATAACCTCAGCCGATGCGCAACCTGCAGACGGGCGCGACAAACGCGAAGCGTTGCGTCACTGCCTCGCGGAGATGCCTGCACGTTCTCGGCAACTGGTGCAACAGCGCTACTTCGAAAACCTCTCGCCGGCGGTGATTGCAAGCCAAGAAGGCCGAACGGCGGGCGACGTTCGGCAGGCTCTATTTCGGCTACGAAATGCCCTTCATGCCTGCATTAACCGGCGGCTCGTGGAATCGACACTCTAACGCGATGAACATCCCCCCAGACAGCCCCCTTCAATCGGCCTTAACGCGCCTCATTGAGGGAGAAGCAGAGCCCAACGACGATCTGCTGATTGCGAATCAAATCCGATCCAACCCAGAGTTAGTTGGACATATCCGAAGGCAGCTCGAGTTCGATGCGCTTCTCCGTCTCGAAGCGGAACCAACGGATGCTGCTTTTGTTGAATCAATCGCACATCGAATCCGTCCACCGGATGCTGCGGCTAACGCTTTTCTGCAACGCGTTTCCAAAGCGCTCCAAAACTCAGGCGGAGACTTCCAAACGGCTTACCCGTTGAGGAAAAGCTGGCTCTCCTGGCCTATCGTCGCCACTGCAACCGCCGGCATTGTGCTCGGAATCCTCTGTACCACAGTCGTCTTCGGCTATATCGCCCAACCAACTTCGAAAACCATCTCCCTTTTCGAAGCGAGCTTCGAAGACAATCCCGCCCCGCAAGCGACAGGGGTGCCAACAACAACCGGACTGTGGGGCGGTGACTTCGCTGAAATCGTTGGGGCACAAAAGGGCGTGACCCCACGAAGCGGAGAAAAGATGTGGCGCTTCCTCCGTGCGGATAATGCGCAACCGACGAGTGCCCGCGCCAACTATGTTGGGGAGGCAATTCGCGTGATTGATCTAAAACCCCTACGCAACGCGGGACTAAAGCCGGGAAGTCAAATTGAGGTCAGCGCCTGGTTTGCGCAGGGACAGTACACGCCAGAGGAGCACCGGCACTGGGTCGTAAAGGCAGCCGCTTTCGAAGGGCAACTATCAGACGCGCCTTCGCTATGGGCCAAATGGGATCAAGCAAGTACGAGCCTCGCGAAGCGTGAGGTGCCCGCGACCCTGACGGGCAGATGGCAGTGGGTCAGCACGACCATGGTACTGCCAGCAAATGCTGATTTTCTCGTTTTCGAATGCGGTATCGTCCACCGAGTTCCGGCACTGCTGGAGGGGGTTGCAGAGTTTCCTGCGCAATACTTGGACGATTTGAAAGTTCGAGTGCTACCCCCAACTCGGGAACCCGGAACTCCTGAATGAATATGAATCTTTTCGCGCTGAGTTCTCTCCTTTGCGTGGCACTCGCCTGTTTCACCGCTCCCCTCTCTCGCGCCGGAGTGCGCGAGTTCGCGGAGACCTATTGCTTCGATTGTCATGATGCCTCGACACACAAGGCGGGGCTCAACTTGGAGAACATTGAGCTTTCCTCAAAAAAGAGCGCGCTCACGTGGGAATCCGTTTTCGATCGCGTTGCCCACGGCGAAATGCCCCCAAAAAATGAGACCCAACCCTCGGCGGAAGAGCGCAAAGACTTTCTCGCCGCGCTCGGCAAGGACCTCCGAGCAGCCTCACTTGTCCGCCAAGCACAGCGCGGCCGCGGCCCCGTGCGGCGCCTGACCCGCCTAGAATACGAAACAACGGTTAACGACTTGCTCCATATCCACACGGACCTCCGCTCGTTCTTTCCCGATGACGCCGTAACGTCGGGTTTTGACAAGGTCGGTGAAGGGCTAACCCTTTCAGCCGCACATTTCTCAGCTTACCAAGAGGCAGCCGAAAAAGCCCTGAACCAGGCCATTCTCCGCGGAGGTGAAGTAAATCATGACACCACCGGCGCGAAGATTTTCAGTGGCCGAGAAAAAGAGTTCACCAACTGGGGAAGCTGGGTTGAAGGCGACGCAATGGTGATTCCGTCGCACCTGAACTACCCGTACCTCACCATCTTGGCGCCAAACTCACCTCGCAGCGGACGCTTCCGCGTCACCTTCACGGCACAGGCCCGAAACAACGGAGGGCATCCGCTTCCGGTCGCGTTGGGTATCCTTGATTGGAAAACAATGCGCCCCTACGCACCGGAGACGAGTCTGTGGTTTGATGTGCCAGAGGATCAACCGCGCACCGTCACCGCGGAGCTCCATCTGGACGCCCTTCAACATATCCATGTGTTCGGCCCGGCGCTGGAAGACCGGAACCGAGTACTGGATCTCGCAAAGAAGGGAGAGCGGTGGACCGGTCGAGTGATCCTACTCAGCCGACTAAAGCTGGAGGGACCGCTGAACTCAGATGGAACGATAGATACAGGCTCAAGCATGGGCTTCCGCGAACTATTTGATCATCTCTCGGTCGAACCTCTCTCGAAGCTTACGGGCGTGCCGCCGGCAAAGGGAAAACCGGACCCGTCAGTGCCAGTCTCAACGGCACCCAAGGAGGATGCTTCGCGGCTCCTCCGACGCTTCATGCCAAAGGCCTTTCGACGCCCCGTACCTGACGAGGTAGTGGCCGCATATGTCGGAAAGATTCACGCCGCACTCGATTGCGGAGTGCCATTCCATCGAGCAATGCTCGATGGCTACAAATCCATCCTCTGCTCGCCGCGTTTTCTCCTCCTTGAGGAAGAGCCCGGCGCGCTGGATGGCCATGCGATTGCCAGCCGGCTCTCCTACTTCCTGTGGAATACGGCACCCGACGACGATCTCCTCCGCGCCGCCGAAAAAGGGGAGCTGACAACATCGGAGGGCCGCACAGCACAGGTGCATCGGATGCTCGCAGATCCTCGATCAGTGCGGTTCGAGCACTCATTTGTCGATCAGTGGCTCGACCTTAAAAAAATCAACGCCACCTCCCCCGATGGAACGTTGTACGCCGAAATTACGCCGTCGATGATTGTCGCGGCAGAGCAGGAAACCCGACGGTTTTTTCACGAGCTACTCGCCCACGATCGAACCGTCCTTGAATCCATCAAAAGCGACTGGACCTATGCGAATGAGTTACTGAGCGCTCTCTACGATTTGCCCGTGCTTCACGGATACGAAATGCGAAAGGTGCCGCTCGGTACAGACAGCCAGCGAGGGGGATTTCTGACGCAAGCGAGCGTTTTGAAAGTGACCGCAGATGGAGCGAAAACCTCACCCATTCTGCGCGGGAAATGGGTGAACGAACGGATTCTCGGGATAACGCCACGCCCGCCACCTGAAGACGTAACGAAAATCGAGCCCGACATTCGTGGCGCAACGACCATTCGCGAACAACTCGCGAAACATCGCAATACGCCTGCATGCATGGGCTGCCATAACATCATCGATCCACCCGGCTTCGCACTGGAGACATTTGACGCAATCGGCGGATGGCGCGACTTCTACCGCATGCCGGCCCACACCGGATCTGTCATCAAACTGCCCCGCTTTGCGGGCCGCCAAGTCCACCGCGGCCCAGCAGTGGAAAGGGGTTACCGAATGCCGGACGGACAAACTTTTAGCGATGTGACCGAATACAAGTCGCTGCTGCTGGAGGATCGCGAGCGCATCGTTTCGGCTCTCGCAGAAAAACTTCTCACCTATGCGACCGGAGCTACTGTTCAGTTCGCCGACCGCGAAGACATCGCCGCCATTGTCGCACAAACCCGCTCACAGAACTTTGGTCTCCGAAGCCTCATTCTCGCCATCGTCCAATCCAGACCTTTCCTCCACAAATGAATGCACCCCACCTCAGTCTCCGCACTCCAATCCATCGCCGCGCGGTCCTCCGCGCTGGAGCGGTTTGCCTCGCGCTTCCAGCACTTGAAGCCATGTTCCCCCGTCGAGCACGCGCAGCGGAAACCACTTCGCCCAAGCGTCTGCTCCTCATCGCTCGAAATCTCGGCATGCATGCGCCCTTCTTTTTCCCCGAAACCCCCGGACTGGGTTACGAAAGCACCCGCTACCTCAGGCATCTCGATGCACATCGGGGGCGATTCACCGTTTTCTCCGGCGTCTCACACCTCAAATACAATGACCACCATAGCGAACCAGGACTTTTCACCGGTGTGCCGTGGGACCGCATCAAAGACCCTGCAAAGGAACATCATAACACCATCTCGCTCGACCAGTTTGCAGCCGAACGAATCGGAGGCGAAACCCGTTACCGAAATCTCGTAATCGGACCTCCCGTGCAATGGAACTTTTCGTGGACCGAGCGCGGCGTACCCGTACCCAGCGAAAGAAGCGCCATCGCCGTTTTCAAACAACTCTTTACCGCAGGGTCTTCCGAAGAAATCGCCGGCGAGATGCATCGACTGCAAACTGGCCGAAGCATCCTCGACCAAGTTACCGAAGAAGTGAAAACCCTCACTCGCAAGCTCGGTCAGGAAGATCGTGAACGCCTTGACCTCATGTTTAGTTCCGTGCGCGAGGCGGAGCAGAGCCTCGTCCGCAGCGAGGCGTGGCTGAACAAACCGAAGCCTCATGTGGATTTCTCTGCACCAAAAAGCGACCCCGATCCGAACCTCATCAACGAACGCGAAACCCTCTGGTTCGACCTGACACGTCTCGCCCTTCAAACGGATTCCACACGCGTCATTTTACTCACGATGGGCGACGCAGGCCGCGCGAAGCTTGACGGTCTGACGCTAGCCCACCATGACGCATCGCATCACGGCAAGGACGGGGCAAAAATCGAGCAGCTTGCAATCATTGAGGAAGTCGAGCTCCAGCTTTTCAGCCGATTCCTCGCCAGCATGCAAGAGGTCAAAGAAGGAGCAGCGTCACTCTTCGACCACACCGCAATCCTCAACGTCAGCAACCTCGGCAACGCTTCCGCACACACTTGCGAAAACCTGCCCGTCATCCTCGCGGGAGGCGGATTCAAGCACCAAGGCCACGTCGCAAAGGACCGGAGTAACAATACCCCCTTGAGCAATTTGTACGTTCGCATGCTCCAGCAAATCGGCATCAACACCAATACGTTTGGCAGTAGCACCGAAGCCATGAAGGACGTTTGATGGCCTGATCAAGCCGAAGCCTCAATCCCAAATGCGCGTCGCAGTGGTCTCTTTTGCACCACGAAAACCACTCGTTTTCCACGTCGCTCGGAAAATCGCTTTGCGAATTTGCCCGCCGCTGGTCGCCCGTATTTTCCTCGCAACCAATCGCGTCTGAGGTTGAGTCGAGTCAGTGAAGACAACACGCCGATTCCTCCTATCGCTAGTCGCCCTCGTAACCGTTCTCCCCGACCTCCACTCCGCCTTCGAGGAAGTCGCACGCGATATCTTTCGATGGACGTCCACCTGTAACTCATACGTCGTCCGCTCGGGCGAAGAAGCCGTCGTCATCGACCCCGGCGACGGTTCGCTGTTCCCCTCGTTGTCCGAACTGAAGGTCTCCCGCATCTCCAAAATCCTTCTGACGAGTCACCACCGCGAGCTTCTCCAAGGCCTCGAGACCCCGCCACAGAATGTCCCCATCGCGGCTCCCCGTGACGAACAGGCGTTCCTCGAGGCGCCTACCTCCTTCCGAAAATGGACGCCACGCTTGTCAGACAAGTTCGCGGTCCATGGCTCCAGTTATCTTCGCCCACCAGCCACTCCACTCAAATGCGCCGAATGGCTCGCCGAGGGAGACTCTCTGTCCCTGAACTCACAAACCCTCACCGCCATCTCAACACCCGGCCACTCTCCTGGCGCACTCAGCTACGTGCTCAAACGCGGGAAAGATTCCATCGTCTTCTCCGGCGGCGTCATGCACGACGGCTCGCGGATGACAAACTGGTTCGACAGTGAGTGGGATTACGGCTTTGCAAAAGGCATCGACGCGCTGATGGCTTCCGCCCAAAAGCTGAGTGCTCTCGGAGCGTCCATCGCATTCCCCTCGCACGGTCCGGCCATCAAAAACGCGGCCGCACAGTTCCAAACATTCCAATCTCGCCTAGAAACGTTCCGTCCCGATTACCTGCGCGGCTACCCAGTCGACAATCTTTCAAAGCGCGGACCGCACCCCGCAACCAAACCAACCAAGGCAGGACCCATCGTCGAAGTCACCCCGCACCTCTACATGTTCGGACCAGAGATGGCCGGAAAGAACTTCGCCATCCTCATCGCCGACAGCGGCCATGCCCTGCTCCTCGACTGCGGTCTCTTCTCGCGCGTCGTCCTCGAACGCCTCATCGCCGACATGAAAGAACACCTCGGCCTGAAGCAAATCGACGCATGCTGGATCTCACACTCCCATGGAGATCACTTCACCCTTTTCCCCGCACTGAAAGATCACGGCGTGAAGTTTTGGACAATGGACACCATTGCAGACAAGTGCGAGAACCCGCGCGCGTACGATTACCCCGCGATGATTGGCGCCTACAATGCAGGTTTTGAGAGCGCAAAAATTGATCGGATTCTCAAGGCGGGAGAGGTCATCGAATGGGAAGGGTACAAACTTCACGTCGATTGGATGCCGGGCCAAACCGAGTTCGGCAACGCTCTCTGGCTCGAACTCGATGGCAAAAAAGTCGTTTTCACCGGTGACAACATCTTCGCCGATCCAAACGACCCCGATCAGAGTGGTCACGAATGCGTAAACGCCAAAAACAGCGCGATTATCAGCGAGGGATATCTCGTCGCAGCCAAGTATTTGGAACGCGTCAACCCAGACATCATTGTCGGCGCGCACGGAGTGTTGATGACCAACCCAAACGGCTTGGTTCAGCGTTATAAAGCGTGGGCAGAGCGCATGATTTCGAGCTTCCGCGAGCTGTTGCCCGATACCGATTACGAATACCAGTTCGATCCTTACTGGGTCAGCGCCTACCCCTACCGAGTCGATTTGCGCCACCAAGACTCAACAACCGTCACGGTAACGGTTCGGAACTTTCGGACGAAGAAGCAGAGCCACCAAATCACTCTCAAAACTCCGCCCGGAATCCGAGCCGAACCAGCCACACTCACTGGAACCATCGTTGCGCAGAGTCGTCAAAGCTTCCCCGTAAAACTCTCGGTCACCAACCGAAACGTACTCACCCCAGGCATTCAAATCGCACCCATCGACATTCGCCTCGACGACCACACCTACGGGCAACTGTTTGATTTCGTCCTCCTCGGAAAGGACGAGTAAAGGAAGGCCCAGATTGAACGATTGGAGTCCGAGAACCTCTCAGACTCTCCAACGAACCGGGCGCGCTTTCGCATTCGCCGAAATCGCACCCTCTCCGCAGACATCAGGGGTTGATGAAAATCTGCCCACTGCCCGGGTCACGAACCGGTTGCCCTGGCGCGTAACGCCGAGTGTCCACCAACTGATTGGTGTACGGGCTGAAGACATATCCATGCTGTGCGCTCGGCCTCGCATAGGGGTAAGACGGCGCCGGAGCAGCCTGCGGAACCCCAGAACCGTAGGGAGCCGGCGGCGGTCCGCCTCCCGCGTCCGCGCGACCTTTCATTTTTTGATTCTCGCCGTACTGCCCAACCACATATCCAGCCGCTCCACCAATTAAGGCCCCCTTTGCGACGTCACGCCCTTTCGCGCCGCGCCCCATGCCTCCAATCGCAGCGCCCGTCACTGCCCCTAACAATGCGGACTGTTCTGCCGTTTCGCACGCGACCAAACCAAGGGCCGTGCACAGTGAAACCACAACTCGGATGTTTCTCATAGCTGGGCTAACGTTACCCGAATCCGGAGTTTTATCAAACATAGGCCCCTCACCATGCTGAAACGAATCGCCCTCCCCCCGACCATTTTGCTCGGACTCCTCCTGTGTCCTCCGCTGCCTGCTGAGATCGATTTCACCCGCGAAGTCCGTCCCATCCTCGCTCAATACTGCTTCAAATGTCATGGCCTCGACGAGGGTGCCCGAAAAGGAAACCTCCGCCTGGACCGACGCGAGGACGCTCTGCAAGCGGGCGAATCAGGATCCATTGCCATCACCCCCAGCGCGCCCGAAAAGAGCGAAATCATCCGGCGCATCGTCTCCACAGACCCCGACGAAATCATGCCGCCCCCGTCGGCAAAGCATGCCCTTTCGCCAGTTCATGTGGAAGTCCTCACACAATGGGTTCGCGAGGGCGCAAAATATCAACCCCACTGGTCCTTCCAGCCGCCCCTGAAACCGACCCCACCCGCATACCACGAAGCGAAACACCTCTCCGCGCATCCCATCGACCGCTTTATCGGAGAGCACCTCGCCCAGAAAGGACTGCGCCCCTCCGGACCTGCCTCCAAAGAAACGCTCCTTCGACGCCTCAGCCTCGATCTTGTGGGCCTGCCACCCACTCCCGCCGAAATCCACGCGTTCAAGGACGACCCCTCGGATAACGCCTATGAGAAAGCGGTGGATCGGCTACTCGCCTCGCAACACTACGGAGAACGCTGGGCAAAAAAGTGGCTCGATCTCGCACGCTACGCGGACACCAACGGTTACGAGAAAGACCGTCCCCGCTCCATTTGGCCTTTCCGAGATTGGGTCATTCGATCACTCAACGAGGACATGCCTTTCGACCGGTTCACCATTGAACAAATCGCCGGGGACATGCTGCCCTCACCAACTCGGAATCAACTCATTGCCACTGGATTCCATCGCAACACCATGATCAATGAGGAGGGCGGAATTGACCCTCTCGAGTTTCGGTTTCACGCCATGACCGATCGCGTCGCCACCACCGGCTCCACTTGGCTCGGATTAACCCTCGGCTGTGCCCAATGCCACACCCACAAAAGTGACCCCATCCTTCACCGCGAGTACTATCAACTTCTCGCGCTTCTCAATAACGCGGACGAACCAGAGCTAGAACTCCGCGATCAGCAACAGGACGACGCCGCTCAAAAAAACCGTGAGCAAGCCGATGCCCTGCTCCGGAAGCTCTCGGAAAAGTGGCCGATCGAAACAGGACCATGGAGCACCCCTGCCGTCCTCTCGGTCACCCAGAGCAGTGCTCAACCAGCAACGATTGATTCAGACGGAACCATCATCACCTTCGCGGAATCACCTGAAACAGAATCCACCACCGTTCATCTCCGAACCACAGAACGTTCGCTCGCATCCCTTCGCCTCGAGGCAATCCCGGATAAGCGACTCCCTGCCGGAGGACCGGGACGGGCCAGAAATGGAAACTTCGTGCTCTCCGAGATTGAAGTCTACGCGACGCCAATCGGCGCCCCAAACGCAGAGGAAACAAGGCTCGCCATCGCGAGCGCGGAGGCGTCGCTGGAGCAAGAGCGCTTCCCAGTTAAAGACGCTTTTGATCACTCTCCCAAAACCGGATGGGCAATCGACCCAGGTCCAAAACGCGGACCTCTTAGCATTTACAGAGAAGCAACGTTCCGATTTGAAAAGCCGTTCCAAGCGGAGATCGGCATCCAGTTGCGGGTCGTTCTACACCAGCAGTTTGGATCAAAGCATGTTCTCGGAAAGTTCAGGCTCTCCGTGCCAACGACTCCTCTGTCCTCAGATCAACTCGCAGAGCGACGCAAACAATCTCTCGATGCAGCTTTCACCGCTTGGATCAACGAGCGGTCCGCGCACGCCGCGACGTGGACTCCACTAAAACCCGCAAAAGCCACGTCCAATCTGCCCTTGCTAACGCCACTTCCCGATCACTCCATCTTGGCCTCCGGAGACATCTCCAAGGACGACACTTATGAAATTCATTTTGATGCAGTTCCCGCAGGAACGACTGCGCTTCGACTGGAAGCACTCCCAGATCCCTCCCTGCCCGCTAATGGTCCCGGCCTCACCTATTACGAAGGCCCAAAAGGTGATTTCTTCCTCGGAGAGTTTTCCGCGTCGCAGGACAATCTCCCATTGGTCTTCAGCGGGGCCTCGGAAAGTTACAGCGCCAATCACTTCGGGGCCGCCCCCGTCACCGCAGCCCTCGCCCTCGACGGTGACCCCCAAACAGGATGGTCGTGCGCGAAGCGTCCCGGCGTCGCAAGTTGGGCCATCTTTTCCCTCGAAAAACCGCTACCCAAAACAGGCCCTCTCCGCATCAAAATGCGATTCGGTCGCCACTACGCATGCTCGCTCGGAAAGTTCCGCATCTCAGCCACCACCTCGACTCACAAATTGTTGGCCAGTGATATTCCAACCGACACGGAAACCTTACTCACACGAAACCCATCCACCTGGTCACATCAAGAAAGAGAAGCCCTTCTTCACGCCTTCCTCCTCTCCACTCCTCAACTCGCACAAGACGCGAAACAAATTAAAGACCTCCTGCGACCGGTCTCCGGACCCACCACGTTGGTTCTGCGCGAGCGTCCGAAATCTCATCCACGAATCACGCATCTCCATCACCGAGGCGAGTTCTTACAACCAAAAGCGCAGGTCGAGCCCGAGATCCCTGCGCAGCTGAGAACTCCTGTAACACCCCCAGTCCGCTCACGGATCGACTTCGCTAACTGGCTGGTTTCAAATCAGAATCCGCTCACGGCTCGGGTGTTAGTCAACCGTCATTGGGCCGCATTCTTCGGTCGCGGCATCGTCAAAACCCAAGCCGACTTCGGCATTCAAGGTGATGCCCCCTCCCATCCAGAGCTCCTCGACTGGTTGGCGTGCGAGTTCCAAGACAATGGTTGGTCGATGAAGAAGTTGCACCGACTGATTGTCACGAGCCGCACCTATCAGCAGTCCTCTGTTGTTACCGCAGAAGCGTTGAAGACAGATCCAGAAAATGTCCTCCTCGCGCGCGGATCGCGTTCACGGCTTGAGGCGGAACAAATCCGCGATGTCCTGCTTCATGCGAGTGGCCTTCTTTCGCAAAAAATGTATGGCCCATCGGTTTATCCCCCTCAACCTCAAGGAGTCACTGAAGCCGCCTACGGCGGCGGAGCATGGAACACCAGTCAGGGAGAGGATCGCTATCGCCGCTCGCTATACACCTTCATGAAGCGCTCAGCTCCCTTCGCCATGTTGGGAACATTCGATGCACCGAGCGGCGAGGTGTGTGTGGCTCGGCGAGAGAATACCAATACCCCGCTGCAATCCCTAACCCTGCTCAATGACGACGCATTTATGGAGATGGCGCGTCACGCAGGCAAAGTCGCTGCGGAGTTAGCAGAAGACGACGAGACTCGCCTGACAGAACTGCACCTTCGATTCACCGGAAGATCGCCCGAGGTATCAGAACTCGACAACCTTCAACGCTATCTCACCAAACAGCGTTCGCGGCTCACTTCCGGTGAACTCAAAGCCGATGCGCTCCAGTCCTCAGCAAAATCCAACTCCGTGGAATCTGCTGCTTGGACACTTGTCGTGCGCGCACTCATGAACCTTGACGAAACCATCACCAAAAACTGAAGCCACATGGACACAGCATCTCACACCTCTCGCAGATGGTTTCTCAATGAGTGCGGCATTGGACTCGGCAAGATGGGTCTGGCCAGTCTCATAACCACCTCTCGCTCATCGTTTGCCGCTACCGCAACACCCGCAGCAGCTCACTTCACTCCGAAGGCCAAGGCCGTCATCCACTTGTTCATGGCGGGCGCTCCCTCCCAACTTGATCTCTTCGACAATAAGCCCGCCCTTCACCGGTTCGATGGCAAGCCGTTGCCTCCGTCCGTCATCGGCGGACAACGATACGCGTTCATCCGATCCGACGCGGCGGTGATGGCACCTCGCTTCGCTTTTTCAAAGCATGGTCAATCGGGAACCGAACTCAGCGAAACGTTGCCGTATCTCGCGAAGGTCATCGATAAAGTCTGTCTCGTTCGTTCGGTCACAACCGATCAGTTCAACCACGCGCCCGCGCAGATTTTTTTCAATACTGGGTTTTCTCAACCTGGCAGGCCCAGCATCGGATCGTGGGTGACTTACGGACTTGGATCCGAGTCAAAAGACCTCCCCGCGTTCGTGGTAATGAGCACGGGATCCGGCATCAGTGGCGGTAACGCCAACTGGTCCAGCGGCTTTTTGCCAACCGGATACACTGGCGTCCGTTTCAGAAACCAAGGGGATCCCATTTTGAACGTTAGCTCTCCCAGCGGCGTTGATCGCGAAGCACAGCGAGACACGCTCGACGTAGTGTCTGCACTGAATCAATCGAGCCTCCACCGCGTCGGCGATCCCGAAATCCAGACGCGACTCGATGCATATGAAATGGCGTTCCGTCTTCAGACCAGCGCCCCCGAGCTCATGGACTTGAAAGGCGAATCCAAAGCCACCCTTGAGACGTATGGATGCGAGCCAGACAAACCCTCCTTCGCGCGCGCCTGCCTCCTCGCGCGGCGCATGGTCGAGCGCGGCGTACGATTCATTAACATCTATCACGAAGGCTGGGACGCTCACTCCGGTCTTGTCGGCAACCACACCGGGAACTGCAAGAAAACGGACCAAGCTTCAGCCGCACTCGTCAACGACCTCGAAGAACGCGGACTGCTCGATTCCACCCTCGTCGTCTGGGGTGGCGAGTTTGGGCGAACGCCCATGGTTGAAAACAATCCGGCGCTTGGCCGAACGCTCGGAAGAGACCACCACCCCCAGTCTTACTCGATGTGGTTGGCAGGCGGGGGAATACGAGGGGGACTCACTTATGGAAAAACCGATGATTTCGGCTTTCATGTCGTCGAAAATCCCGTCCACGTTCACGACCTTCAGGCAACGATTCTCCACTGCCTTGGCTTGGATCACGAACGACTCACCTTCGATTTCCAAGGCCGTCGATTCAGACTCACCGACGTCCACGGAAAAGTCGTGCAGAGCATTCTCGCATGATCACTTCGAACTGGGCTCCTCAAGAATTTCAATCACCTGCTGTCGAACCGATTGCACTTCCGACTGATGTTGCGGATTTGGTACTCTCGTCGCGCTCTGCGTTTCGGGATCGCCCACGCCGCCAGCCAATCGTGAAGACTCTCGTCCCAAAAGATTTGAAGCCCGCGTCAGCCACGCTTCCGAATCAGCCTTTCGTTCAGCACGTTGAGCCAGACACCAAAGCAGCTCATAGTCCTCGGCCCCCTCCCGCATCATTTCCCACCGAACTGACGCAATCAGACCTGGCCGCCCCATCCTCGGATAAAAAAACTGCCCCATTCCCCACACGCTCGGCCCATGAATCATGGGATAAGTCAGTACACTTCCCTCGTAGGCATCTTCAAACTGGGAAAGTGCCTCAAAGGTCAGCCAACCCTGAGCACCCACCGACCACGCGAGCCATCCAAGAGTGCGAGGTGCCACCGCCGGAAAATCAATGGCGCTTCTATAGTTATCGCAAACCGTCATTACCGACCCTGTGCCCTGAATCGCTTGCCTGACCAGTGTTGCCTTACTCAGATTACGAACGCACCAGTGCCCAATCCTGCCGAGCCCATCAACTTCATCAAATGGCTCCCCAGTCACAAAGGGTTTGATCGATGGCGCTTTATCGCGATAGAGAGCGGCAAGTTCTGCGACCAGTCGATAGTTGTTCGCTGGAGTATCTTGGGCGCGGTCGCTCGTATGCACTGCGTAGGGCTCATCGACGGTGGCGAGGTGAAATCGATTTCCCCATCCTCGCGACTCGATCACCGATTGAACATGCGCAAGATATTGACCAAACACGTCTTTGAACGCCTCGCTCAATCCCCCATTTTCTTCGCAAATCGGAACTCCAAACCATTTCTGCGTCAGAGATGCCGGTCGGTGATGCACGAAATACAACCCCTGAAGCCGCTTATCTGGGTACGCTGCCCAAGCCGGCACAAACAACTCAGCATCCGGATGAACCGACAAAACTTCATCCACCGCCCGCTCCCACTCGAAGGAGTCAACGTCCACACGTCCGTCTCGGATCGAAACTTTCGGAGCCGGCAACAAGGGATGCGGCGTCTGCCTCGCGCTCGCGAATAACCGAATCGTCGAAGCACGCTCATCCGGACCAAGTTCCGAAAGATTAAACTTGGACGGACTCAGGTACGTGGTGTTCATCAACGGGCTCTTCGCGGGAAGTGCCACTTCGGAGATTGCGATCGCAAACCGAAACCGATGCTCAGTCGGTTGGTCGGCGGGCATCCATGCCTCGCGCCGGTACCGAAGACGAATCTCCGCCGCTCGAGGACCCGCGACGGACTCTCGCGACGCCTCAATCCGAATGAAAAACTGCAAGTTACGGTTCACCCGCATCACGTTCTCTTTTGATTCTGACAAGATGTCGGGAATCTCACCTCGCCTCGTAAGAAACGGCATTCCCCCCTTGATTCGCTCACCACTGGGCTCGCTCACATGCACATAACCCAAACGCCAAACCGAGACACGAACCCCTCGGTCCAACGGCAGCTCGGTGCCAGCCTGAACCACCTCAATCCGCACATCGCGCAACGGACTCTCCCCGCGCAAAACCAAGCCCATGCATTCCGATTCCCCCCGCACCAAACGCACCCCATCGAAGGGCGTATCGCGGGACTTTGGAGTTTCACCCGCCTCAAACTTTTCGAAGGGATACGTGACCCAACCCTTCAACCTCCAGCCTTCGAACCACTTGATCGCATCATCTGCAACACCGCCCGACGCACTCGCAAATGAGACGAGTCCGGCAACGAGCAAACTATACCCCCGCCGGCGGGAACCAAACATACAACATCAGGTAAACGAGAACCCCAGTCACCGAAACATAAAGCCAAACAGGGAACGTCACTTTTGCTCGCTTCCGATGCAGAACAAAATCGCCCTTCCATGCTGGCCAAACCGTACGAACGAGAAGTGGCAAGACCAGAACAGCCAGCGGGATGTGGGTGAACAAGATGAAGAAGTACACTGCCTTCGGCCAACCGGGATGCGTGAAGCGAGTAACGCTTCCAACGTTGAAGTGGTACATGAGATAGCTCGTCAGGAACAAGGCTGACACCACAATGGCGGCAATCATCAATCCCGAGTGCAACCGGGCGTTGCCTCGCTTCACCGCAACAATTCCTGAAAGAAGCAGCACGGTCGCAGTTGCATTGAGCGAGGCGTTAACCAAGGGAAGCTGAGTCACGTCCATACTATTTTGTAACAGATTGATTCTTCAAAAGATGCTGAATGCACTTCACCAACTCTCTGCGCCCCTTTCCGTTTCCCGCCTCCTCGCCAATGCCCTCGAAAAAACCTCGCACCATGCCCGATTCATCCACTAACGCCAGCTTTGTGCTGTGCGTAACGGGTTCCGGCGCTCCCTCCACCTTCGCAATCCCCATCTTGAATCCCTCATTCGCTAACGCAAATACACCTGCCTCATCTCCGGTCAAAAACTGCCACCGTTGGTCTGCTTGAAAGCGCTCCGCGTAACGCTTGAGAATCTCGGGAGTGTCCTTGCTCGGATCACTCGAAATGGAAAGAAACCCCACCCTCGATTCTCCAGCAAACACCCGATGCACCTCGCTCAGCCGACTCGTCAGTGCCGGACACGGCCCCGGACAGGTTGTGTAAAAGAAATCGACCACCCAAACCCTTCCCCCCATCTCGGTCCTGCGAAAAGGCAACCCATCTTGGTTGATCAACGAGAAATCCGGCACCGGCCAATAGTTACCAATACACCGTTTAGCGACGGAAGAGTCCGATTCGCATCCCGTAAAACTAACAAAAAGCAGCCCGACCCAAAACCGAGCCAACCACCGCAGCGAAACCATTACCCTTTCACCGAACATAAAAATAAAGCCAAGTGAAGGGGCAGATAAACAATCGAAGCAAAAAAGAGACGCCGAGCCGTCAGCCTCGACCGGTCCAAAAGAAAAACGAGAGCTGACCCAACCATGAAGAAGTTCAGGAGAGCCGAAAGCGGAAGATGAAACCCCGTAACCGTCCCGGTGAACCACGGGAAAAAGCCTGCACCAGTGAGGAGCACCGCGAATCCCAAAGCAATCCCCCCCGCACGCTCACCCTGCGGATCTTCCGACGGAAGCATCTTGAGACCGGCTGCCTCGTATTCATCGCGATACAACCATGCAATCGCAAGAAAATGAGGCATCTGCCAAAACAGCAGAACACAGAAAAGGACCCAGCCGCCCCACCACCCCTTTCCTCCCGCAGCGACCCACCCCATGAGCGGCGGCAGCGCACCAGATACAGCCCCAACATAAACCGCCGCAAATGACCGCTGCTTCATCGGCGTGTAAACCCACACGTAAATGAAAATCGTCAACGCCCCCAAAGCGGCGGTCATCGATCCCGAAAACAACAACAAGTAAATCACCCCAACAACCCCCAGCCCAACCCCGAGCTTAAACACCTTACCCGACTCAATCCGCCCCGCAGGAACAGGCCGATCTCGCGTCCGCTCCATCCGAGAATCTACCTCCCCTTCATACGACTGATTCAATGCAGCCGCAGAGAATGCAGAAAACGCCGTCCCAATCATGACATGAAGGCAACTCAAGAGGTTTCCCGTCGTCAGGACTCCACCCTGAGACGCTCCCACCCCTGACAACGCCTTGGAGTACCAAAATCCAGTCAATGTCGTCACCAGCACCAAAAAACTCAGACGAACTTTCGTCAAAACCATCAAATCCGCAAAGAAACTGGGCACCTCCTCGCCGCCAGGTTCTGCTCCAGGAATCTCGACTCGACCGACGCTCATACCTCGCCCTCCCGCAGAACCGGAAGCTTCTGCATCGAATCAATGCACAAGTTCAAAACGACGGAGGCCAGAAGCGATGCCCCAGTTAGCACATGCAACGTGGTGACTCCCGCCGAGCGCCCTGACCAAATCACGGAAACACCCAGCACAACCTGACACACCACCAACATCAGAGGCAACGCCCTCCAACCCACCCGCGCCTCACCCCTGCGCAAATCCGACTGAAATACCCAAACAACCAATCCCAAGATAAAAAGGGGCAACACACGCGAGTGTGTGAAGTGCAAATCCACGAGAAAACCGTGGACGGAAGGGATAAACGCACCACCCGAATCGGCCGCGGGGAAAGTCGGGATGGCCAGCCCAGCCCCCTTGTGCCGGATTGTGGCCCCCAACACCAGTTGGAAAAAAAGGCTCCCAAGGAGAACCCACCTCGCCGGCCTACCACTCCCGACGAACCTCCCACGGCAAACCAACAACGCCGCAATCGTCACCAGCACACCTAGGAAAACTTGCGCAACACACCCGTGAAACACTCTCAGCACCAGGGCGACATCGACACTCCCAGCCGTTTCTTGCGTCACACGGAAACCACCCAACGTCGCTTGCAGGCAAACCAGCAAGAACGCAAACCGGCTGAGTAATACCAACTCCCGCGTCTGATGAAAATCACGAGCCATCAAAGAGATCAGGAACGCCGCAGCAGGACACCACAACCCCAGATGCATCCTCGCTTCACTCGAGAGTCCAAGAAATCGCCCGACACCACCAATGAGCACCCCGACGACCAAAGCCACCCCAAGTGCGCGAATATTTCCATGAATCCAAGCGACAAATACCCCAACCAACACCCCAACCCCAGCCGCATAGAGTCGATGCCCATGCTCCAGCCGCACGGCAAAATCAGCCCACCAACCCGCTGGGTTCAGCGAACCAAAACTCAGCGGCCAATCAGGAACCGCCATCCCCGCGTTCCAACTCGTGACCAAACCGCCCACCGTAATCAGCCCGAACACCGCAAAAACGACGACGACTGAGAACCATCTCAAGCCAGCTCCGGAAACCGCCGCATCTGGAACACTTTTAGTCACTTGATAGAAGAGAAAAGGGTGCCGAGGGGCACCCTTTCAAAAGCAAAATCCATCGGTTCCTCAGTTACTCGCAACGCTGGGAGCCCGAAGCGCGCTTTGCTCCTTAATGAATTCGTCAAAGCTTTTCTGATCGTCAACCAAGCACAAGGCGCGCATGGAGTAATGCCCAGATCCACACAGCTGAGCGCAAACAATCTCGAACTTACCTGTCCGCAATGGTTTAAACCAAGCCGGAATGCTAGAGCCAGGAATCGCATCCTGCGCCACACGCATCTGCTTGATCGAAATCGCATGGATTACGTCCTTCGAAGTGATATCAAGAACCACAGGGATTTTCTCAACAACATGAAGATCATTCCGAGAAACCACGTCGTCCTTCCCATCAGCGTCATTCGGATCCAATCCGAGCGGATTGGAGGGCGACACAAACTTGATATCTACCTTCCCAAACTTGCGATCCGGCCCTGGGTAATGAAAGTTCCATCCAAACTGCTCGCCAATCGCCCGCACCCTCAAAGCCTCATCCTGATTCGGAATCTCATTCACCCGAGTCGTCCAGATAGGTATTGCGAAGCCAATCAACAACACAGCTTCGATTAAAATAACACTGACCTCCGCATGGGTCGAAGCATGACTCATCACCCCATGGTAGTTCGCGCGAGGGTTCTTCGACTGACGGAACTTGTAAATCGTCACCACATAGAAAATGGACCAACAAACCCCGAGAATCGCCATGAACCAATGGCAAAACTCGAGCATATGATCCACTTGGAATCCATGTTCCGAAGCATTCTCAATGATACCAAGAGCCTTATTAATCATACTATTTAACCAAAGAATTCAACTCTGCGTATGCAGAAACCGCCATCCGAGATTTTCGAACGATTGAAATACCAGCCGCGATAATCCCTCCAAAAACAAGAAACAAAGTTCCCAGCATGAAGAATATTGCGTTGTTAGTGGCCTCCGCAGTCAAGCCAGACGCACCCATGCACACGGAACACGCCTCACACTCAGAGGAAGCAAAAAAAGCACTTGCGAGAAAACCCAGCAAAAAAGCACGCTTCATACGATTCATTCGGTTCGTAGGGTTCAAACAATAATCCCTCGGGACTTACGAACAAAATACACACTGTATACCAACAGAACCAATCCCAAGCCGCCACTCCCGTAGCCAAACGCTTGGCTTGCCCCCGTCGACAAAGCCCACCAACAACAGCCCCCGCAGAGAAGAACTGACACAAACAAGAAGAAAAGATGGAAGGCTTTGAGTCTCATAACCTAGCGAATCGCGGTCGTCGAACCTGGAATAGGATCACCGTTGGCCAACAGGGTTAACATAAACAGACCAATCGCAAAAATGGTCGTCATAATGAGAAACTGCCAGATGGTCTTCTTCTCCCCCTTCAAATGCATGAATATCGCCGCAACCAAGGATGCTTTGAAGGTTGCGACAATCATTCCGACAATGATATTTCGGCTCTGTGACCCGAAATCGATGTAGGACAAAAATACTGTGAAGCCAGTGAGGGCAAGCAGAGCTGCCCCTACAGCGAGGTAGGCTTTGGCGTGCGATGCAGCATGCGCATGGTCGGCCTCACTGCCATGATGATGTACTTCAGAATGATGGTCGGACATAAACAGAACCTAGAGGAGGTAGAAAATCGGGAACACGAAAATCCACACCAAGTCAACGAAGTGCCAGAAAAGACCGGCAACTTCGACCCGATTGGCCAAGTGCTCCGGATTTTTTCGGTACAGCAACGTACCGCCCGGGATCGGAAGCCAGAAATAAATGAAAACCAAAATACCTCCGAGCACATGCAATCCGTGCAGACCGGTGATCAGGAAGTAGGTCGCAAAATAGGTCGAGTGACGAGGCGTAAAGTTACTCGCATGATCCACGTCAGCCTTGTCGACGACCGCAACCTTCGTAGACCGCTTGCGCGGGATGAAGTGAGGCCTCTCGTTCTCGGGACTTTTCGGATCAGCATTCACCGCATCGAGAAGGATCGCGTAAGAATCCTTAGACTTAGCCTCCTCAACCTTGGCCTTGGCCTCAGCATCAAGGTGGGACTCCTCATGATGCAGTCCATGCTCAGCGAGATGCCTGTAAGGACTCGCTTCCGGTGCGTGCAGAAGGTGACCTGCGACCTCCCAACGAGGCTCAAGCCCCTTTTCTTTTAGATGAGAGTTCCCGAGAAGAAAATCGTACTTTTCAGCTACACCCTTCTTAACGAACACGCCAAAATGATCGAACTTGTCAGGCCATTCATACGACAACTTCACCACCAAAAACAAAATCCCACAGAGAATGGTAATCGCCATGTACACTTTGTACTGAGTGAACTTTCGCATCTTCAGCGCTGCCCACGCAAACACGACCGTTACTGAGGACGCAATCAGTACCGCCGTGTTCATCGTCCCAACCGGCACGTTCAGCAAACCGTGAGGCCAATACCCAGGTTCGCTTCCGAGTCGAAGGAAGATGTACGCGGAAAACAACCCGCCGAAGAGCATCACCTCTGACGCCAAAAACAACCAAATGCCAAGTTTCGAACTGTAAAGACCTGTGTCAGGTCTCGCAATAACTGTGTGTGGAATCTCCATTTTTATCCTATTTCAAGTTCAACAAGCTCAGACTAGGCGTTCTGCGTTAAGAAATCCTTCGATTCGCCGGGGACACTATACTCGTATGGACCACGCACAACGTTGATCTCCTTAACGAAGTTCCCATGCGGCGGCGGAGTCGGTGTCTCCCACTCCAAAGTGGTGGCCTCCCAAGGGTTGTCGTTCGCTTTCTGACCCAAGAAAATACTGGAGAAGAAGTTGTAGATAAACGGCAACTGAAATAGCGCCAACAGGATCGCCGAAACCGTCATGAAGTTGTTCCACTTCAAAACCGGTGCAATGATTCCTTCGTAGGTCGCTCCCCCATCATACCAGCGCCGATGCACGCCTGCCATCCCCTGGAGGAACATCGGAAAGAATAGCCCGTTGATCGCAACAAGCGAACCCCAGAAGTGAACGCGGCCAAGAAATACGTTCAAATGGCGACCAGTAGCCTTCGGATACCAATGATAGACACCCGCAAAAATCGCGAAGATTGTCCCGGGAGCCACCACGTAATGGAAATGCCCAATGACATAGTACGTGTCGTGTAGGAATAAATCCACCGCATTGAACGCCAGAGGTATCCCCGTCAACCCCCCGATCCCAAACATCGGCAGAAACGCAGCAGCAAACAACATCGCATTGTTGAACCGAATCGATCCCCCCCACAACGAGAGGATGAGAGAAGTCAACAGGATGACCGAGGGGACGGAAATCATAATGGTCGTCGCTTGAAAGAATGACGCAACCTTCGCCCCCATGCCAGTCATGTACATGTGATGCGCCCACACTATGAACGACAGGAAACCAAGGGCGAACACGGCGTAGACCATGCTCTTGTAACCATAGATTGGCTTTCTGGTGTTGTTAGCGACAATCTCCGCTACCATTCCAATCGCGGGAAGGATTAATACGTACACCTCAGGGTGAGCCAAAAACCAGAAAAGGTGCTGCCAAAGAACTGGACTACCGCCACCGGCCCACGTCTGCCCAACAGCCTTCGCCACTGCAAGACCAGTGGGCATGAAGAAACTGGTTCCGAAAACTCGGTCAGTGAACTGCATCAAACCGGCAGCCTCGAGCGGAGGGAAAGCCAACAACAGCAGGAAGGCCGTCACGAACTGCGCCCAAACGAAGAAAGGTAGTCGCATCCATGTCATTCCCGGCGCCCGCAACTGAATAATAGTCGCGATAAAATTAACCGACCCTAAGAGCGAACCTGTGATGTTAAAGACCATTCCTAGCAACCAGAGCGTCTGCCCATTCCACCAAAGAGATCCTCCCTCTGGCATGTCAGCAATTCCTGCAAGAGGAGGATAAGCCGTCCACCCCGACTTCGCCGCCCCGGTCCCAACGAAGAAACTTCCAACCATGATGACGCAACTGACAAAGAAACACCAAAAACTCGCCATGTTGAGTTTTGGAAAACACATGTCAGGGGCGCCTATTTGAAGAGGTACCACGTAGTTCCCG